>NZ_PGEN01000001.1:0-300000 GCF_002797435.1 Sphingomonas koreensis | reverse complement strand
CCGACGTCGAGGAAGAGGAGGAGCTTGACGACATTGTGCCGCTCGGGCCGCATGTGGATGTCGAGCCAGCCCTGCCGCGCGGTGCCGTCGATTGTCGCGTCGATATCGAGTTCGTCCGCCGCGCCCTCGCGCGCGAAGCGGCGCAGGCGGCGCATGGCGACCTTGATGTTGCGGGTGCCAAGCTCGCGGGTGGAATCGAGGTTCTTGAACTCGCGCTGGTCCCACACCTTGAGCGCGCGCTTGTGCTTGCTCTCGCCGCCGATGCGGACGCCCTCCGGATTGTAGCCGGAATTGCCGTACGGGGAGGTGCCGCCGGTGCCGATCCATTTGTTGCCGCCCTGATGCCGGCCCTGCTGCTCCTCGAGCCGCTGTTTGAGCGTCTCCATGATCTCGTCCCACGAGCCGAGCGACTTGATCGCCTCCATCTCCTCGGGCGTCAGGTATTTCTCCGCGACGGCTTTGAGCCAGTCCTCGGGGAGGTCGGCGGTCTGGGCACCGAAGGTGGTGGAGATGCCGCGGAAGACCTTGGCGAAGACCTGATCAAAGCGGTCGAGCAGGCCCTCGTCCTTAACGAAGGTGGCGCGGGCAAGGTAGTAGAAGGCCTCGGGCGTGCGGTCGATCACGTCGCGGTCGAGCGCTTCGAGGAGCACGAGATGCTCCTTCATGCTGGCGGGAATGCCCGCGGCGCGGAGCTGGTCGACGAAGGAGAAGAACATCCGGGGAGTTTGGCGGGTACAGCGAGCTACGTCCAGCATCGCATCAACCGTCATTTCGGCCCTGTGCTTGGATCCACCGGGCGTCAGGCGGTGGCGCAAGAGGCTCCAGGGCATTGTTTGCGGCGCCGTGGACCCCGGCATTCGGCCGGAGTGACGATCCGGTTTGGAAAGGGCGGGGGCGTCTACCGCGCGTAGGCGTCGATCAGCGAGCCGACATAGTCGGGGCGGTCGCCGGTCAGTTCGGGAGCGGGACGCGCGCGGGCGACTTTCGCGCCGCTGGCCGGGCGACCGTAGATGAAGCCGTGGACCGGGTAAGTGGTCGAGCCGAGGCCCTTGGTGTCGCGGTACCAGACCTTGACCTGGCTCCAGTCGCCCGCAGGCGAGACGTCGAACAGCGTCACATCCTGCTCGACCTGCCCGCGCTTGCCATCGAAGCGTGACCAGTTGGCATGGGTGACCATGATCACGCGCGGTTCAATGATGCGGCTGACCACCGAGACATGGCCGAGACGCAGGGCGTTCGATTTGGCGAAGGCGACGACGGCGCCGACTTCGGGCACGTCGCCGCGCTGGTATTTGCCCTGCGCCTGACCCCACCAGGTCCAGGCATCGCCCCAGATCTGGATACCAGAGGCCTGGCGCGCGAAGGGCACGCATTCGCCGACATAATCGAGGATCGATGCCGACGCCGGCGCCGCGAGGAGGGAAGCGGCGCCGAGCATCGACAAGACGATCCGGCGGGGGGTCCGGTTCGACTTCATAGGTCCGGAGCTACGCCAATCCGCGCTTCGGAAGGGTTTGCGATTATGGTTAACGCGGCATCGGGCATAAGTGCGGCGCCGACGCCTTTACACTCTGCCCGCACCTGCCTATCGCCCCGCCATGACACAGCCGGGCGAATCCATCCTCATCGTCGATTTCGGCAGCCAGGTGACCCAGCTCATCGCGCGCCGCGTGCGCGAAGCGGGCGTCTACAGCGAAATCGCTCCTTTCAACGCCGCCGCCGAGGCCTTTGAGCGGATGAAGCCGGGCGGGGTGATCCTGTCGGGCTCGCCCGCATCGGTGCTCGAGGACGGGTCGCCGCGGGTTCCGCAAGCGATCTTCGAGAGCGGACTGCCGGTGCTGGGCATCTGCTACGGACAGCAGGTGATGATGCAGCAGCTGGGCGGCAACGTGCAGCTGGGCGACAGTGGCGAGTTCGGGCGCGCCTTCATCGAGATCGCCGACAGCTGCGTGCTGTTCGATGGCCTGTGGGCCGAGGGCGAGACGCATCAGGTGTGGATGAGCCATGGCGACAAGGTGACCAGCCTTGCCCCGGGTTTCCGTCCTGTCGCGGCGAGCGCCGGTGCGCCGTTTGCGGTGATCGCGGACGACACCCGCCGTTACTATGCGATGCAGTTCCACCCTGAGGTGGTGCACACGCCGGACGGCGCGAAGCTGCTGGCGAACTTCGTGCGGCATGTCTGCGGACTCAAGGGCGACTGGACGATGGCGGAGTTCCGCCAGACCAAGATCGAGGAGATCCGCAAGCAGGTCGGCACGGGCAAGGTGATCTGCGGGCTTTCGGGCGGGGTGGACTCGGCGGTCGCCGCGGTGCTGATCCATGAGGCGATCGGCGAGCAGCTGACCTGCGTGTTCGTCGATCACGGCCTGATGCGCAGCGGCGAGGCCGATCAGGTCGTGTCGCTGTTCCGCGGCCACTACAACATCCCGCTGGTGCATGTGAATGCGGAGACGCTGTTCCTGAACGGCCTCGCCGGGGTCACCGACCCCGAGGCGAAGCGCAAGTTCATCGGCAAGACCTTCATCGACGTGTTCGAGGAAGAGGCGAAGAAGATCGGCGGGGCGGAGTTCCTGGCGCAGGGTACGCTCTATCCCGACGTGATCGAGTCCGTGTCGTTCACCGGCGGGCCTTCGGTGACGATCAAGAGCCACCACAATGTCGGCGGCCTGCCCGAGCGCATGAACATGAAGCTGGTGGAGCCGCTGCGCGAGCTGTTCAAGGACGAGGTCCGCGCGCTGGGTCGCGAGCTAGGGCTACCCGACGTGTTCGTCGGGCGCCACCCGTTCCCTGGGCCGGGCCTTGCGATCCGCATTCCGGGCGAGGTGACCAAGGAACGCTGCGACATCCTGCGCAAGGCGGATGCGGTATATCTGGAGGAGATCCGCAACGCGGGCCTCTATGACGCGATCTGGCAGGCATTCGCGGTGCTGCTCCCGGTCAAGACCGTGGGCGTGATGGGCGACGGACGCACCTATGACAGCGTGTGCGGCCTGCGCGCGGTGACCTCGACCGACGGCATGACCGCGGACGTCTATCCGTTCGACGCGAGCTTCCTGACGCGGGTGGCGACACGGATCGTCAACGAGGTGAAGGGCGTCAACCGTGTGGTGTACGACTATACGTCGAAGCCGCCGGGCACGATCGAGTGGGAGTAAACGCGATCAAGCGGGCGTGCGGGGCACGTCCGCCGCGTTGACCCGGCGCCGCGAGGCGCCGCTGACATAGGAGAGGGTCGATGCGGAACACGTTTCTGATCTCGACATGCCTGTTGCTGGCCGCCTGTGGCGGCGAGCCCGCTAACGTCACGGTCGAGCCGTCGAACACCGTGGCGGAGCAGGTCGTGCCTCTGGCGAACAACGCAGCCGAAGTACTTCCAGCCGACGACAGGCCGCTCCTCAACCTCGCTCCCGGCGCGCTGAGCCTAGTCGATCCGAACAGCGGCCGCTCGCGCGAGCTGGCGTTCGGGCTTGATCGGGCAACGGTCGAGGATGCGCTGGCACTCGCGCTGGACAAGCCGTCCGAGCGCGGATCGAACCGCGAATGCGGGGAGGGCGCGATGGACTTTGCGCGGATGCCGGGCGGGCTGCGGGTCTGGTTTCAGGACGGCAAGTTCGCCGGCTGGTTCATCGAAGATGCCGGGGCGAAGCTGACCACGGCATCGGGGATCGGCATCGGATCGACGCGCAAGGAGCTGACCGGCGCCTATGACGCGGAGATCAGCGAAAGCTCGCTCGGCGAGGAATTCACCGCAGGGGAGCTTTCCGGGCTGTTGAGCGGCAAGGAGCCAACTGCCAAGGTGACGGCGATCTGGTCAGGACAGGTGTGCAACTTCCGATGACAATTTCCTTCTACGGTATCCCCAATTGCGACACGGTGAAGAAGGCGCGGGTCTGGCTCGACGCCAACGGGATCGCCTACGCGTTCCACGACTATAAGAAGGAAGGCGCCGATCCCGCGCGGCTGGCGAAATGGGCCGAGACGGCGGGCTGGGAGAAACTGCTCAACCGCGCCGGTACGACCTTTCGCAAGCTCGACGAGGCCGACAAGGCCGATATCGATCAGGCCAAGGCGCTGCGGTTGATGGCGGCGAACCCGTCGATCATCAAGCGGCCGGTGGTCGAGTATCGCGGCGGCGTGCTGGTTGGGTTCAAGCCCGAGGAATGGGCCGCCGCGCTGCTCTGACGAAATGATTGGAAAATTCGTCCTCTAGGGTAATCTGTTACCATCGAACGGCCCAAAGGGGAGAAGTTCCGATGGCAACGCAATTTGCTCAGAAGCCACCCGTCTGGTTTTACATCGTCGCCATTGTCCTGTTGCTGTGGGGACTGGCAGGCTGCGCCTCGCTCTACGCGCATTTCGCGATCGGGCCGGACATGGACCCGAATGCAACCGACTATGACCGTGCGCTCTACAAGGCGCTGCCGATGTGGCTGAACATCGCCTATGTCACCGCCGTGCTCGCCGGCTTGCTTGGCTCGGTCGGGCTGCTGATGCGCGCGAAATGGGCGGGGACGCTCTATCTGCTCTCGCTGATCGCAGTGATGGTGCAGTTCGGCTACATGTTCGCGGCCACCGACATCATCGAGGTGAAGGGGGTGTGGACCACCTATTTCCCCGCATTCATATTCGCGATGGCGCTGTTCCAGCTCTGGTTCGCAGGGTTCGCGAAGAAGCGCGGCTGGCTCCGCTGAGCCGTCTGGGAAGCCGAAGCCGCGCATAGGGGAACGCGGCTCCGGCCAGTCAGCTGACGCCGACGTTCACTTCCCCTGCCACTGGAACACTTCCTCCAGCGGCTTTTTGAAGATCTGGGCGATGCGGAACGCGGTCTCCAGCGTGGGTGAGTATTTACCCTGCTCGATCGCGGCGATCGTCTGGCGCGTGACGCCGACGCGCTCGCCGAGCTCGGCCTGCGTCATCTCGCCCGCAAGGAAGCGGAGCGTGCGGATCTGATTGGTGATGGGGGGAGTGGCCATGATCCGCTCACGCCTGACGACGATAGAGGACGAGCTGCCAGATCGAATGGACGATCGACGCGAACACCAGCGCAGCCAGCAGCGCATTGCCGACCAGCATCGCCGCTGTTGCGCCGCCCGGGTGGCCGAGCGCTGCGGGACCGGAAATGGTGAGCACCGGCGTGGCGATCATGACCGCGAACACGGCGAGGCACAGCACGATATAACCGGCGATCGCGGCGCGCCCCTCGATCTCGCGCTCGCGCGGGTCGGCGGGCAGCTCGGCCTCGGACGGGCGGTGGACCGCGATGGCGATGATGGCCGCGACCTGAAGGATCACGAGCACGATCACCGCGCCGATGAATCCGCCCAGCACATCGCCCGGCTTGGGCTGCCCGGCCGCAAGCGACATGGCGAAGCGGGCGAAATAAATGCCCCAGACGATCAGGCCCGTCACGAGCGAAGCCCATTGCACTTTTTCCCGGTACGACACATTGCCTCCTGAATGTTCGGTTGATGCGACTCGATGTAAAGAATATCGAACATAGAGTCAATTCAGATAAACATTCCTCGCGCCGTTTCGCTGGTACGGCCCGAAGCGATCGGCTATCGCCGCGCCATGTCCACGACCTTCACGCTCGACACCTCCACCAGCCGCGCGCACCCGACTCCGGCCCCGATGAAGCGGCTGACCGTGCCCGCGATCCAGGGGCGAAAGGGCAAGGAGCCGGTGGTGATGCTCACCGCCTACACCGCGCGGATGGCGCAGCTGCTCGACCCGCATTGCGACGTGCTGCTGGTCGGCGACAGCCTGGGGCAGGTGATCTACGGCCTGCCCTCAACGCTGGCGGTGACGCTGGAGATGATGTGCGCGCACGGCGCCGCGGTGGTGCGGGGCAGTTATCATGCGGTCGTCGTGATCGACATGCCCTTCGGGAGCTATGAGGCGAGCCCGGAGCAGGCGTTCGCATCGGCGTCCCGCATCCTGGCGGAGACCGGCGCGGCTGCGGTGAAGCTCGAAGGCGGGGAGGCGATGGCCGAGACGGTCGCGTTCCTCACCCGCCGCGGCATCCCGGTAATGGGGCATATCGGCCTGACCCCGCAGGCGGTTAATGCGCTGGGCGGCTATGGTGCACGCGGGCGCGGCAATGCCGAATATGCCAAGATCATCGGCGACGCGAAGGCGATCGTCGACGCCGGGGCCTTCTCGATCGTCGCCGAGGGGGTGGTCGAGACGCTGGCGAACGAGATCGTCGCGGCCGTGGGCTGCCCGATCATCGGCATCGGCGCATCGAACCAGTGCGACGGACAGGTGCTGGTGACCGAAGACATGCTGGGCATGTTCGAGCGCACCCCGCGCTTCGTGAAGAAGTTCGACGATCTGGCCGGCCGTATTTCCGCCGCGGTTGAAACCTATGCCGCTCAGGTACGCGACCGGAGCTTCCCGGGCGACGAACAAGTCTACAAGCCCAAGGATTGACCGGCTTTCGTTTCCCGGAGACCGCGGCTAAGGTCCGCGCCCGAAATCCCTTACCCCGATGGAGTGACCCTTGGCGCTGAGCCCGCAAAGCAACGAAGCCTTTATGCGCGAGGTCGATGAAGAGCTGCGCAAGGATCAGGCGTTGCACGTCTGGCAGAATTACGGCCGCTGGATCATCGTCGCGGTGGTGGCGGGGCTGATCGCGTTCGGCGGCTGGCTCTACTGGCAGAGCCATAGCGACGGGCGCCGCGGCGAGGAGGGCGAGAAGCTCAAGGCCGCGGTCAAGGCGCTGAGCGAGAATAAGGGCCAGGAAGCGGAGGCCCCGCTAAAGGAACTCGCCGGGTCGAGCTCGAGCGGGTTCAGCGCGGCCGCGCGCTTCGCGCAGGCGGATGCCTTGCTCGCCAAGAACGATCTGAAGGGTGGTGCGGCGATTTTGGCGGCGATTGCCGCGGACGGCGGCGTTCCGCAGGAGTTTCGCGACCTGGCGCTGATCCGCCAGACCGCTGCCGAATATGATTCGCTGAAGCCCGACCAGGTGGTGGCACGGCTCGGCAGCCTGGCGGTCAAGGACAGCCCCTGGTTCGGCAGCGCGGGCGAGATGGTCGCGATCGCGCAGCTTCGCCTGGGCAAGCGCGCCGAAGCGGGCAAGCTCTACGGCGAAATTTCGAAGACGGATGGCGTTCCGCGGGCGATCCGCACGCGTGCGCTCCAGATGGCGGGCGTTCTGGGCGTGGATGCCGTTGTGGACGCCGGAGAGGACAAGAAAGCGAAATGATGAAGTCGGTACGGGTTCCCGTCGCAATGGCGGCGCTGGTGGCGTTGAGCGCCTGCGGCATCTTCAAGGGTGGCGACAAGAAGACCCCGGTGCTGGGTCAGCGCGTGCCGATCCTGGCGTCGGAGACGAGCATCGTCGCCGATCCCACGATCGCCGAAGTGCAGGTCGTGGTGCCGGCGGCCGCGGCGAACGATGCATGGGGCCAGCCGGGCGGCAGCGCCGCCAAGGCACTGGGCCATCTGGCGCTGAGCGAGACGCCGGCCCGCATCTGGACCGCGCGGATCCCGGGCACCAGCGGCCGTACCCGGCTTGCGGCGGCACCGGTGGTCGCGAACGGCACGCTGTTCGTGATGGACACCGAGGGCGCGGTTCACGCGTTCGACGCGGCCACGGGCGCACGGCGCTGGCAGCTTTCCACCGTCAAGAGCGAAGAGAATCGCCGCGCGGCCTTTGGCGGCGGCGTGAGCGTAGACGGCGCGCGCGTCTATGCGACCAACGGCCTGGGCGACGTGGTGGCGATCGACGCCGCTGCGGGTAGCGAGGTTTGGCGCAAGAAGCCGGGCGGCCCCCTGCGCGGCGCGCCGAGCGTCTGGGAAGGCAATCTCTACGTCGTCTCGCAGGACAACCAGCTCTTTGCGCTCTCAGCGGCTGACGGCAGCACGATCTGGACACAGTCGGGCACGCTCGAATCGCAGGGCGTGTTCGGTGTCGCGGCGCCTGCCGTGGCGCAGGGTACGGTCGTGGCCGGCTTCTCGTCGGGCGAACTCAACGCCTATCGCTATGAGAACGGCCGCACGCTGTGGAGCGACACGCTGGCGCGATCGACCGCCTCGACTTCGGTGTCGAGCCTTGCCGATATCGACGCGGAACCGGTGATCGATCAGGGCCGCGTCTATGCGGTCGGGCAGGGCGGGCGCATGGCTGCGGTCGAACTGGCGACCGGACAGCGCCTGTGGGAACAGAATATCGCCGGCATCTCGACCCCCTGGATCGCGGGCGAGTGGCTGTTCGTCGTCACCGACGACGCGCGGCTCGTCGCCGTCGCGCGCGGCACCGGCAAGATCCGCTGGATCTCGCAGCTTCGCGGTTTCCGCAACGAGGAAAAGAAGAAGAACGCGATCACCTGGGTCGGTCCGGTTCTGGCGGGCAACAAGCTGTGGCTTGCCAATTCGCGTGGCGAGCTGGCGTCGGTCTCGCCGACCGACGGCACGGTCGGCACGACGATCGAGGGTAAGGACGCGGTGAGCCTGAGCCCCGTGGTCGCTGGGGGCGTACTCTACGTCCTGAGCGACAAGGGTGAGATCACCGCCTATCGCTGAGCGCCGCGTTGGGATAGGAGGCCAAGATGTCCCGTCCCACCGTAGCGATCATCGGCCGGCCCAATGTCGGCAAGTCCACCCTGTTCAACCGTCTTGTCGGGAAGCGTCTGGCGCTGGTCGATGACCAGCCGGGCGTGACCCGCGACCGGCGTGAGGGCGACGCCGAACTGCTCGGCATACCCTTCCGCATCATCGACACCGCCGGCTTCGAGGACGAGGATGCGGCGAGCCTTCCCGGCCGGATGCGCGCGCAGACCGAGGCAGCGGTGCGCGAGGCGGACGTCGCGTTGTTCATGGTGGATGCGCGCGCCGGCGTGACGCCGCTGGACGAAGAGGTCGCGCGCTGGCTGCGCAGCGCCGACGTGCCCGTGGTGCTGCTCGCCAACAAGGCCGAGGGGCGCGCGGCGGAGCCGGGAATCCTGGAGGCGATGGCACTCGGGCTGGGCGACCCGGTGCCCTTTTCGGCCGAACATGGCGAAGGGATCGCCGATCTGTTCGAGGCGCTGCTCCCGCATATCGACCGTGAAGAGGAGGAAGAGGCCGAGGACGATTCGCCCGACGCGCCGCTAAAGCTGGCGGTGGTGGGACGGCCCAATGCGGGCAAGTCCACGCTGATCAACCGGCTGATCGGACAGGATCGCCTCATTACCGGACCCGAAGCGGGAATTACCCGCGATTCGATCGCGATCGAATGGGAATGGGAAGATTTCGAGGGCAATATGCGTCCCGTCCGGCTGATCGATACCGCCGGCATGCGCAAGCGCGCAAAGGTCGAGGAGAAGCTGGAAAAGCTGTCGGTCGCCGATACCTTGCGTTCGATCGACTTTGCCGAGGTGGTGGTACTGCTGCTCGACGCGACGCGCGGGTTGGAGGTTCAGGACCTCAAGATCGCCGACAAGGTGCTGCAGGAAGGCCGCGCACTGGTGATCGCGCTCAACAAATGGGACGTGGCGGAGAATGCCTCGAGCCTGTTCAACGGCGTGAAGGGCGCGCTGGACGAAGGACTGGCGCAGGTGAAGGGCGTGCCGTTGCTCACCGTATCGGCTGCGACGGGGAAGGGGCTCGACACGCTGATCAAGGTCGCGTTCGAGACGCGCGAGGCATGGTCGCGGCGCATCACCACGGGCCAGCTCAACCGCTGGTTCGAGCGTGCGCTCGAGGCCAACCCGCCGCCCGCACCCGGCGGCAAGCGGATCAAGCCGCGCTACGTCACTCAAGCGAAGACGCGGCCGCCGAGCTTCATCCTGTTCGGGACGCGGGTGGATCTGTTGCCGCAGAGCTATGAGCGCTATCTGGTCAACAGCATGCGCAAGGAGTTCGGCTTCGGCGCGGTGCCCGTGCGGCTGACGATGCGGCCGTCGAAGAATCCGTACGATCGTGAGTGAGCCGGCGCGGATCGACGCGCGCGGGCTGCGCTGCCCCTGGCCTGCGTTGAGGCTGGCGCGGGCGCTGCGCAGCGGACTGTTTCCGATCGAGATTCTGGCTGACGATCCGGCGGCGGAGCGCGAGATCCGAGCGCTGGCGACGGCGCGCGGCGCCGGTATCGAAACCCTTGAAATCGAGGGCGGACTCGCGTTTCGCATCGGCTGAATCACGCTGCGTCAACCGGTCGTTTACCGATTTGCCGTTATTCATCATACAGATGGACCGCATATCGCGGGAGGGTGAATTGGCGGCGGACGATCCGAACAGACTTGTGGACTGGACTGCGTTCTCGCAGGCCCGCGCAGAGCTGGGCGCCAATTTCGTGCGGATCCTAGGCTATTTTCATGAAGATGGCGTCAAATCGGTCGCGCTGATCGAGGAGGCGATGCGTGCCAACAATGCCGCCGCGCTGGTGCTGCCCGCGCATACGCTGAAGGGCGAATCGCATCAGTTCGGGGCCGAGCCGCTCGCCGAATGCGCGGCCGCGATCGAGACCATCGCCCGGCACTGTATCGAGAACCGGTACGAGCCGAGCGAGGCGCTGCCGCATGTGGTTGAGTTGCGCCCGCTGTTCGAGGCGACGCTGGCGCTGCTGGAGCGCGAGGCGAATCCGCTGGTGGAACGGCGTCCGGTTGCGGCCTTTGGCCGCCGTCCGGGGTTGTAGCTTCCCCTGACTGACGGGACGGCACAGAAGCGCCGTCCCGCCTTTCTTTCCGGCGGTCTTACTCGGCCTCTTCGGGCTTCGAGTTCAGCTGGATGTAGTTCTGGATGCCCATGCGCTCGATCATCTCGAACTGGGTCTCCAGCGTATCGACATGCTCTTCCTCGCTGTCGAGGATCTGGCGGAACAGATCGCGGCTGACATAGTCGCGCACCTTCTCGCTGTGCTCGATCGCGTCCTTGAGCACCGCGACGGCCTCATATTCGAGGTCCAGGTCGGCCTTGAGCACTTCCTCCACCGTCTCACCGATGCGGAGGCGGCCGAGCAGCTGGAAGTTGGGGAGGCCGTCGAGGAACAGGATGCGCTCCGACACCATGTCGGCGTGCTTCATCTCGTCGATCGATTCATGCCGCTCGAACTCGGCGAGCTTCTTGACCCCCCAGTGATTGAGCATGCGGTAGTGCAGCCAATACTGGTTGATCGCGGTGAGCTCGTTCTTGAGCACCTCGTTGAGATAGTCGATGACCTTGGGGTCGCCCTTCATGGCTGTCGTGCCTTCCGTTCAGAATCCGGGCACCGTCATAGCGCCGAAACGGCGGTTCAGACAGCCAAAAAATGGCGGATTTCTGCGGTTTCTACGACTTGCGAACGCTACGCAGCTGCACGCTCTGCGTCGATAATGGCTCGCGCAAACGGGACGCACTGACCGCACTTTGCCTGCCGTCCGAGCGCGCGATAGGCCTGGCAAGCGCTCATCGCGCCGTCACGGGCCGCGGCGCGGACCTCTTTCTCGCGGATTGCATTGCAGACGCAGACGACCATCGAAACCCTCACGCTATTCGCAATAGTTAGAGAGACTGCGAGTGATTCGCAATGGTTATTGCGATGCGTTCGCGACTGGCAGCTAAAGCGCGCCACCGGCCATGGGCTGGACTCTCCCGCGGGCGAGGCTGCGCCACAGCCATTCGAGCGGGCCATAGGCAAATCGCTCGAGCCAGGGCTTCGACCAGAGCAGCATGCCCGCCCAGACGGCGAAGACGACGAGATAGACCTGAGCGCGGGAGAGCTCGCCATACAGGCCCAGCCCATAGCCGTAGAAGACGGTGGTGCAGATCAGGCTGGTGGCGAGATAGTTGGTGAAGGCCATCCGCCCCGCGGCCGCGATCCGCGTGGTGAGCGCGCCGCCGGAGCGCATGAGCAGGATGATCAGGCTGGCCCAGGCGAGGATCATGAAGGGCCGGACCGGAATGGTCAGAACGATGACGCCCAGCATGACGGCGCTCATCGAGAAGCCCTGGCTGATGATGAGCGCGGCGAGCGCGGCATAGGCGGGGATGCCGATGCCGAATCCGATCAGGACCCAGCGCAGATAGCGCCGCCGGTCCCACCCGCCGGTAAGCATGGCCGAGCGAAAGGCGGCCATGCCGAACAACATATAGGCCAGCGTCTCGAAGCCGAAGATGAACAGCGTGCCGAACGGTGCAAGGCCGGCGGTCTTGAATCGCTCGCGCGCGATGTCGAGCCAGCTTCCGCCATGCGCGGCGATATCCTTTGTCAGCGCGGCTTCGGGCGGCACGCCGAAGGTCTGCTCGAAGCCAGCGAGCATTTCCCGCGCGTCGCGCACGGTCTGCGGATCCGGGCTGGCAAGACCGGCCCTGCCGAATTCGAGGCCCATCAGCATCAGCAGTGCCACGAGCAGTTGCAGGACGAGAAACACGATGCCGAAGCCCATCAGGCGCTTCGCCGAACTGTTGCGGAAGAAATAGGCCAGCATGCCGATGATGGCATAGTGGTTGAGAATGTCTCCCCACCAGATCAGCCAGCAATGCAGCAGGCCGAAGACCAGCAGCCAGATCATCCGCGAATAATGGACACGCGCCGCACTCTCGCCCTTCGCGGTCGCGCCTTCGATCACCAGCAAGGTCGAAGCGCCGAACAGGAAGGAGAAGAGCCCGCGCATCTTGCCGTCGAACAGGATGAAGTTGCCGAGCCACACGGCAAGGTCGAGCCCCTCCGACCCGCCATAGGCACGCGGATTCATATAGGCGGCGGGGGGCATGGCGAAGGCGATGATGTTGAGGAGCAGGATGCCCATCACCGCGACGCCGCGCACGGTATCGAGCGTCAGAATACGGTCGCGTGTCGTGGTGGCCATCGGTTCCCCCCTGTATTAGGCGCTTGCTACACCGTGCCGGGGTGCGATGCTAGCGTCGGGCGATGAGCGCGATGGGGACGCCGACGAGCAGGATGTGGAACAGCAGCTGGCTGGCGATGCCGACAGCACCGGGAATGGTGCCGAACCGCAGCGGTACGACGATGAGGTTCATCGCGACATAGGTGACGAGGCCATAAGCAACGCCCCAGTAGACAGGCTGTGCCTTGAGCCGCGGATACCGGTTCGCCGCCAGGGTGAAGACCGTCGCCATGATCGCCATCAGCGCGAAATGCACCGCAAGGCCGAGCGCTGCGCCCGATCCGCCCCATTGCCTGGCATCGGGAAAGGGGCCGGACGCCACATAGCGCAGCATCGCATCGACCGGCCGCCCGAAGGCCAGCGTCATTCCGATCGCCGCGAGGATGTCGAGCGTGCCCGCGACCAGCGTGCCGGCTGCAATTCGCTTTGCGGTGCTCCAGTTCGACATCGTTCCCCCCATCGATTGCGCAGATATTCAGCGAAGCTCCTTGCGGATCATCAGCTTCAGCCCCGACCAGGTCTCGTCCACCGCGCAAACCTTCACATCGACCAGCCCGAGCGGCAGCGCGAGATCGCGGATCGTATCTTCGGTTATATCGGTCTCGACCCCTGACGCCCTTCTGGGCCAGGAAACCCAGATGAAGCCGCTGGGCGCGATCAGCTGACGCAGCGCGGACAATTCGCAATCCAGTCGGGCGCGTTCAGTGACGAAGACATGTGCGGCGTCGATCCCGGCGCCCGGCGCGGCGAGCAGCTCAAGCCCTAGGGAATCGAGCGCGATCTCCGCGCGGACGTTCGCCGGCATATCGGCGATGAAGGCGCGCATGCCGGGCTTGAACCCGAGCTTGTCGGCGAGCGGAGTGGAGGAATAGCCGGCGGTCACTTGCTGTCGTTCCTCCCGAGTCCGTTCAGAAATTCACAAACGTCACACCCCATAACGCGCGAGACCGCATTGTCGCCCATCAGCCTCGCCGGAGCCGAAGGTGGCACAGATCGGCGCGGTAGGAAAACCCCAAGCCCGCAGCCCCGCTATGCAAGTGTTAACTACGCGGGCATAGAGTCGGTTGGATGAGTGCGAGCGCGCCCGAAACGGCAGTCGAGCACGGCACGATCGCCGCCGCGCGCGCAGATGCGATTGCGGCGCGGCTGGCAATTGCGCTGCCGCTGATCTTCATTCCGGCGCATGCCCTGGTAGCGCTCAGCACGGCCAATCCCATCTTCGCCGGTACGCTGACCTGCGAGACGCTGGCTGCGCTGATCGCGGCTCTGGCCTGTGAGTGGCGGGCACAGAACAGCGGTGGGCGGGAGCGTCGTGGATGGTTGCTGATCGCGGCGGGGATGCTGTTCTGGAGCCTTGGCGTCGGCGGCCAGCTGCTGGGTGCGCTGACGCCGGCGGGAGCAAGCGGGACCGGTGCGATCTCGATGCTGCTGTTCGTGCTCTATGGCGTGCCGCTGGTCTTCCTGCTGGCCAGTCCCGATAGCGATCCGTGGCGTGCGCGGCTGGTTGACGGCGGGCTGGCGCTGGTGCTGGGCGGACTCTTCGGCGCCTTCATCTTCAGCTTTGTCGGTCTCTCCGGCGTGCAGGATTCGGCCAGCGAATCGGTGCTTTCGATGATGTTCGACATCCAGAACGTGTTCATCGCGGTGTTCGCGCTGGTCCGCTACCGCGCGAGCGCGACCGAGCATGAGCGGCGATTGTTCGGAGCGCTCGCGGTATTCGCGTGGGTCTATGCCGCCGCTGCAGGCTACTACAACCACTTCATCGACGAGAGTTCCGGCGCGCTGGTCAGCGTGATCGTCGGCGTTCCGTTCATCCTGCTCGCCGTTCTCGCGCTGCGCAGGCAGCGATCGCCGCGCGCCTTGCCCGAGATCGGGATGTTCGTCCGGGTCGTGCATACCGGCAGCCCGTTGATCCTGCCGCTTAGCCTGCTGGTATTGTCGGCGGCACTGATCCCCCGCATGCCGTCGCTTGCCATTGTGGGATTTGTCGCGGCCTCGCTGGGATATGGGCTGCGCGCGGTGCTGGCCCAGCTGCACGGGATGGGTGAACGCGACCGGCTGGCGCAGCTTTCCCAGGTCGACGCGCTGACCGGGCTGCCCAACCGCCGCCAGTTCGACGAGGCATTGCGGCGCGAGCTGGTGCGCGCGCGCCGCTCGGGACATGGGTTGGCGCTGTTGATGATCGACATCGACCATTTCAAGCTGCTCAACGATACGCTCGGCCACCAGGCGGGAGACGAACGGTTGCGCGACGTCGCGGATGCGCTGCAGGGCTGCGCGGCGCGGGCGACAGACGTGGTGGCGCGCTATGGCGGGGAGGAGTTCGCCGCGATCCTGCCCGGCGCCAGCCCGTCCGAGGCGCTCGCGGTGGCCGAGGCGATGCGCGCGGCGATCGAGGGACTGGCGCTCGAATCCCCCGCGCCCGACGGGCGGGTGACGGTCAGCATCGGCGCGGCGCGGCTGACCGATATCGAGACCGATACCGGACCACGGCTGATCGAACGCGCAGATGCCGCGCTCTACGATTCGAAGCGTGCCGGCCGGAACCGCGTGACTGCGGCCTGGCCGGTGGACGAATCCTCGCTAACGGCGCTCGGCTAGCGACTCAGCTCGCCGCCGGCCCCATCAGCGCGGGGAAGAAGCCTTCATGCGCCGTGCGGAGCGTGTCGAGCGAGACGCACCAGTCGCCTTCGTCGAGCTCGAAGATGATCCGGTCCTTGATCGTGCGGCCCATCGGGTCTGCGGGGACATCGGCTTCCGCGGCGGCGGTGAGGAATTCGGTCAGTGCTTCGTCCGGGACGGTGACGAGGTAGAGGCCCTGGTCCTCACCGAAGAACGAGCCGGCGACGCCGAATGGCTGCGCCTGATCGATCATCGCGCCGATGCCCGACGCCAGCGCCATTTCGGCGAGGGTGACGGCAACGCCGCCGTCCGACACATCGTGGACCGCATTGACGAGGCCGCGGCCGATCATCGCGCGGACGAAATCGCCGGTGCGCTTCTCGGCCTTCAAATCCACGGGCGGGGGCGGGCCTTCCTCGCGGCCATGGATCTCGCGCAGCCAGATCGACTGGCCGAGATGGCCGCCGCGCTCGCCCACCGCGATGATCGCGTCGCCGGTCGCCTTGAAGCCGATGGTCATCGACTTCGACCAGTCGGCGAGGATGCCGACGCCGCCGATCGCGGGGGTGGGGAGGATCGCAGAGCCGCCGCCGGTGGCTTTGGATTCATTGTACAAGCTGACGTTGCCCGAGACGATCGGGAAGTCGAGCGCGCGGCAGGCATCGCCCATGCCCTCGAGACAGCCGACGATCTGGCCCATGATTTCCGGGCGCTGCGGATTGGCGAAGTTGAGGCAGTTGGTGATCGCGAGGGGGGTCGCGCCGACCGAGGTCAGGTTGCGCCATGCCTCAGCCACCGCCTGCTTCCCGCCCTCGACCGGATCGGCGAAGCAGTAGCGCGGGGTGCAGTCGGTGGTGATCGCCAGGCCTTTTTGGGTGTTGTGGACCCTGACCACCGCGGCGTCGCCTCCGGGGCGCTGCACGGTGTCGGCGCCGACCATGTGATCATACTGCTCCCAGATCCAGCGACGCGAGGCGATGTCGGGCGAGCCCATCAGCTTGACGAGATCGGCGGCGATGTCGGTCGATTCCGGCTCGTCGGCGAGGTCGGCAGGCTTGGGGGTCGGAACATGGGGGCGATCGTAGAGCGGGGCTTCATCGGCCAGTGGCGCGAGCGGAATATCGGCGACGGTATCGCCCTTCCACTTGAGCACCATGCGGCCGGTGTCGGTGACGTGACCGATGACGGCGAAGTCCAGCTCCCATTTGCGGAAGATCGCTTCGGCGAACGCTTCGCGGCCGGGCTTGAGCACCATGAGCATGCGCTCCTGGCTCTCCGACAGCATCATCTCGTACGGCGTCATGCCGGTTTCGCGCTGGGGCACATCGTCCATGATCAGCTCGATGCCGACGCCGCCCTTGCTCGCCATCTCGACCGAGGACGAGGTGAGTCCGGCAGCGCCCATGTCCTGGATGGCGACGATCGCGTCGGAAGCCATGAGTTCGAGGCATGCCTCGATCAGCAGCTTTTCGGTGAAGGGGTCGCCGACCTGGACGGTCGGACGCTTCGCATCGGCATCCTCGCCGAAGTCGGCGCTGGCCATGGTCGCGCCATGAATGCCGTCGCGACCGGTCTTCGACCCGACATAGACGATCGGATTGCCGACGCCCGATGCGGCCGAATAGAAGATCTTGTCGGTATCGGCGACGCCCACGGTCATCGCGTTGACCAGGATGTTGCCGTCATAGGCCTTGTGGAAGTTCACCTCGCCGCCGACGGTCGGGACGCCGACGCAATTGCCATAGCCGCCGATGCCATGGACCACGCCTGCGATGAGATGCTTCATCTTGGGGTGATCGGGGCGGCCGAAGCGCAGCGCGTTCATGTTCGCGACCGGACGCGCGCCCATGGTGAATACGTCGCGCAGGATGCCGCCGACGCCGGTGGCCGCGCCCTGATAGGGTTCGATATAGGACGGGTGGTTGTGGCTCTCCATCTTGAAGATGGCGGCCTGGCCGTCGCCGATGTCGATCACGCCGGCATTCTCGCCGGGACCGCAGATCACCCAGGGGGCCTCGGTGGGCAGCTTCTTGAGGTGGATGCGGCTCGACTTGTAGCTGCAATGCTCGGACCACATGACCGAGAAGATGCCCAGTTCGGTGAGGTTGGGCTCGCGGCCCATCGCGTGCAGGACGCGCTCATATTCCTCGGGGGACAGGCCGTGCTCGGCGACGATCTCGGGCGTGATCTGAGTCATGGCCGCGCGCATAGCGGGGCGCGCGGCGTTCGTCACCCCTGCCTGTCCAACTCGGGAGCAAGCACCGGTTCAGGCGCCCTGTGCGTTTAGGCATGCAATGACGACGATGGTCCTTTCGAACCCGCGCGAACGTGCGGGCGGCGCGGTGGCGGCGCTGGCGGCGACGTGCGCGCTGGGAGCGGTGCTCGCGCTGGGACTAGTGGTGCGCGAGCGGCTGGCAAGGAATGAGCCGGACGTGGCGCTGTTCGATATCCTCTCTGAACCGGAAGCAAAGGCGAAGGTGGAGCGGATGCCCCAGCGCAATACCCGGCCTTCGGGCGAAGCCGCGCCGCCGAATCTGCGCTCACGCGCGACGGAGGTAGCGGCGCCCAAGCCGGTGGTTCCGATCGTCGTGCAGCCGCTGGTTATCGCTGCCGAAAAACCTGCCGACGCAGCCGAATCGACAAGCGGTGCGGCGGAAGTGGCCGGACCGGGAACGGGCGCGGGCGGGAAGGGGAACGGTTTTGGCGGAGGCGGGAGCGGCGATGGCGACGGCGCGGGCGATCCCGATGCGACGCCGCCGCGGCAGATCCGCGGACGCATCCGCGACTCGGACTATCCCGAGGATCTGGCCGATGCGGGGGTCGGGGGCAGGGTAACGGTACTGTTCTTGGTCCAGATCGACGGGCGCGTGCCGGAATGCGATGTAGTGGGGTCGAGCGGGATTCCGCGGCTCGATGCGCTGACCTGCCGGTTGATCCGCGAGCGCTTCCGCTTCCGGCCCTCGCGGGACGGCAAGGGGCGGCCTGTGCCCGCGCTGGTCCGCGAGACGCATGAATGGGTGTTCGAACGGCTGCCGCCGGAACCCGATTGAGGCGGGCGATTGTCGATGCGCGGCGGAGGCGGTAACAGGTGCCGATGCGATTGATCGGGGACTATGCGCGGGACGGTTATGCACACCTTCTGGGTCTTTTGCCCGAAGAGGTGACGCGATCGTTCCTTGTGAGCCTGAAGGCCGCAGCTGGTGAGAATGCCATCCCGTTGAGCCAGGTGACCGAGTTCCCCAATTTGCTCAAGCGTCCAGCGTTCGAGGTTTACGGCCATCATTATCCGCCGATGCTCCACCTCTTGTGGGGATTGACGCCAACGATGTGCGCGCTGACCGGGCGCGACCTTTTACCGAGCTACGACTATTTCCGTATCTATCGCGAGGGCGATGTGTGCCGCGTGCATCATGACCGCCCCTCCTGCGAGCACAGCCTGTCATTGACGATCGACTACAGCGACGGCGAGCCGTGGGCGCTGGAGATCGGTAAGGAGGCAGGCACGCCGTCGGCGCGCGTGACCGAGGATTTCGGAGCCGAGCCCTTTGCAGCAATCGAAATGGCGGTGGGCGATGCCGTGCTGTATCGGGGGGTCGAGCACCGGCACGGACGGATGACGCCGAACCGCAATGGCTGGTCCGCCCACCTGTTCCTGCATTGGGTCGATCGCGACGGACCCCACCGGGACCATGCCTTTGACGGGCACAAATTGCCCCCGCCGCCGAACTTCCAGTTCGCCTGAACCGTCAGCGGCGCAGGCGGCGCAGCAGCCCGCCTTTGGCGATAGCCTCAAACACCGTTTCGGAACCCGAATCGAGAACTTCATTCTCGGCCAGCCAGGCTTCGACCGCGTCTAGATCAGGCACGACATAATCGCGCAGGGTGCGCCCGCGCGTGCGTAAACCTTCGATCGTCGCGATCAGCGAACCCGTTTCGGCCAGGCGCGCGGCGACGGTGATCGTGTCGGTTCCCAGATGCTCGGCGATCAGACCGTTGCGGATTCCGGCGATGCGTTCTGCCGTATCATCGGTCGTTGCCGCGAGCGCGACGTCGCATTCGGTATCCAGCCCGAGCGAGCGGTTATTGAAGTTAGACGAACCCACGCGCAGCACGCGATCGTCGATCACAAGCACCTTGGCGTGCACATAGATGTCCTCGCCCGTGCGGGTCACCGGATGATAGATCCGCAGGCGATCGTGCGGATCGCGCTGCTTGAGCGCCTGGTACAGCCGCGCGCGGCTAGTATCCATTGCGGTCTGTTCGAGCCAGCCATCGGCATGAGCTGGATTAATGACGACGATTTCCGGCCCGTCCGATTCCGCGAGGCGGGCGACGATCGCCTCGGCGATCCGGCGCGAGGCGAAATACTGGCTCTCCGCATAGATGTGGTGGCGCGCGCTGGCGATCAGGTCGGTGTAGAGCGCCTCAATCTCCCGCACCGGTTCGGCATCGGCCAGTTCGGGCTGGGTGCGCGCGATTGCGATGCGAATGTCCGTGAAATCGGGCGCCAGGCTCTCCGGCCAGCATTCGTGCGAACTGTCTGGCGTTGAAACCGGCGTCCCGCCCGCCCGGTGCCAGCGGTCGCGGCACAACTCACCAAGCGCACGTGCCGCCGGTCCTTCGATCGCGGTCGTTGCGTCGTGCCAAGGCATATAGGGCGTGCCGTCGGGGTCTAGGCGCTTGTCGGCATCGCTGCTGTGCGATGGGGTGTCCCATCGGCCGAGAGTCATGTCTATCCCGCCGCAGAATGCGATACAGTCGTCGATCACCACGATCTTCTGGTGGTGCGAGGCGCCAGGTGGGTGCATGCCGTCGAGTTTAAGGTGCACCTGTTTGCGCGAGCGCCATTTGAGCAGGGTAAGAAAGGTCTTGCCGCGGAACACAGACTTTAGCGCGCCGATGTCCCAGCGAAGGATATAGACGTCGAGTTCCGACCGCTGGTGCGTGAGCCAGGTTATAAAATCCCCCACCTCGCGCGGTGCTTCGGGATGATCGGGCGGGTCGTCGCGGGTCAGCAAGATGCGGGCGTCGAAATCCCAGCCGATCAGCAGGATCTGCTTGCGCGCAGTGAGCATCGCCTGTCGCGCTGCACGGAAATAGGCATCTGCGTCGACGATCAGTGACAGGCGCGAGGCGTTCTCGGCGCGCCAGCAATTGCGACCGGGCGCAAAAAGCAGCGAATCGGCCGCACGGCTTTCCATTGCCCAAGTTGTTATCGGCATAACGAGGCCGCGTCACCTATGGTTACTGGACATTAGGGGCGAGGGTGGTAACGCCGGGCCATGCACGGAGTCCGCGACCCCCATGCGCGACTGATGCCGATCCAGGCAGCTTGGCAGTGCGACCTGCGCGACGATTCGCTGACCTGGAGCGACGGGGTCTACGACCTGTTCGGGCTGCCGCGAGGCAGCGCGCTGGAGCGCGAGGCGATTGTTGCCATGTACCTTCCCGAGTCGCAGGCGGAGCTGGCGCGGTTGCGTAGCGCAGCGATCGCGGCGTGCGGGAGCTTTACGTTCGAGGCGCAGATCCGGCGCGTGGACGGCCAAATCCGCTGGATGCGCATCACCGCCGACGTCGTGAGCGAGAATGGCGCCGCGCGTTATCTCTACGGTACGAAGATCGACGTCACCGGCGAGATGACGGGCGAACCGGGCTAGAGGATTTCGCGGATCGCTTCGGGTGGACGGCCGAGGCGGACGCCCTTTTCGGTCTCGACAAGCGGCCGTTCGATCAGGATCGGATCGGCAGCCATCGCATCGAGGATGGCGTCATCGCTTGCGCCCTTGAGTGCCTTGGCACTGTCCTCCGCCTTGCGCAGTCCGTCGCGGGGCAAGATTCCGGCCTCTGCATAGAGCCGTGCGAGCTCGTCGCGCGACGGCGGGGTCTTGAGATACTCGACCACCGTCACCTCGGCACCCGCATCGTTGAGCAGCGCGAGCGCCTCACGCGACTTGGAGCAGCGCGGATTGTGATAGATGGTCGCCTTCATTCCGAATCCCCGGCCCGAACAGGCCGCGTAGATAGGGGCGGAATCTCGCGGGTGCCAGCGGCGAAGGAGTGGCGATGACCGAAAAGCGCGTTTGTTTCGATTTCGAGGTGAGCTTCACCAATGGCGGCGGAGTGCAGGGGCAGGATTTCCGACTGGATATCGATGGCGACGAGATCGATGACGCCGAACTGGCCCGCTACGTGATCGCCGATCTGCGTCTGCTGATGGTTGGCAAGGTGCGCATCCTCAACAAGCGGATCATCGAAGAGCGGCACAAGCGCGGCGAAATGACGGAAGCGCCTGCGGCCGTTCCGGCTGCGCGGCTGATCGACCTCAGCCATGTGATCGAGGCGGGGATGATCACCTATAAGGGGCTGCCCGCGCCGCTGATCTGCGACCATCTGTCGCGTGAGGCTTCGCGTGGAATCTATGCCGAGGGGACCGAGTTTCAGATCGGCCGGATCGAGATGGTCGGGAACACCGGCACCTATCTCGATACGCCCTATCACCGCTATGCCGACGGGCACGATCTGGCGGATCTGCCGCTGGCGCGCGTGGCCGACTGTGAGGGTGTGGTGGTGCGGGTCGAGGGCGCTGTGGACCGGGCAATCGACTGGGCGGCCTTTGCGGCGATTGAGGTGCGCGGCAAGGCCGTGCTGGTCCACACCGGATGGGACCGGCACTGGCGCACCGACCAGTATTTCGAAGGGCATCCGCACCTGACCGAGGCGGCGGCATTGTATCTGCGCGATCAGGGCGCGCGGCTGGTGGGAATCGATTCCCACAATATCGACGATACCTCCGGCAACACGCGGCCGGTGCACAGCGTGCTGCTGGGCGCGGGCATCCCGATCGTCGAGCATATGACGCGTCTGGGTGACTTGCCGGCGAGCGGGTTCCGCTTCTCCGCGGTGCCGCCCAAGGTGCGGCATATGGGGACGTTTCCGGTGCGGCCCTGGGCGATCCTGCCGGGCTAGCGCAGCGTGTCCCCGGGGACACGCTGCGGCAGGATCAGCCCTTCTCTTCCTCGCGCGCGAGCCATTCCTCGAGCCACTTGATCGTATAATCGCCCTGCTGGAACTGCGGATTGTCGAGCAGTGCCTGATGCAGAGGAATGGTGGTCTTCATCCCGTCGCCCTCGATCACGAACTCCTCAAGCGCGCGGCGCAGGCGGCGGAGCGCGCCCTGACGCGTGGTGCCGTAGACGATCAGCTTGGCGATCATGCTGTCGTAGTAGGGCGGCACCTTGTAGCCGGAGTAGAGGCCGCTATCGACGCGGACGTTCATGCCGCCCGGCGCGTGATACTGGCTCACCCGGCCCGGCGAAGGCGCGAAGGTGCGCGGATCCTCGGCATTGATGCGGCATTCGATGGCGTGCCCGCGGAACTGCACGTCTTCCTGACGCAGCGTCAGGCCATGGCCCTCGGCGACACGGATCTGCTCGCGGACCAGGTCGAGGCCGGTGATCGCCTCGGTCACCGGATGCTCGACCTGAAGCCGGGTGTTCATCTCGATGAAATAGAACTCGCCATTTTCCCACAGGAACTCGATCGTGCCGGCACCGCGATAGCCCATATCGGCCATCGCTTTCGCGCAAATCTCACCGATGCGGTTGCGCTCCTCGGTCGAGAGGACAGGGGAAGGGGCTTCCTCGAGCACCTTCTGGTGGCGGCGCTGGAGTGAGCAGTCGCGCTCGCCCAGATGGATGGCGTTGCCATTGCCATCGCCGAACACCTGGATTTCGATGTGGCGCGGGTTGCCGAGATATTTTTCGAGATAGACGGTGGCGTCGCCGAACGCGGCCTTCGCCTCGCTGCCGGCCTGCTGCATCAGCGTCTCGAACTGATCGGGGTCGGTGCAGACCTTCATCCCGCGGCCGCCGCCGCCCGACGCCGCCTTGATGATCACCGGGTAGCCGATCTCGGCGGCGAGCTTCTTGGCCTCCTCGACGTCGCTGATCGCGCCGTCCGAACCGGGCACGAGCGGCAGGCCGAGTGCGCCCGCGGTGCGCTTGGCTTCCACCTTGTCGCCCATCACCCGGATGTGCTCAGGCTTCGGGCCGACGAAGATCAGGTTATGCAGTTCGACGATCTCGGCAAACTTGGCGTTTTCCGAAAGGAAGCCATAGCCCGGATGGATCGCGTCGGCGCCCGAGATTTCGGCGGCCGAGATGATGTTGGGGATGTTGAGGTACGAATCCGCCGCGGCCGGCGGCCCGATGCAGACGGCCTGATCGGCGAGACGGACGTGCATTGCGTCGGCATCCGCGGTCGAGTGGACCGCGACCGTCTTGATCCCCATTTCATGGCATGCGCGATGGATACGCAGCGCTATTTCGCCGCGATTGGCGATCAGGAGTTTCTTGATTTCCGGCAAGGCGCGTTACTCGACCACGACGAGCGGCTGGTCGAACTCGACCGGCTGGCCGTTCTCGATCAGGATCGCCTTGACGGTGCCGCCATGCGGCGCCGCGATCGGGTTCATCACCTTCATCGCTTCGACGATCACCAGCGTGTCGCCGGCCTTGACCTGGCTGCCCACCGCGATGAACGGCTTGGCGCCCGGCTCGGCGGCGAGATAGGCGGTGCCGACCATCGGCGACTTGACCGCATTCTCGTGCGCCGGGGTGATCGACGCGGGGTCCGACGGCATCGACGCGGGTGCGGCGGCCGGGGCCGGTGCCGGCGCGGCCATCGCAGGCTGCCCGCCGATCACGTTCTGGGTGACCTGCACCTTGCGTGCGACGCGAACCTTGCGGTCGCCGTCCTCGACCTCGATCTCGGTCAGGTTGGTTTCGTCGAGCACTGCGGCGAGCTGGCGCACCAGTTCGATATCCACGTGCATGTTCTTTTTGTTCTCTTCGCTCATGCGACCTCGAAAATCGGAAGCGGTCCTCAGTGTGCCCGGGTCCCGCATATAACCGCGCCCAATGTCAGAGTCGGGCCGCGGCTTCAAGCGCAAGCACGTAGGAAAGCGCGCCGAAGCCGGCGATCGTTCCCTTTGCCGCCATGCCGACATAGCTGTGGCGGCGATACTCCTCACGGGCGTGCGGGTTGGAGATATGGACTTCGATTACCGGTGTGCGGATCGAGCGGATACAGTCGTACAGCGCCAGTGAGGTGTGGGTATAGGCACCGGAATTGAGCAGGATCGCCTTCGCGTCGCGCGCCTGGGCTTCATGCATCCAGTCGATCAGATGGCCTTCGTGATTCGACTGGCGCATGTCGATCGTCAGGCCGAGCTCGCGGCCGCGATCCTCGAGCATCCCGGCGATATCGTCGAGCGTGTCCGAACCGTAGATTTCCGGCTCGCGCATGCCGAGCAGGTTCAGGTTCGGCCCGTTGAGTACGTAGATCGTATCCGTCATGCCGACTCCCGCATTTGAGCTTTTGCGCCAGTCCCTATATCGCGCCCCGGCGAAAGGACCAGCATGCAGACTCACAGCGACGGCACGATCACGATCACGGTCAATGGCGAGCATCGCCGCGTTACGGGCGGCATCACGCTCGCGCAGCTTGCGGGCGAGCTGGGGCTGGCGCCCGAAAAGGTCGCCGTGGAGCGCAATCTGGAGGTCGTGCCGCGATCGACGCTGGCGCAGGTACTGGTCGAGGATGGCGACGAGATCGAGATCGTGCACTTCGTCGGCGGGGGCGATCACGCCGCAACGGTGAACGACGACAGCTGGACAGTCGCCGGCAAGACGTTTCGTTCGCGGCTGATCGTCGGTACGGGCAAGTACAAGGATTTCGAGCAGAATGCGGCCGCGGTCGAAGCGTCGGGCGCAGAGATCGTCACCGTGGCGGTGCGCCGGGTGAACGTCAGCGATCCCAATGCGCCGATGCTGACCGACTATATCGATCCGAAGAAGATAACCTATCTGCCCAACACCGCTGGCTGTTTCGACGCGGAGAGTGCGATCCGCACGCTGCGGCTGGCGCGCGAGGCAGGCGGCTGGGAGCTGGTCAAGCTGGAGGTGCTGGGCGAGGCGAAGACGCTCTATCCCGACATGATCGAGACGCTGCGCGCGACCGAGATCCTCGCCAATGAAGGCTTCAAGCCGATGGTCTATTGCGCCGACGATCCCATCGCGGCGAAGCGGCTGGAGAATGCGGGCGCGGTGGCGATCATGCCGCTGGGCGCGCCGATCGGGTCCGGGCTTGGCATCCAGAACCAGGTGATGATCCGCCTGATCGTCGAGGGCGCCAAGGTACCGGTGCTGGTCGATGCGGGCGTCGGCACGGCGAGCGACGCGGCGGTGGCGATGGAGCTGGGCTGCGACGGCGTACTGATGAACACCGCGATCGCCGAGGCCAGGGACCCGATCGGGATGGCGCGCGCGATGCGGCTGGCGGTGGAGGGAGGGCGGCTGGCCTATCTGTCCGGGCGCATGGCCAAGCGTCGCTATGCCGACCCCAGCTCGCCGCTGGCAGGGTTGATCTAGACCTTTCCGACCAGCCAGACGGTCATGCCCCCGCATTCGGGATCCTCGATGCGGTGGGCGATCACGGCAAGGTCGCAGCTCGCGAACAGGGCGCGATATTCGGTGGGGGCGAGGCTGGCGTGGAACAACTCCTCGCCCTCAAGCTCGCCGATGGCGACGCCGCGCGCCGGGCCGGTATTGAACAAGGCGACGCCGCCGCGGCGCAGCCACACCGCGATGCGCGGGATCAGCTTTTCCTGCCAGTCCACATCGAGGTGGAACAGGCTGCTCCAGGCGATGATGCCGTCATAGGCGCTCGATTCGGCGCCGAACTTGCGCATGTCCGCCTCGATCCAGCGATGCCGCGGGAAGCGGGTATGGGCGAGGTGGATCATCGTCGGCGCGATATCGACGCCGGTGAGGTGAAAGCCCCGGTCGACCAGATAGCGCGCGACCGGTTCGCCTCCGCCACAGCCTAGGTCCAACAGCTCGCCATTCTCCGGCAGATGGCGGATGAAGCGATCGAGCCAGAGCCGTTCGGGAAAGCTGCGACGGCGCGCGGCATCGAAGGCGTGCGCGTGACGCTGATAAAGTTCGGCGATGCGATCAGGCACGTCGTTCGTCCGCCACGTTCTGGCGCCTTTCAGGAACCCTCACATCCCCCACTGGTTGGATAGTCAGGACCAACCACAATGGAGGCCATCATGGGCGAACTCGTCGACAAGATCAAAGGCAACGTCAACGAAGCGATCGGCAAGGCCAAGCAGCATAGCAAGGACCCAGAAACGCGGGCGGAAGGCGAGAAGCAGGAGCTGAAAGGCAAGGCTCAGCAAATGGCCGGGAAGGTCAAGGGGGCGCTGGGCGACGATATCTGACCCGATATAAACCCGCATAGAAGGCGGATCAGGGCTGTTTCCTGCGGGAAGCGGCCCTTTTTCGCGGGTGGGCCGATTCGACTCGTTAACTTTCGTTGTGCATTGTCCTGCCTTCGGGCCGGGCGTTTCCCGGCGCAAGTCAGCCATCCGGGGGGCTCGACTCGTGATCAACGCTGTTGCCGAACATCCAATCCTGCCTTTTGCTCAAGGCGAGTGGCGCGTCGAACCGCGCGGCAGCCTGGGCTATGTGCTCGCTCAGGCGCGCCGAGAGCGCGCGATGACGATCGAGCAGGTTGCGGCGCAGACGCGCGTACCGATTCGCTATCTGCACGCGATCGAGGACGAGCAGTTCGAGATCATCCCCGGACGCATCTACGCCAAGGGCTTCGTCAAGGCGTTCGCGCGCTCGGTCGGGCTGTGCGAGCGCTGGGCGGGCGAGGCGATCACGGCAGCGATGGCCGAAAAGCGCGCGCTGGTCGCAGCCTGACCTCGCTTACCCCCGGATCGCGGTGATCGTGGTGCCGGGGGTGATGAACTCCACATCGGTCTTGAGGTGCAGCAGGCGGACGCCGGTCTGCGCGAGCGCGCGATCGAGCGCGGGCGCGAACTCGTCGGTCTTGACGACGGTTTCGGCCCAGCAACCATAGGCGCGGGCGAGCGCGGCGAAATCCGGGTTGTGCAGCGTAGTGCCGGACAGGCGCGCGGGGAACTCACGCTCCTGATGCATGCGGATTGTGCCATAGGCGCCATTGTCGATGATCAGCACCAGCAGGTCTGCATCGTGCTGGATTGCGGTGGCGAGTTCCTGCCCGTTCATCATGAAGTCGCCATCGCCCGCGAGCGCAACGGCGAGCCGATCGCGAAGGCGCAGCGCAGCGGCGACCGCGGCGGGGGTGCCATAACCCATTGCGCCGGAGGTGGGGGCGAGCTGGGTGGGCTGGGCGCCATAGTGCCAGTAGCGATGCCACCAGCCCGAGAAATTGCCTGCGCCGTTGCAGATGATCGCATCGTCGGGACCGAGCCGTTCGCGCATCGCCGCGACGCACTGGCCGAGGTCGAGCGTGACGCCTTCGCGTGGTTTGGGCGTGGACCAGTCGAGCCACTCGGCATGGGCTTCGGCGGCACCGGAGAATGGCGTGTCCAACGGCTTCAGGCTCGACAGCATGTCGGCGAAGATGCCGACATCGCAGCACACGGCCATGTCGGCATGATAGACCCGGTTGAGTTCTTCCGGGTCCGGGTGGACATGAATCAGCGTCTGGCCGGGATGATCGGGGGTGACGAGCGTGTAACCGTCGGTGGTCGCCTCACCCAGACGCGCGCCGACGACGAGCAGCAGGTCGGCGTCGCGGATGCGCTGGACGAGCTTGGGGTTGGGACCGTAGCCAAGATTGCCCGCCCATGCTGACGAGGTGTTCGCGATCGCGTCCTGACGGCGGAATGCGCCCGCGACGGGGATACCCCAGCGCTCCGCGAAGGTCGCGAAATCACGGCCGGTCGAGATGTCCCAGCCCGCGCCGCCGACGATCGCCATCGGGCGTTTCGCGGCGCGGATCCGCTCGACGATCTGATGCGCGGCATCTTCGTTGACGTCGGGCATCAGCGGGTAGGGCGTGGAGACCGGCCGGTCCACCGCTTCGACCTCGTCAAGCAACATGTCCTCCGGCAGCGCGATCACCACCGGGCCGGGGCGGCCGCTGGTCGCGACGTTCCAGGCGCGGGCGACATATTCGGGGATGCGGCGCGCGTCCTCGATCCGGGTCGCCCATTTGGCGAGCGGGGCGAACATCGCGGGGAAGTCGACTTCCTGGAAGCCTTCGCGGTCGCGCATCGAGCGGTCGACGTCGCCGATGAACAGCAGCATCGGCTGCGAATCCTGCATCGCGACATGGACGCCGATGCTGGCGTTGGTCGCGCCGGGGCCGCGGGTGACGAAGCAGACGCCCGGCTTGCCGGTCATCGTGCCGTCGGCGCAGGCCATGAACGCAGCGCCGCCCTCTTGCCGGCAGGTGACGAGGTCGATCTCCGGGACGTCATGCAACGCGTCGAGCACCGCGAGGAAGCTCTCGCCGGGAACGTGGAAAATACGATCGCAGCCCTGGGCCACGAGATTGTCGACCAGGATGCGGCCACCGTTACGAAGCGTCGTCATGATGTCTCTTGTGCCGTCGTGGGTTGGGGAAGTCGAGGCGATTGCGTCGGTTAGCCAGCGCTGTTGTAGCGCGCCTTGAGCATCGACCAGACCGCGCGCAAGCTCATCGCGTCGCCGCCCTTGGGCCGTCCGGGCTTGGGCACGGGACGCCAGGCGAACAGGTCGAAATGTGCCCAGGCGATGTCATTGGGCACGAAACGGCGGAGGAAAAGGGCTGCGGTGATCGGCCCGGCAAAAGGACCATCGGCCGAATTGACCATGTCCGCGATGTCGGACTTGAGCATCTCGTCATAGCCGTCCCACAGCGGAAGGCGCCAAAGCGGGTCCTTCTGGGCGATTCCGTGATCGAGCAGGTCGTTCGCGAGCGCGTCGGTATTTGCGAACAGCGCCGGCAGTTCCGGTCCCAGCGCGACACGCGCGGCGCCGGTGAGCGTGGCGAAGTCGAGGATCAGATCGGGCTTGGCCTCGACCGCCTTCGCTAGTGCATCGCCCAGGATGAGGCGGCCTTCGGCATCGGTGTTGGTGTTTTCGACCGTCAGACCCTTGCGCGTCTTGAGGACGTCCCCGGGGCGGAAGGCGTTCGCCGCGACGGAATTCTCGACTGCGGGAATAAGCAGGTGGAGGCGGACAGGCAGGCGCTGCGCCATCACCACACCGGCCAGTGCCAGTGCGTGCGCGGCCCCGCCCATATCCTTCTTCATCAACCGCATGCCAGCGCTCGGCTTGATGTCCAGCCCGCCGGTGTCGAAGCAAACGCCCTTGCCGACCAGCGCGATCCGCGGATGCTTGGGATCGCCCCATTCCATCTCGATCAGCCGCGGCTCGCGCCCGCGTGCGGCGGCCATGCCGACCGCGTGGATCATCGGATAGCCCTGTTCCAGGGCGTCGCCGCGCGTGACGGTGAGCGTCGCCTTATGCGCCTTGGCGAGCGCGACGGCCTCGGCCTCCAGTTCGGCGGGGCCCAGATCGGCGGCGGCGGAGTTGACCAGGTCGCGGACCTTGAAGGTCGCGGCGGCAATGCGCAGCGTCTCCTCGATCTTGCCCGGTTCTCCGGTCAGCAGCGTGCGGGGGCCTACCGGGTTTTCGTCCTTGCGGTAACGGTCGAAGCGATACTGGGCGAGCACCCAGCCGAGCATCGCAGCGCCGGGTTCGCCGGTTGCGAGGCGATAGGTGCCCTCGGGCAATTGCTCGCCGAGCGAGGCGATGCGGTAGGGCGAGGTCTCGGCCTCGTCGCATACCAGCAGCATCGACCAGTCGTCGTCCTTGTCGCCCGGCAGCACGGCGCGGTTGCCTGCCTTGCCGACCACCTTGTTCGCCGTGATCGCGGTGCGGACGCGCGCGGGCTGGCCTTTGAGCCAGCCGGCCCATTGATCGGGGTGGACGACATGGATGGTGCGCGCGGGCTGGCCGCGATCGGGCTGAAGCAGCGGGGAGAGGTCGGTCATTGCGGCGATCTAAGCACTCCGAAGCATTGCCGCCAAGCGCTATCGGCGAACGCAGAGGTTGAGGGCGCGGTCGATCATGGCGGTGAGGCGGTTGCGGCTCTGCGCCAGCGCGGCGGGATCGAGGCCGCGTTCCTGTGTTTCGAAGTTGATGTAATCAAGCCCGTGGAGCAGCGCGTAGTTGGACAGCGATCCGTCGGTCACCGCGACCCGCTCGAACACGACATTGAAGTCGGCATTGGCCAGCATCCGCCCGCACCACGCGGTCATCGGCGCGGTACCGCTGCGCCAAGGCACATAAGCGAGCGTATCGTCATCATCGAACGGCCATGCGCGGCTGGCCGAGGGGCGCGGCCGCATCACATCGTCGCAGAAGCGAATCGAGACTTCGCCGCGGCCGGGAGGCGCGGAGCGGTTGCAGTGCGAGGCGGAGGAATCGAAGCCGGGCGCGTTGGTGTGGAGCGCGATGATCGGGTGCGCGCCGCGAGCATAGTCGGCGAGGACAGTGCGGGCGTAGCGTGGATAACCGTCGCGGAAATTGCGGTTGGGATCGATCGGCCGGCCGCGATCGACGGCGCCGTTGCGGCGCTTGCCGTCCTCCGCGATGCCCGAATCGACCGCGATCATCACGCCGCCATGTTTCCGCACCCCGGCGAGCGCCGCTTCGAACCCGGCATTTTCATTGTCGTGCGGCACGAACCAGAGCGGGCCGCGGGGCTTCTTCACATTGGCGATGCGGAAGAGGCGCCAGCTGCCACGTTCTTCCTGAAACTCGATCCGGCTGACGGCGAGGCCGCGCCATTCCGCCGGGTCGCGGTGGCGGGCGAAATCGTCGTCGGCGAGCGTCAGGGGATCGACGGGCGTACGCCGTACCCCCGTCTCCTCGCGCGCACCGCCCAGCGCCAGCCACAGGGCGGCGGCGAGAGCGGCGCGGACCCGCATCAGGCCAGCGGCGCGCCGTACAAATCGTGGTCGTCGGCGTCCTCGATCTCGACCTTGACGATGTCGCCCTGCTTCAGATGGCCGGCGTCGCGGAGGAAGACGGTGCCGTCGATCTCGGGCGCGTCGGCCTGGGATCGGGCGTTGGCGCCGTCATCTTCGACCTCGTCAATGATCACCTCGAGCGTGCGGCCGATCTTGGCCTGGAGCTTCGCGGCGCTGATCGCGGCGGTCTTTTCCATGATCCGGGCGTAGCGCTCTTCCTTGACCGCTTCGGGGACCGCACCGGGCAGATCGTTGGCAGCGGCACCCTCTACGGGCTCGAAGCGGAACGCGCCGACGCGGTCGAGCTGCGCCTCGTCCAGCCAGTCCAGGAGGTACTGGAAGTCCTCTTCGGTCTCGCCGGGGAAGCCGACCACGAAGGTCGAGCGGATCGTGATGTCGGGCGCGATGCTGCGCCAGTTGCGCAGACGCTCCAGCACCTTCGCTTCGTTTGCGGGACGGCGCATCGTTCGCAGCACCGATGGGCTGGCATGCTGGAAGGGGATGTCGAGATAGGGGAGGATCAGCCCCTCGGCCATCAGCGGGATGACCTGATCGACATGGGGATAGGGATAGACGTAGTGCAGCCGCACCCATGGGGCGATCTTGCCCAGCTCGCGGGCGAGGTCGGTCATATGGGGAACGACCTCAGCGCCCTTCCACATCCGCGGTTCCTTGCGGATGTCGACGCCATAGGCCGAGGTGTCCTGGCTGATGACCAGCAGTTCCTTCGTCCCCGCCTCGACCAGCTTTTCGGCTTCGCGCAGGATGGCGTCGGGGCGGCGGCTGACCAGATCGCCGCGCAGCGCCGGGATGATGCAGAAGGCGCAGCGATGATTGCAGCCCTCGCTGATCTTCAGATAGCTGTAGTGGCGTGGGGTCAGCTTGAGGCCGCTGTCGGGCACCAGGTTGAGGAAGGCGTTGGGCGGCATCGGCGCCGCGTCGTGCACCGCGCCGACCACTTCCTCATATTGGTGCGCGCCGGTGACGGCGAGGACGTTGGGGAAGCGAGCGCGGATCACCTCCGCCTCCTTGCCCATGCAGCCGGTGACGATGACACGGCCATTCTCGGCGATCGCCTCGCCGATCGCTTCCAGCGACTCTTCCTTGGCGCTGTCGAGAAAGCCGCAAGTGTTGACCAGCACCACGTCGGCGCCGGCATAGTCGGCCGACATGGCATAGCCATCGGAGCGGAGCTTGGTCAGGATACGCTCACTGTCGACCAGATTCTTGGGACAGCCGAGCGACACCATGCCCACCTTTGGGGCTTCGGGGAGTCGCGTTGCCATGATCGGCGGCGCACATAGAGATTTTTGCGGAAAAAGATAGGGGCAGGCGATAGTGCTGACCCTGTGCCGCTCGGCCCACGCCGATCAACAAGAGGGGATCGGGCGCTGGAAGCGAGCGGTTCAGCTCGTCATTCGCACGACGACCTTCCCCTTGGCACGGCCGGATTCGAGATAGGCGAAGGCATCGCCGATCTGTTCGAACGGGAAGACCCGGTCGATAACCGGTTCGAGCTTGCCGTCCGCGATCAGCCCGGCGAGTTCGGCAAGCTCCTCACCGCTTGGATGCATGAACAGGAAGCGATAGCGGGCGCCGTGCTTGCGGGCCTGGGCTCGCAGGCCGTAGCTGACGAGCCAGAACAGCGCGGCAAGCGCGCGGCCGCGGTCCAGATCCTTGAGCGCCGTTTGCGGTTCGGGAAGCGCGGCGACTGAGACGACCGTGGCGCCGGGTTTCACCACTCCAAAGGACTGGCTCAGCGTATCTCCGCCGAGCAGATCGAACACGCCGTCCATGCCGCTGACGTGATCGGTGAAAGCCTGCGTCGTATAGTCTACTACCACGTCCGCGCCGAGCCGCTCCACCAGATCGCGCCCGCGCGGGGAGGCGGTGGTGGTGACCTCTGCACCTAGCCATTTGGCGATCTGGATGGCGAAGGTGCCGACGCCGCCCGCGCCGCCGGGGATGAAGACGCGGCTTCCTGGCTTTAGATGCAGTTCGTCGCGCAGCGCCTGAAGCGCGGTCAGACCCGCAAGAGGAACGCCCGCCGCAGTCTCGAAATCGAGATTGGCAGGCATCGCCGCGACGACGGCCTCGGGTAGGACGCTATATTCGGCGAAGGCGCCCATCGACCCTTTGGGCACGCGCGCAAAGACGCGATCACCTACGGAGAAGCGCGTGACGCCCGCACCGACCGCCTCGACGGTGCCGGCCAGTTCGTTGCCCATCACGGCAGGCAGCGAATAGCGCTGAATGACCTTGAGCTTGCCTTCCCGCGTCTTGAAATCGACCGGGTTCAGGCCGGCGGCATGGACGCGGACCAGCAGTTCGCCGGCACCCGCGACCGGCCGGGGCACGGTCCGCAGTTCGGCAACTTCGGGGCCGCCATAGCGGGTAAGGAGCAGCGCGCGCATCTGGCCGGTCATGCCGCCGCCTTTCCGCCAGTGCGTACGACCTCGACGATCGTGTCCCCGGCCATAAGCGCCTTCGCCTCCTCGGTGAAGAATCCGTATGGCTCGCCGCCGCGGTACAGGCGCAGGCCGATGCCGGTGGCGATGGCGGCCAGCGGCGTGCCGACCTCTTCAGGGCGGATGGGGCGCTCGCTGAGCGCAACTGGCCCCTCGATCGAGGCGAGGTCCATCATGTAGCTGGCGACGTGCTGGCTCTTGCACGAACTCGCAAGGAGCAGGCCGGCAAAACTGACCGGATTGATGACCGTGGTGGCGCCGGCGGCGCGGGCCGGAAGCTCGTTGTCCTCCGCCTTCACCACCGTGCTGATCTTGAGATCAGGGGCGAGATGGCGGGCGGTGAGGGTGATGAGCACCGAGGTGTCGTCGCGCCCCGCGCTGACGATCATCGATTGGGCGCGGGCGATCCTGACGTCCTCGAGCGTCTGGTCGCGTGTGGCGTCGCCCTGAAGGATGATACAGCCGCAATCGCGCGCGCGCTCGAGCGCCTGGGCGTTGCCGTCGATGACGACGATGCAGCCGGGATCGGTACCGCGCGCGATCAGCTCGTCCACCGCTTCGGACCCGGTGGTGCCATAGCCCGCGACGATGATGTGGTTGTGAAGGTTCCGCTGGATCAGGGCCATGCGCCATCTATCCCATGTACGCTTGAGAACGAAATTATAGGCGGTGCCGAGGAACAGCAGCACCGCGAAGACGCGGATCGGGGTGACCACCAGCGCGTCGAACAGGCGGGCCCGTTCGGTGACGGGGGCGATGTCGCCATAACCGGTCGTAGTGATCGAGATCATCGTGAAATAGACGATGTCGACGAAGCTGATGTGGCCGTCATAATTGTCGCGCAGCCCCTCCCGGTCGAACCAGTGGACGCCGATCGCGAGCGCGAGCAAGCCTACCACCGCGAGGACGCGCCAGCTGATCGAGACCCAGACGGGGAGGGTCGATTTGCGCTTGAGCGTCGCGTGGGGAAGGAAGCGCATGCGGAACGGAGATTAGCCGCTATCGCGAGGTAATCAATGCGCGGTCAGGGCCGTGCCGGGAGCCGCGGGACCGGATCGACCGGGGTGCGGCCCTGGCGCATCTCGAAATGGAGCTGCGCGCGGTGGGCGCCGCTGTCGCCCGAGAGCGCGATCATCTGGCCGCGCTTCACCGACTGGCCACGCTGGACGAGAAGCTGGCCGGCATGGCCGTAGACCGTGGTCCAGCCGCCGCCATGCTGGAGGATGACCAGACCGCCCAGCGAGGGAATGTCGCTACCGACATAGGCGACGGTGCCGTCCGCCGCGGCGAGGACGGGCGTGTCGAGCGGGACGGCGATCTTGAGACCGTCGCTGCGCTCACCCGATGCGACCGGACCGAAGCGGCGGACGATGTTGCCGCGCACCGGCCACTGGAACTGGCCCTTGAGTGCGGCCGGCGGAGCGACCGCGGCGGTGGGCGGGAGGACGCGGGCCGACGAGGCGGTCGGCCGGGTCGGGCGTGCGCGCTCGGGGATCGCGGGCTGGCTGCCCGTCACGATGTCGTCGATGTCGAGGCGGAAGGCTGCGGCACGCTCCTCCCGTGTCCGCGGGCGCTCGGCGCCGGGGATCAGCACGCGCTGGCCGGTGCGCAGGATATAGGGTTCGGCCAGGTCGTTGGCGGTGACGATCTGGTTCCAGGCGACGCCATAGGCGCGGGCGATGGCGATCCCGGTCTCGCCATCGCGGACGAGATGGTAGCGGCCGCCGGGGATCGACAGCCGCTGGCCCGCGCGGATGACGAAGGGGCGCTCCAGGCCGTTGGTCCGTGCGATCGCCTCGGAACCCGCGCCGGTCTTGTTGGCGATGCCGCGCAGCGTGTCGCCCGGCTGGACGATGTAGACCGAGGCGGAGATCGTTCGAGCGTCGGCGGTGACGGGGCGGGCTTCCCAGGCGGGCGGCGGCGCTGGGAGCGACGTTACGTCCTCGCGCCGCGGCGCACGAGTGGGATCCTGCGGCTCGTTATCGGCGTAGCTATGCGCGGGCGGCGGGCCGCTGCCCGCTGGAATGCATGCAGAAGCGAGCGGCAACAATGCCGCCACGATCACGCCCCGATACAAGGCCCCCCGGCCAACCATTACCTGCCCCCCGGCACTAACGAAATATATCGGTAACCATATCAAGGGATTCGCGGTGCGTCATGTCCAGATGTAGCGGCGTGACGGTGACGTAACCCATTTCGATCGCCTCAAGATCGGTGTTCGCGGCAGGCGTATGGTCGATCCGGCCGAGGCCGAACCAGTAATAGTCGAACCCGCGCGGGTCTGTACGCTTGTCGAGTTTCATCCGGCCATAGTCGCGCAGGCCCTGATGCACCGCCTTGACCCCTGCCACTTCGGCGGCGGGGATGGGCGGGAAATTGACGTTCATTAGCGTGCGCGGCGCCCATTGTGCGTCGATCAGCGGGCGCAGCACGCGTTCGCCCCACTGCTCTGCGGCTTCGAAGCTGACCCGTTCGCCGGGTGCTGGGGCGGCGTAGCGCTGGCTGAGCGCGATCGAGCGGATGCCGGCCAGCGCGCCCTCCATCGCGGCGGAGACGGTGCCGGAATAGCTGACATCCTCGGCCAGATTGGCGCCGCGATTGACGCCCGAGAGGATGAGGTCGGGCGGCGACTCCTTCATGATCTCCGCCAGCGCCATCATCACTGCGTCGGTCGGGGTGCCGGTGACCGCGAAACGGCGGTCGCCGAAGCGGCGCAGGCGAACCGGTTCGGTGAGGCTGAGCGAGCGGCCCTTGCCCGACTGTTCCTCGAGCGGCGCGACGATGGTGATATCGTCCGACAGGGTGCGGGCGATTCGTTCGAGCACTTCAAGGCCGCGGGCATGGACCCCGTCATCGTTTGTGAGGAGGATCCTCACGCGGCTGGTTCGAGGCGGTTGAGGCCGCGCAGATACGGCTTGAGCGCCTCCGGCACCGCGACCGACCCGTCCTCCTGCTGGTAATTCTCCAGCACCGCGACGAGCGTGCGCCCGACCGCAAGGCCCGATCCGTTGAGGGTGTGGACGAAGGCCGGCTTGCCGTCGGCCCCTCGATAGCGCGCGTTCATGCGGCGCGCCTGGAAGTCACCGCAGGCCGAGCAGGACGAAATTTCGCGATAGCGGGCCTGACCGGGCAGCCAGACTTCGAGATCGTAGGTCCGCGTCGCGGAGAAGCCCATATCGCCCGCGCACAGCTTCATCCGGCGGAAGGGCAGACCGAGCGCGGTGAGGATGCCCTCGGCGCAGGCGGTCATGCGCTCATGCTCGGCCTCCGATTCCTCGGGGGTGACGATCGAGACCATCTCGACCTTGTCGAACTGGTGCTGGCGGATGTAGCCGCGCGTGTCGCGGCCCGCCGCGCCAGCCTCGGAGCGGAAGCAGGGGGTCAGCGCCGTGAAGCGCAGCGGCAGCGTGTCGGCGGCCAGGATCTGCTCGCGTACGATGTTGGTGAGGCTGACCTCGGCGGTAGGAATCAGCCAGCGTCCATCTGTGGTCTGGAAGCTGTCCTCGGCGAATTTGGGCAGCTGGCCGGTGCCGAACATCGCGTCCGGGCGGACGAGGATGGGCGGGTTAACCTCCTCATAGCCGTGATCGCCGGTCAACGTATCGAGCATGAATTGACCGAGCGCGCGGGCGAGTTTCGCGGCATGGCCGCGGACCAGCGTGAAGCGGGCGCCGGCGAGTTGCGCGCCGGTCTCGAAATCCAGGCCGAGCGCGGGACCGAAGGCGTCATGCTCGCGCGGTTCGAAGGCGAAGACGGGCTGCTCGCCGCGCGTGTGGACAAGCAGATTGTCGTCTTCGTCGGCACCATCGGGAACGTCAGCGGCGGGGAGGTTGGGGATCGCGGCGAGGGCGGTCTTCAGCACCTCGTCGGCTTCGGCCTGATCGGTGGTGAGCCGTTCCAGCTCGTCCTTGAGCGCGCTGACCTCGGCCATCAGCGCCTGGGCGCGGGCTTCATCCTTGGCGGCCTTGGCCTGTCCGACCTGCTTCGACAGGTCGTTGCGGCGCGCCTGCACCTCCTGCTGGCGGGTGGTAAGCGCGCGACGCGATTCGTCGAGTGCGATCAGGCCGGCGGCGAGCGGATCGGCCCCGCGGCGGATCAGCGCCGCGTCAAAGGCTTCGGGATTGTCGCGGATCAGGCGGATGTCATGCATGGGGCAGGGCTATGGCGAGGGGCGATGGCTCGCGCAACCCGCGACGCATGCCGCGCGTTCACCTTGCCGCACAGTAAGGAGAAGAGTGATGCTGCTTCCGCACAACGCCTTTGTCGTCGTGGCCGACGGCCGCAAGATGCTGTTCCTGCGCAACGAGGGCGATGCGACCCATCCCAACCTTCAGCTCGAACGCAAGCGGGTGCAGGAGAATCCGTCGAACGGCGCACAGAAAACCGACGCGCCCGGCCGCTCGTTCCAGAGCGTGGGCGCGCGGCGTAGCGCCTATGAGGAGACTGATTTTCACCAGCTGGAGGAGGACCGCTTCGCCGCGGAAACAGCGGAACTGCTGCGCAAGCGCGCGCTTGAGAACGACTTCGAATCGCTGATCGTCATTGCGCCGCCCAGAACACTGGGCGAGCTGCGGAAACACTATCACAAGGAAGTAGAGAATCGCTTGGCGGGCGAGATCGACAAGGATCTCACCCGCCATACGATACCCGAAATCGAGCAGGCGCTTATCGGCGCCGGATAATCAGCCCGCCTCGGCTTCCTTCGCTTTGCGGTTCTGGAAGCGCTTGCGCACGACCAGAGCCGCGGCAGCCGCACCGAACAAGAGGACCATCGGCGGGGCGGGGACCGGATCGGGGCCGCCCGACGAGCTGCTGCCGCCGCTCGACGTGCTGGTCGAGGTCGAAGTGCTGGTCGACGAGGTGCTGCTCCAGCCGCTCGACGTGCTCCAGCCGCTCGAGGTCGAGGACGAGACGTCGCCCGACGAAGAAGCCGAGGTGGAGGTCGAAGTCGAGACATTGCCGCTCGAGGAGGACGACACGTCGCCCGAGGACGATGCCGAAGTCGACGAACCGCCCGAGGCCGAGCTGGTCGAAGACCCGCCGGTCGAGGAGGTGCTGGTGCTCGACACGCCGCCGGTCGAGGTCGAGGTAGACGAACCGCCTGAGCCACCCGAGCCGCCAGATGCCGACGAGGTCGAGCCGCCCGAGGTGCTCGTGGAACCGCCGGACGAGGTGGACGAGATCACGATCCCGCCGCTGCCGCCCGAACCGCCCGAGCCGCCGAAGAAGCCACCCGCGAAGAAACCACCGCCAAAGCCGCCGCCGAAACCGCCACCGCCGACCGCGGCTCCACCGCCGCCGCCGCCACCGCCACCACCGCCGATCGCCGGCATTTCGGCGAAGACCGGGGGAAGCGGCACGGGCGCGCCCTGCGGCGTGACGGTGACCACCTGAGGCTGGCACTGCGCCGTGGTTGTGACGGTGCGTCGCACGATCCGCTTGCGGACGGCCGGGCGCTTCACGACACGCTTCTTGATCACGCGTTTCGCCGCGACGGGCTGTTTCGACATGTAAGACCGCTCAGCGCGGGACTCGGCGACGTGCACCGCACCACCGCCGATCACGGCGCCGCCGCACGCACATGCGCACAATTTAGCCAAGGCCATCCGAACCGACATGATCGCTCTCTCTATTTCCCGGAGGCTGCGTGGATGCTGCGGACACAGCGCCTGTGCAGGCTCATGCACAGAAAGTGCAGAACAAACCATTAAGTGCAACGGCGTTAACCATAAATCGGCATCAACTTGGGTAGTTTTGTCTCCGTTGAGTGCGCAGGCTGTGGTTAATGTGCCACACCGAGACAGCTTCGCTACCCGATCCGGCCATGGCTACCCGATATGGTTAACCAGCGCTGCAACACCCTTTTCGGTTCAGGCAAGTGCAATTTTCCACACGTCAAGAACAGTTTGGCCCACAAATCTGTGGATTCGGACGCTTGTGGAGCAAGACGCACCTGCCTATAGCGCCGACGGGCAAAAGTCGGGTTTCGATCGGAGCAACCGCTGAAACCCGGTGTGGAGAGTGGCATGGCGACCGTTTACGAGCACCGCGACGAACCCGAAAAGGCGCCGCCGGCTGCCAATGATCTGCCGGATGGATATCGGCCAAGCCCCGAAGAACCCTTCATGAATCCGCGGCAGCTGCAATATTTCCGCGAGAAGCTGCTGGCGTGGAAGGACGCGATTCATCGGGAAGCGGCGGGCACGCTTTCGCAGCTACAGGTCGATTCGCTGCGCGAGGCGGACTTGACCGACCGCGCATCGAGCGAGACCGACTGGTCGATCGAACTGCGCACCCGCGACCGCCAGCGCAAGCTGATTGCCAAGATCGACGCGGCGCTGCGCCGGATCGAGGATGGCGAGTACGGCTATTGCGAGGTGACGGGCGAGCCGATCAGCCTGGGCCGGCTCGAAGCGCGGCCGATCGCGACGATGACTGTTGAAGCGCAGGAGCGTCACGAGCGCAACGAGAAGGTTTCACGCGACGAATAGTGCCAAATCGGGCACGCCTACTCATTTCGATTAACGCTTTGGATAGCGATTCCTGCTCTAATTCGCGCATGAACGCGAGTTTGCAGAACGGCATATGGACCAGTTTCCGACCGATCCGATGAGCGCGAATTTGAGCGAAGATCCGACGCATCAACGTTCCGCGGCTCGCGATAGCCTGTTGCTGTCGGCTCAGCTGCGAATCGCGGGCGAGCCGGAAGCCACCGTCCGCGTTCGGAACCTCTCCGCCGGCGGCCTGATGGCCGAATATGCGCAGCCGGTAGATATCGGGAGCACGGTGCAAGTCGATGTACGCGGCGTGGGCTGGGTTGGCGGGCGAGTCGCCTGGACGGCGGAAGGCCGGATCGGAATCGCCTTCGACCGGGAGATCTATCCGATGGCGGCGCGCAAGCCTGTCGGAAACGGAACGCATACGCCCCGCTATGCAAAGGCGACCGAAACCGCACCACGCCCGGCGCGTCCGCTTTTCAAACCCTGACCGTAGATTGACGGATGTGGACGGGAAGGCGCACCCGCTGCCCGGAGCGGCGCGCGTGTATGGCGTCACCCCGGCCGTTCAGCCAGGGCGACACCGGGTCACGCATCACATGTGCGTGATTTCTTCCTTCACACGAAGTTTCTGGCGCTTCAGATCGGCTATGATCATCTGATCAGGCATCGGCCGCTGCGACTCCGCACTGATCTTTCGATCGAGTGTCGCGTGCTTGGCCGTAAGTGCCGAGAGATGCGCGTTCTGCATGGAAGCTGTCCTCCTGCTCGTGGGTTGGGGGGACTAAGGAGTAAATCATGATTCGCGGCGCTTGTCGCCCCTTGCGAATCGCTGCATCGACAGGGCAACGGCGTCATGCGGTGGACTGAAACCGCATTGGCTTGGCGGGGGCGTAAACGGATGGAAGATACCGAGATTCTGCGCCGCCTGGAGTTGCTGCGCGTGGAGCACCGCGATCTCGACGCGGCGATCGAAGCGCTTGCGGCAGCGAGCGCACCGGACCAGCTTCAGATCGCGCGCCTGAAGAAGCGCAAACTGCGGCTGCGCGACGAGATCGCGATGCTTGAAGACGGGCTGATCCCCGACATCATCGCATGAGGTGCCGCCGCGCATCGCTTTGGGACATGGGATTGCGAAGATTGGCTATTTCGCTTGCCTATCCTTTGTGTCAGCGTTGCCGGTGATGAGCAGAGGCAGCGCAACATCGCGGATTCACCGGCGGCTGATCGATTCACTCTATACCGAGTCGATGGTGCTGGCTGATGAGGCACGCGCCTATTTCGACGAGATGGGGCGGAACGAGCGCGACACGCTCGACGCGATGACGCGAGTGGTCTTCTCCTGCGAGTCGCTCAAGGTCACGACGCGCCTGATGCATGTCATCGCATGGTTGCTTACGCAGCGCGCCGTCGATGCTGGAGAGCTTCCCGCCGGCGACGCGCTCGATCCGTCGCGGCGCCTCGGCACGGCGCCGGAAACCGATGCGGCTTCGTTCGATGCGATGCCGTTGGCCGCACAGGGGCTGATCGCGGCGAGCCAGGATCTGTACCGAAGGGTCGCCCGGTTCGACGTGGTCGAGAGTGAGGAGGCGCCGGTACCGGTGAGCCCCGCACGGCGGATGCTCGACCGGCTCGCGCACGCTTTCTAAACGTCAGGCACTCCAGCCACCCTGGGATAGACCGGCGACCCGCGCGCGGGCGGCGCGATATTCATTGTCGAGGCGATCGACGAACTCGGCGACGGGGGTGATCTCATGGATGGCGCCGATGCCCTGGCCCGATCCCCAGATGTCGCGCCACGCCTTGGCCTTCGAATTCCCGCCCGAGCCGAAATTCATCTTGCTCGGATCGCTCTCGGGCAGATTGTCGGGGTCGAGCCCGGCATTCTCGATCGAGGCGCGCAGATAGTTGCCATGAACCCCGGTGAAGAGGCTGGTGTAGACGATATCCGACGCAGAGCCGTCGACGATACCGTTCTTGTAATTGTCCTCGGCACGGGCCTCGGTGGTCGCGATGAAGGGGGAGCCGATATAGGCAAGATCGGCGCCCATCGCCTGCGCTGCGAGGATCGCACCGCCATTGGCGATCGAGCCCGAAAGGATGATGGGCCCGTCGAACCAGGCTCGGGTTTCCTGAACGAAAGCGAAGGGGCTGAGCTGGCCGGCATGGCCGCCCGCACCGGTGCAAACGAGGATGAGGCCGTCCGCGCCCTTTTCCACCGCCTTGCGCGCGAACCGGTCGTTGATCACGTCGTGCAGCGTGATGCCGCCCCAGCCGTGTACCGCCTGATTGAGTGCCTCCTGCGCGCCGAGCGAGGTGATGACGATCGGCACCTGCCATTTGCCACAGGTGGCGAGATCGGCCTCGAGCCGGTCGTTCGAGCGGTGGACGATCTGGTTGACCGCGAAGGGCGCGGCAGGGCGGTCGGGATTGTCGCGGTTCCAGGCCGCGAGTTCCTCGGTGATCTGGTGGAGCCACTCGTCGAGCTGGCTCTGCGGACGCGCATTCAGTGCCGGGAACGAGCCGACGATCCCTGCCTTGCACTGGGCAATGACCAGTTCCGGGCCGGAGACGATGAAGAGCGGCGAGCCGATGACGGGCAGGCGCAGGCGATCAAAAAGAGCAGGCAGGGTCATATGCGTTTCATACCGGAACTGAATTTCCTGTCCAGCGGGCGCAGGAAGAGGGGGGTATGCTCCATACCCAATCCTTGAAACGGCTAGTCGATGCGGGTCAGGCCTGCACGGAATCGGCGCTGGCGATCGGCATAGCTATGCGCGGAAATGAGCAAAGCGGTGCGCGCCGTAGCGTCAAGCTCGCGCACCGCCCGCGCCGGGCTGCCGACGATCAGGCTGCCCGGCGGGAATTCCTTCCCTTCGGTGACCAGCGCACCGGCGCCGATCAGGCAATCGTCGCCGATCACGGCACGGTTGAGGACGATCGCGCCCATGCCGACCAGCACGCGATTCCCCAGCGTGCAGCCGTGCAGGATCGCATGGTGGCCGACGGTGCAGTCGGCGCCGATGGTGAGGGGGATGCCGGGGTCCGAATGGAGCATCGCGCCTTCCTGAACATTGCTGCGTTCGCCGACGATGATCGGGGTGTTGTCCGCGCGGATCACTGCACCGAACCAAAGGCTTGCGCCTTCGGCCAGGCGTGCGTCGCCGATCACGTCGGCGCTGGGCGCGACCCAGGCATCGGGGTGGATCGATGGCACCTTGCCTTCGAACGCGTACAGGGCCATCGCGGCTTCTCCTCATCCCTCGTGGAATTTTTTCGCGGGCGGAACGTCCCGCCGTTTCAACCGTATATCTGGATGACTCGGCACTGCCGAGCCGGATTGCAGGAGACGGCAGATGATCAATCTCATCGTACTTCTCGTCGTAGGCGGTGTGCTGGGCTGGCTGGCCAGCATCGTGATGCGCACCGATGCCCAGCAAGGCATGTTCCTGAACATCGTGGTGGGTATCGTCGGCGCGGTGCTGGCGGGCCTGCTCATCACGCCGCTGATCGGCGGCGCGACCATCACGCAGGAGTTCAGCCTGACCTCGCTGCTGGTCTCGTTCCTCGGCGCAGTCGTTCTGCTCGGAATCGTGAACCTGGTGCGGCGCGGTTCGGTGCGCTGACCCGGGCAAAACCTTCCCAAGCACCTGGGCGGCTTCGGCCGCCCATTCTTTTTTGCCGGTTCGCTCTTGTGCGTTAGCGAAGGGCGAGGTGAGCTAGGCTGGGGATGTCCATGCCGAGCGCCAGCGCCAGCGAGACGCCGCCGAGAAGGACTGCGAGCGTCGACGACATCGAGAACAGGCCCCAGCCGACTGCGGTCACCATTGCCGGGTTGGGACGCTCGAGACGGCGATTCTGCCCGGCCGACATCAGGACGAAGGCCGTCAGCAACCCATACAGGAAAACCGTGAACTCGATCATTGCGCTGTCCCGCCCCGAAATGCGGCGCTAAATTACAGGGGAAGGGTTAACGCTTCAATTTCGGCTCGTCGTAACTTTGCTGCGTTGCAGCGTTGTTTCGCTTGCCGCAACTCAAGTTGAAACCCGGTTCAGCTTTGCTTGACCGCCCCCGGATCGCCCGACTATCGCGCACGCAAACGCACACAGGAGAGAATCGCCGCGATGAAGAAGCTCTATCCCAGTGCCGAGGCCGCGCTTGAGGGCCTGCTCCACGATGGCATTACGATCTGCGCGGGCGGGTTCGGGCTGTGCGGCATCCCCGAGCGGCTGATCGACGCGATTCAGGCTTCGGGCGTGAGGGATATGACCATCGCGTCGAACAATGCGGGGATCGACAATGAGGGCCTGGGCAAGCTGTTGCGCAGCCGCCAGGTCAGGAAGATGATCTCCTCCTATGTCGGCGAGAACAAGGAGTTCGAGCGGCAGTATCTGGCCGGCGAGCTGGAAGTCGAATTCTGTCCGCAGGGCACGCTGGCCGAACGCTGCCGCGCAGGCGGTGCGGGTATCCCCGGCTTCTACACCAAGACCGGCGTCGGCACGAAGGTGGCCGAGGGCAAGGAAACCAAGGTCTTCGATGGCCAGGAATATATCCTAGAGCGCGGCATCCGCGCCGATCTGGCCATCATCAAGGGCTGGAAGGCGGACGAGGCGGGGAACCTGATCTTCCGCAAGACCGCACGCAACTTCAACCAGCCGATGGCGACCGCAGCGAACATCTGTGTCGCCGAAGTCGAGGAAGTGGTGCCGGTCGGCAGCCTTGATCCCGATGCGATCCATCTCCCGGGCATCTATGTGAAGCGGATGATCGTGGGCGCGCCATACGACAAGAAGATCGAGTTCCGGACCACGCGGGCGCGGGAAACCGCGTGAACCGGCTGTGCGCCGCGGCCGCGTTGATGCTGCTGCCGGTGCTGACGGGCGGCTGCGTTGTTGCGGCCGTGCCGATCGTGGCTGGCGGCGTGATGGCGCGGGACCAACTCAAGGGCGAGGGCAAGACGCGCAAGGCGAAGAAGGACGAGCGACAAGATCAGGGCGAGCCGGTCGGCATGCGTACTGCCGAGGGACGCGCCGCGTTGGCAGCGATCGAGGGAAAGAGGATTACGCAGCCCAGGCACGACACGCTTCCGGTGCCGGGCGGCGCTCCTGTACCCGGCACGCTGCCTCCGCCGTCCGGCGACGGTATGACCGCCGGGACCGGTGAAGCCGCGGCCTACAGCCTTCAGGCCTATCAGGCTTTGTGGAACCATCTCACGCTGCAGGTCGAACGTCGCCGCAAGGGCGAGCCGCTGCAATCGGTGGTGTTGATGCCCGGCACGACGTTGGACGCGCCGCGCTATTCGAGCTGCGGAAGCAAGCCGCTGGCGGTGATCTTCGATCTTGACGAAAGCGCTGACAAGGCGGCGGACCCCGATGCGCCCTGGCGCCGCTGGAAGGGGGATGGCAGCGATGCGGTGACCGCGACCCCCGGCGCCGTGGAAGGGATCGACGCCGCGCGGCGCGAGGGCATTGCGGTGATCTTCACTACCCGGCGTTCCCCCGAAAGCGCGCCCGGCGTGGCGGGCCTGCTCGATCATCTCGGCTTTGGCCGGTTCGAGCCCGGACGGACACTGATCCTGGCCGGCAGCGCGGAAACCGGCAAGGGCGACGAGCAGGTGCGTCAGGTGATCGCTGCCGGCTATTGCGTCGTCGCGCTGGTCGGCGACTCGCTCAACGATTTCAGCACGCTGTTCGAGGTGACGAACGACGCTGCCAAACGCCAGACCGCGGCGACCGAAACGATGGTCGCGCCGCTGTGGGGATCGGGCTGGTTCATCCTCCCCAACCCCGTGCGCAGCGTTGCGGCACTCCAAAACCAGTGATTTCCGACGGAGAGACATGATGCCCTGGACTCGTGATGAAATGGCGGCCCGCGCTGCGAAGGAACTGCGCGACGGCTTCTACGTGAATCTGGGCATCGGCATCCCGACCCTGGTCGCCAACCATATCCCGGAAGGGGTCGAGGTGACGCTCCAGTCCGAGAACGGGATGCTCGGCATCGGTCCGTTTCCCTATGAGGGCGAGGAAGACCCCGACCTGATCAACGCGGGCAAGCAGACGATCAGCGAACTGCCCCAGTCGGTCTATTTCAGCAGCGCCGACAGCTTCGCGATGATCCGCGGCGGGCATATCGACCTGACCGTGCTCGGCGCGATGGAAGTTGCGCAGAATGGCGACATCGCCAACTGGATGATCCCGGGCAAGATGATCAAGGGCATGGGCGGTGCGATGGACCTCGTCGCCGGGGTCAAGAAGATCATCGTGGTAATGGAGCACAACGCCAAGGACGGCACGCCCAAGTTCATCCCCGAGTGCACGCTTCCGCTGACCGGCAAGAATGTCGTCGATATGATCATCACCGATCTGGCAGTGTTCCAGCGCGCTGACCACGACTCACCCTTCCGCCTGATCGAACTCGCGCCGGGTGTGACCGAAGAGGAACTCGCGGCGAAGACCACCGCGAAGTACGAGGTCGCGTTGGCGGCCGCCTGAGCCGCATCAGTGGATCGCCGCCGCAATCTCGGCGGCGATCCACTGGCGGAATGCGACGATCTTCGCGCTGCGCTGCCGCGCCGCGGGATAGACGAGCCAGAAGGCGCGGCCATCGGTGGCCGCATGCGGATGGACGCGGGTCAAACGCCCGGCGGCAATATCATCGGCGAACAGAATCGGTGAGCCGATCGCGACGCCGTGACCGGCGATAGCCGCCGCAACATCCAGATATTCTGCAGAAAAGGTGGTGCCGAAACGCTCCGGCGCCGGGCCGTTTGCATGGCCGAGATCGCGGTACCACAGCGCCCACCAGTCCGGTCGGCCAAGCAGTGACACGCGAAGCTGGCGATTAGGGTCTTCGAGGTCGCGGGCGATATCGGCCAGCCCGGGTGCACATAATGGCGTGAACACGCTGGGGAACAGCGGGATCGCATGCAGCGCCGGCCAGTTGCCATGCCCGTTGCGGATCGCGACATCGTAGCCACCGCCGGCGAGGTCGCGGGGATCGGGCGAAAGGTCAAGCTCGACCCTCAATTCGGGATGGAGCGCTCGAAATCGCCCCAGGCGCGGCGCTAACCAGGTCGTACCGAGCGAGGGCAGGGCAGTGATGCCGAGCCGGGTCTGGTCGGCATCGATTGCCCGGGCGAACCCTGCACGCAACGTGGTGAAGGCGGACAGCGCGTCTGCCGCGAGGAGCGCACCCGCCGTCGACAGCTCGACGCGTTGCGCATGCCTGTGAAACAGGTCGATCCCCAGCTCCTGCTCAAGCCGACGGACATGGTAGCTGACCGCCGCGGCAGTGGTATCAAGCTCACGCGCGGCGGATGCGAAACCGCCGAGCCGCGCAGCTGCTTCGAAGGCGCGAATAGCGATCAGCGAGGGCAGGTCGGAGGTCACCACAAAGCAAGCTTAACCTGTCGGAATCGAATGGGAAGCATTACCCTAAGCCATACTAGGGGTAGGAGGCGATCTTTCGAGTCCCGGAACGTCCAGCAAGGCCGCAAGAAAGCGACAGTCTTTGCTGGAGGGCGGACGCATGAGGAACTTTGACGCCCTGGATCGGCGGGCGATGATTGCGGGATTGGGTGGAGCCGGGCTCGTTCTGCCTGCAGCGGCGCGTGGCGTGCTTTGGGAAGTGGACCGCCGAGGCGACTGGGCCTGGCTTGAAGGAAACTGGAAGGTCGAGCACCGACGGCTTCGGCGAAGGCTTGTGCGGGACAATCATTGGGACTGCTTTGCCGGAACCAGCGCGGTTTGGATGACGCTGGGCGGGCTTGGTACGATCGACGACAATATCCTGCACTTGCCCGGTGGCGATTACCGGGCGGTGGGCATCCGCGCCTATGATCCCGCGAGCGATCGCTGGTCGATCTGGTGGCTGGACGGGCGCAACCCGACTCGGATCGACCCGCCAGTGACCGGGCGGTTCCATGGCGATTCGGGAACCTTCAGCGGATCGGATCTATTCGAAGGGCGCCTGATTGACGTGCGCTTTCGCTGGCGGGGGATCCGCAGCTCGCGACCGCACTGGCAGCAATCCTTTTCGCCGGATGACGGGGCGAGTTGGGAAATGAACTGGGAGAATTTCTTCACTCGCACCGCGGCGACCCCGACCCCCTTGCCTTTGCTGCCGCAAGGAGACGCGACGCGTGCGCCCGATGACTGGGGTTTCCTGGCGGGGCGCTGGACCGTGCGTCATCGCAAGCTGCGCAAGCGGCTGATCGGGAGCCGCGAATGGGACGAGTTCAGCGGGACCTTCGTCAACTGGCCGACGCTGGGCGGCAACGGTAATGTCGGCGACAATCTGATGAACGCGCCGGGCGGCGCGTTCCGCGGCGTGGGCTTTCGCGCATGGGATCCGGCGACGCGCGAGTGGTTGAGCTGGTGGCTTGACGGGCGTGACCCGGGAAAGATCGGCACGCCGCTGCGTGGCAGGTTCGTCGATGGGGTCGGGACCTATTTCTCCGATGACGAACATGAGGGGCGGCCGGTCAAGGCACGTGTCACCTGGTCGCGCATCACAGGGACGACCGCGCGGTGGGAACAAGCCTTCTCAGCGGACGGAGGCGATAGCTGGGAGGTCAACTGGGTCTCCGATTTCACGCGGATGGCATGATGCAACGGCGGAGAGTGATCCAGAGCGCGGTGCTGGCGCTGGCGGGGCTGAGCGCGCGGGGGGTGAAGGCGGCCGAAGCGGAGGTGCAGCTACCGCCTGGAACAGCTTCTCGCGGGGATTTCGACTATTTCCTCGGCAGCTGGCGCGTCGAGCATCAGCGGCTACGCAAGCGGCTGGCGGGGAGCAACGACTGGGAGGCGTTCGCTGGCCGCACGCATTGCCAGCAGATGTTCGGCGGGCTCGTCAATCTCAACGAGAGCATCTCGTACCGCGGCGGGCGAACCAGCTACGGCATGGGATTGCGCGCGTTGGACGAGCCGGGCGGTCGCTGGGCGGACTGGTATCTGTCGGGGGGCGATCTGAGCAAGATCGACCCGCCACTGTACGGGCGGTTCTCCAGGGGTGTCGGCACATTCTTGTCGCGCGACACATTCGAGGGCCGGCAGTTGCTGGTACGGGGACAGTTTGCATCGGTGAACCGGGAGGAGGCGCGATGGGAGCAAGCCTTCTCGGTCGATGACGGCGTGACATGGGAGACCAACTGGGTGATGCGCTATCTGAGAATGGAGGATGCGAGGTGAATGACAGCATGATGATCGGGTGTACATGCGGCGCCACGCACTTCGAGGTGTCGGGCAAGCCGATCCTGGTGTCTGAGTGTCTATGCGACAGTTGTCGGGCAGCGGCGGCTCGGCTTGCCGCCCTTCCAGGCGCGCCCACCATCCTCACCGACTACGCCGCGACGCCAGCAGCCGAATATCGCAAGGACCGGATACGCATCTTGGCGGGAGTGGAACATCTGCGCGAGTTCAAATTGAAACCTGATGCCGGTACGCGCCGCGTGGTCGCGGCGTGCTGCAACACGCCCCTGTTCCTCGAGGTGAAGAGCGGGCACTGGCTGAGCATCTACCTGCACCTGTGGCCGGAACGCGACCGGCCCAAGCCCGAACTGCGGACGATGACCGGCGATCTCGCCGATGCATCGAGGTTGCCGGACGACATTCCCAACCTGAAGAGCCACTCGATCGGCTTCTACGCTAAGCTGCTCGGCGCATGGATCGCGATGGGGTTCCGCAACCCCCGGATCGAGGTTGCGGGACCCATCGAGGCCTGACCGTTCAAGCGGCCTTGCGCCGCTCCGCCATCTCTTCGTTGAGCATCTCGGCCAGCAGGAAGGCCAGCTCGAGGCTCTGCCCCGCGTTGAGGCGCGGGTCGCAATGGGTGTGATAGCGATCGGCCAGGTCGTGCTCGCTGACGTCGATCATGCCGCCGGTGCACTCGGTCACGTTCTGTCCGGTCATCTCGGCATGGATGCCGCCGGCATAGGTGCCCTCGGCGCGATGCACGGCGAAGAAACCGCGGACCTCGGCCAGGATGCGCTCGAACGGGCGGGTCTTGTAGCCATTGGCCGCCTTGACGACGTTGCCGTGCATCGGGTCACAACTCCACACCACCGGATGCCCCTCGCGCTTCACCGCGCGGACGAGCTTGGGCAGACCGTCCTCGATCTTGTCATGGCCATAGCGGGTGATGAGGGTTAGGCGGCCCGGTGTACGTGCGGGATTCAGCGTGTCGAGCAGGCGCAACAGCGCGTCGGGCTCGAGACTGGGTCCGCACTTCATGCCGATCGGGTTGCCGATACCGCGCAGGAACTCGACATGCGCCGATCCGTCGAACCGGGTGCGGTCGCCGATCCAGAGCATGTGGGCGCTGGTGTCGTACCAGTCACCGGTGAGCGAATCCTGCCGGGTCAGCGCCTGCTCATAGGGGAGCAGGAGCGCTTCGTGGCTGGTGTAGAAATCGGTGCCCTTGAGCTGGGGGACGCTGTCGGCGTCGATCCCGCAGGCCTGCATGAAGTCCAGCGCCTCGCCGATCCGGTCGGCGACATCGGCGAACTTGGCGCTCCAGGGGCTCTTGCCCATGAAGTCGAGCGTCCATTTGTGGACCTGATGCAGGTTCGCGTAGCCACCGCTGGCGAAGGCGCGCAGCAGGTTGAGCGTCGCGGCGGACTGGCTGTAGCCCTGGATCATCCGCTGCGGATCGGGGATGCGTGCTTCTGGGGTGAAGGCAATGTCGTTGACATTGTCGCCGCGGTAGCTGGGCAACTCGACACCATTGATCGTCTCGGTATCAGCCGAGCGCGGCTTGGCGAACTGGCCGGCCATGCGGCCGACCTTCACCGTCGGCAGCTTCGACGCAAAGGTCAGCACGACTGCCATCTGGAGGATGACGCGGAAGGTATCGCGGATGTTATTGGGGTGGAACTCCGCGAAGCTCTCTGCGCAGTCACCGCCCTGCAGCAGGAAGGCCTCGCCGCGTGCGACTTTGGCCAGTTCCTGCGTCAGCGCACGCGCTTCGCCGGCGAACACCAGCGGGGGGAAGCTTGAAAGCTGGGTGGTCGCGGCAGCGAGCGTAGCGGTATCGGGGTAAATCGGGAGCTGGCGCGCTTCGGCCGATTTCCAGCTGTCGGGGGTCCATCCCATGGCCTGCTCCAAATTACGGACATGGACGTACCAGTCCTGATGATGCGCGATGCCGTTGGCGGCGATCTGGTTGAGCACGGCGGGCGAAGCGCGCTTGCCATCCTCTTCCCAGCCCTGAACGGTCGAACCGGGCGTGTCGAACCATGCGCCGAAGGCGGCGCGGGAGAGGGAGCGTTCTTCGCGGAAGCGGCGGATTTTCGAACCAGCTAATGTCGTCATGGTGCGAGCGCCTTACCCCCGCCGGGTAAATGGGTGCAAGCGATAAATTCACCCGTTTGGGGTAAATCTCAAATTGGCAGCCGATCACGGTTCAGGCGGCCTTAATGCGGCCCGATGCGATACCTATGTCAGGCGTGTGCCTGACGGGAGTTGCGTGATGATCCGAGTTCTGATGCTGGCGGCGCTGGCCGCGACCCCGGTGCTTGCGCAAGAGGCAGACGACGACAATGCGCCGCCGCAGCGGGTGCGCAGCGTGCTTCTTTATGGTGACGATCAGTGCCCGAAGGCCTCAAGCGAGGAAGAGGTCGTCATCTGCTCAAAGGTCGGGGAATCGCCCTATCGCATCCCCAAATCGTTGCGGAAGAGCGAGCCGACACCGGCGAGCACGAGCTGGAAGCGGCGCGCCGAACTGGTCGATGAAGTGAACCGCCAGGTGCTCCCGGGAAGCTGCTCGCCGATCGGCAGCTACGGCCATACCGGATGCACGATCCAGATGCTCCAGAACTGGCGTGCCGAACGCGCCGCGCAAAAGGCGGAAGAAGCGGCAATCCCGGGCGGAGAAAACTAACCTACTGCCCGAAACCCGGTTCGCTGGCGCGCGCGACGGCTTCGCGGGCGGCGGCGAACAGGGCGCCGGCCTTGGCCTCGCATTCGCGCTGCTCATAGGCCGCGTCGCTGTCTGCCACGATCCCCGCACCCGCGGTGACGTGCATCGTCCCGTCCTTCACGATGGCGGTGCGCAGCACGATGCAGCTGTCCATCGATCCGTCGGGTGAGAAATAGCCGACGCCGCCAGCATAGGGGCCGCGCTGCTCACGCTCCAGCTCGGCGATGATCTCGCACGCGCGGACCTTCGGCGCGCCGCTAACGGTGCCTGCCGGGAAGCCCGCGAACAACGCATCAAGCGCGTCGGCATCGGGGCGCAGCTTGCCCACCACGTTCGACACGATGTGCATGACATGGCTGTAGAATTCGACTGTGTAGCTGTCGGTGACCCGGACGGTGCCGGCCTGCGCGACGCGGCCGGTATCGTTGCGGCCGAGGTCGAGCAGCATCAGATGCTCGGCGCGCTCCTTGGGATCGGCGAGCAGACTGGTCCGGTTGGCTTCGTCCTCAGCCGCGGTCTTGCCGCGGGGGCGGGTGCCGGCGATCGGGCGGATCGTCACCTCGTCATCGCGGACGCGGACGAGGATCTCCGGGCTGGATCCGGTGAGTGCGAAGCCGGGCAGGTCGAGGAAATAGAGGAAGGGGGAGGGGTTTACCCGGCGCAGCGCGCGGTAGAGCTCGATCGGCGGTAGCGCGAAGGGCGCGGTGAAGCGCTGGGCGAGTACCACCTGGAAGATATCACCCGCTGTGATGTACTCCTTCGCGCGCGCTACCATCGCGGCATAGTCGCCATCCGCGAGGGTGGGCCGGGCTGCGATCTCAAGAGCGTCCCCAGCCACCTTGGGCGGAAGCGGGGCGGTTGCGAGGCGTGCCGCAGTGGCGTCGATCCGCTCGGCCGCATCGGCAAGCCGTGCTTCGGGATCACGGGTGGAACCGGGCCAGACGGGCGCGACGAGGAAGAGCGAATCTGCCAGCCGGTCGAAGATCAGGATCACCGTCGGCCGCACGAAGATCATGTCCGGCAGGCCGAGCGCGTCTTCGTCCGCGCGGGGTAGCGTTTCGACCAGCCCGATCGTTTCATAGCCGAAATAGCCAACCAGGCAGGCGAGTGCGCGCGGGAGTTCGGCCGGGACGTCCATCCGGCAGCTCTGTACGAGCGTACGCAGGGCCTCGAGGGTCGGCTGAGCGGCGGGGGCGAAAGCGTCGCGATCGGTGAGCCAGAATGGGTTGATTTCCGCCTGCTGGCCATGCGCGCGGAAGACGAGGTCCGGCGCAAGACCGATCAGGCTGTGACGGCCGCGCACTGCGCCGCCTTCGACCGATTCCAGCAGGAAATCGCCGCGGCCCGGCTCGATGAGCTTGAGCGCCGCCGATACCGGCGTGTCGGTATCGGCGAGCTGCCGTCGCCAAACGAGCGCGGGACGGCCCTGTGCAAGCGCCGCCCGGGCCGCGTCGAGACCCTCTACTCCCCCCTCAACTCCCGTCGTCATCGCGATCAGTTGCCGCCGGTCGACTGGCCGGCAAGCTGCGCCTTGACCCGGGCGATCGCGGCCTCGTCGCGCTTGACCCCGATCGACTTGCGCGCGGCGGCGACGAACTGTTCGAGATATTCGGCGCCGATCACCTGAGTGAGGCCGGCGCGCGTCTGCGCGATCAGCGCCTTGTCGTTGCGTGCGTCGCCCGGGGTGATCTCATCGAGCCACACCACCCAATAGCCGCCGCCATTGGGCGCTTCGGTCATCTTCGCCTTCTTGGCGGCCATGCTGAACATCAGCCGCACCGGCGGCGGGATCTGCATCCCGGCCTGGGCGAGCTGGCCGCGCACGGCGTCGAGGGGCTGGAGCGCGGGCAAGGTGAGTCCCGTCTTCTTCATCGCATCGGCGATCGGGGTCCCCTTGCCGACGTCCGCGAGGATCGCCGAAGCCGCCTTGCGTGCAGCCTGAAGCTGGCGATCGCGGATGAAACCGGCGACGACCGCTTCACGGATTTCGGCCAGCGGGCGCGGGGCAGCGGCGATGACGCGTTCCGGCTTGACGAGTGCGAAGCTGCCATCCTGGTCGATCGGGACGATCTGCGCATCGTCGCCGGTCTCCATCGCGAAGCCGGCCTTCGCGATCTGCGCGATCACCGGATCGGGCGGGGTCGGCGTTGCGGCTTCGGCTGCTTCCTGCGTGCGGCCGTCGCCGAAGATCGCCTGCGTGGTCTCTGCCTTGAGCTTGGCATCCGCAACAGCCTCGTCAAACGTGGCATTGCCCGCGATCGCGGTGTCGATCTGTCCGCGCAGGTTGGTCAGTGCCTCGGCCTCCTTGCGCTGGGTGATCGCGGTGGCGAGTTCGCCGCGAACCTGATCGAGAGTCTTGCCCGCGACCTGCTCGATCTTCTCGACGCGCACGATGTGCCAGCCGAGCGGCGAGCGCAGCGGGCCGACGACGACGCCTTGCGCAGCGGCGAAGGCTGCATTGGCGATTTCCGGGCTGCTCGCGCGGGCGAAGCTCTGCTTTTCGGCATTGTCGATAGTCGAGGGCTGGAGGCCCGCGCCCTGCGCAGCGGCCGCCAGGGTTGCGCCGCCCTTGATCTTCGCGGCGAGCGCGTTGGCGCTATTCTGGTCCGCGACGATCACCTGGGCGAGCGTACGCTTGGTGCTGGCCGCATATTGGGCGGCATTCTGCTTATAGGCGGCGGCGATCTCCGCCTCGGTCGCCTTGGCACCTTCCGCGAACTGCGCAGGGCGGACCAGCGCGTAGCGGATCACGCGGCGCTCCGGCATCGTGTAGCGGGCGCGGTTGCGATTGTAGAAGGCGGTCAGCTCGGCGTCGGTCGGCGGCGCACCCGGAGCGATCGCGCTGATCGGGACATAGCCGACCGAACCCTTGCGGCGCTCAAGCAGCTGCGAGGCGTAGGGCAAAGCGAGTTCGGTGGGGACATAGGTGGCGCCGCGGACGACCCCGACCGTCGGACCCGCGACCCACTGCGCCAGCGTACCCTGACGGATGTCGTCGCGGATCTGGTCTGCCGTGATCCCTTCGCGCGCCAGTATCTGCTCGAAATTGCGCTGGCTGAACTTGCCGGTCAGCGGATCGGCAAAGGCGGGTGCCGAAGCGATCTCGCCGTCGATCGCGGCCTTGGACACGGCCATGCCGTGATCGCGGGCATATTCCTCGAGCACCATGCCGTTGACGATATCGTCGAGCACCTGTTCGAACCCGCCCATCGCGACGAACTGGGTCATGTCGAGCGCGGGCTGCTGCTGGCGCGCGCGTTCGAGCGCGTTCTTGAGCCGCTGCTGCAGCTCCTGCTCCGTAACCTTCTTGTTGCCGACCTGAACCAGCGCACCGCCCGAAGGGCCGCCGCCGCCGGACAGGTTGGTGATGTCGCCCAGCGCAAAGGCGACCGCGATCACCACGAGCAGCAGCAGGGCGATGATCTTGCCCGCGGTCGAGAACAGGATGCGGCGGAGGAAGGTGAGCATGGAAACCCGATCAAAAGTGAAGGATGGTGCTTTAGGGGGGCAATGCGCAGCCATCAAGCTTGTGAAGCGTGTGGGGCACGCTTAGGGGCGATGTCCAATAATGGACAAGAGAGGGAATTGGATGCGGCGCAAGCTGGTGGCGGGGAACTGGAAGATGCACGGCCTGATCGCCGCGCTGCCCGAGATCGAGGCGATCGCACAGGCCGCGGCGGTGACGCCGGGAGTCGATGCCGCGCTGTGCGTCCCCGCGACGCTGATCGCGCCCGCCGTCACCGTGGCGGCGCGGATGCCGATCGGGGGGCAGGATTGCCATGCCGCGGACCAGGGCGCGCATACCGGCTGCATCTCCGCCGCGATGCTCAGGGAAGCGGGCGCGGCGCTGACCATCGTCGGGCATAGCGAGCGGCGTGCGAACCAGGGCGAGACCGATGCCGACGTCAAGGGCAAGGCCGAGGCGGCGCACCGCCATGGCCTCAACGCGATCCTGTGCGTCGGCGAGACGCTGGAGCAGCGCGATGCGGGGCAGGCCGAGGCGGTCGTCACGGCGCAACTCGCCGGGTCGATGCCCGAGGGCGCGGCGGCCGACTGGCTGTCGATCGCGTACGAGCCGGTCTGGGCGATCGGCACGGGGCGCACGCCGACCGAGGCGGACGTCGCGGCGATGCACGGGGCGATCCGGGCCAAGCTTACCGAACTGCTGGGCGGCGAGACCGCGGCGGCGATGCGGGTGCTTTACGGCGGATCGGTCAACGGGGCGAATGCGGCGTCGCTGCTCGGCTGCGCGGACGTGGACGGCGCGCTGGTCGGCGGGGCGAGCCTGACCGCGGAGAAGTTCGTGCCGATCATCGAGGCGGCGGCGGGGCTGTAACCTCGCCCGGCGAAGTTCACAAAATTCCGGGCAACGCGATTCATTCTGTCAACTTGGTCGCCTTTGCCGGGGGCTGCGGACGCTCGGCAAGCACGGCCATGGCGAGGCGCAGATCGGGGCGATGGATCGTGCCGATCTGGCGCCCCTTATAGTAGCGCGGGACGGTGATGCCGTTGATCGCGCGATCCATCGCCAGCGCGAAGACCCGGTCGTAGCTCAGCGACTGGGCGATGTCCCAGGCGGCGGCGAGGCTCTCCGCACCGGCGCGCTTGCGCAGCTTGTAGGCCGACTCGCGGCTCATCCCGACCGCGCGGGCGGCGCGCTGAACGGTACCGGTGATGGCGAGCGCGGTGATGAAGTCGCGCTGCCTTCGCGGCGTCCAGCCATCATAGCGGCTGGAGGCGGTGGGAACGGGCGTGAAGGCGAGCAACTCGGCTTCGTCCGCGGCGAGCAGGGGGCGTGAGTCGTCCATCGACCAGCTTATGGACATGGACGGCGCGTGTAGGAAAGTTGTTTTTGTTCCCGCTGCGTTCCGGTCAATCCGGGCGCGGCCGGTCGGTCTCGCGCAGCAGCCAGGCGCGGGCATGGGCCTCGTCCTTGCGCTCGTAGACTTCGTAGTGGACGCCGGGGATCAGCGCGCTTTCGATCCTGCTGGCGACGCGCACCCACTCGGCATCGGCGACGATGGCGACGCGATCGATCGCGCGGATCAGGCGGATGAGCAAAGGGAGGTGTTTCAGCTCCTCGGCGATCGCGGAGAGCGCGACCGAGGGCGAGCCGCGGACATCGGCGAGGATGTCGAGCTGTGGGGTGGTGTCGAGGATCGCGGCGAGGCGGTCGAGCGCCGGGACGATGTCGGCGGCGGTGAAATGGCCTTCCGCGATGATGGCGATGGCGCGGGGGGAGAGGGGGGTGAAGGTGAGCATGGTAAGTCTTACCATCTTCCCACAAGCAAGACACACGTAAGTGTTGTGAACAGCAAGTTGTCAGGTTGAGCGTTATAGGCAATGACGCCAACGCAAAACTGCGGTTATGACAGCGGTATATGGTACTGACATATCTCGACATTGAAGAGGTGATTGAGAAGGTAGAGGAAGGGGCGACTCAGCCGTTTCTCTGTCGAGCTTCCGATGACGATCTCTATGTCGTCAAGGGTCGTGCTGCGCTGCCATCAGGTCTCATATCGGAGGTGGTATGCGCAGCGGTCGGCCGGCAGCTAGGGCTGCCGATTCCCGAATTCGCGATAGTTTCGCTAAATGCTCAGTTGTCCCGATTTAATGCTCAGGCTGCCACTTCTCTGGGAACGGGCTGGGGCTTCGCATCAAAATATAGCGAAAATCTTACCCCTGCCTCTCGATCGAATCTAAATAGATATCCAGTTCATCTACTCAGGGACGTTTTCATATTTGATTATTGGATTAAGAATGAAGATCGAACAGGTACTTTGTGGGGCGGGAATTCTAATATGTTTGTTAACGTGGTTGATAAGGATATTGTGATACTTGATCACAATTTAGCCTTTGATAGGGCGTTTAACCAAGAAAATTTTAATGGGCTGCATATTTGCCGCGATTTCTGGTTTGGGGCCGAGGGGTTGCTTGAGCGAGAGCACTACCAACCGCGGCTGGAGGCGGCTATCGCCACCGCAGAGGCCGTGATAAACGACTTGCCTGATGAGTGGACGGATTCCGACCCCACAGTTGTGCCGCATTTGCGTGCCACTTTGGAGGCGGTGTCTGCCAACGCATTCTGGAGCGCGATCCAGTGAAGCAGCTATTCTTCTATAGCGTAATACGATTTCGCCCCCTGCTTGAAACTGGGGAGTTCGCGAATGTAGGAATCGTGGCGCTTTCAGCGCAATCTGGTAGAATAAAGTATCAATTGGCGCACCGTCGCTTTCGACGAGTTACGCAGTTTTTCGACAATGTGAGTGCGAGCACCTACTCTGAAACAATGGAAATACTGAAAGAAAAGCTAGTAGATGCTGTTGATCTGGCTCGGAGTAATCCTGATTCGGCGGATGTTCTATTTCAATCTGTAGTGGGCGTCCGCGATGGTGTTATAACTTTTAGCGATGTCCGATCCATGGTTGCTCCTGATCTAGACACAGCGGTTGAGATTTCATTTGACCGGTTGGTGAGGAGGAATGTCGATACCTATGAGTATCGCGAGGTTGGAATCGTAAGAAGTATAAAGAATGATTTAAAGGCTCTAAACATTAAGTCGTTTACTTCAAAGTATATAGATGACGACCTTATGCCTGTGAAACTTCCTCTGGTTAGCGAGGGGGTGGAAACTTATGTCATTAAGCCGATGGCTTTCGATCAGAAGACTACGATTTCAATAATTGATCACGCCAACCTATGGACGGATAGATTTAAGTACTTTCTCAGCAAGGGGAGGCTAAAGAAGGAGAATGTACTTATTCCAGTGGAAATGCCGGTTTTTGATGATGATCTTATGGTAGAGGCCTCCATATATGCTACATCAAAGATCGCAGAACTTCCGGTCAAGATTGTAGAGTTTGGGACAGCCTTGGCTGTTGAGGAAATTCGAAGATTTGCTGCGCGCGGAGATGTCTATAGCGGCGGTATCGGAAGACATCACTGGAACTAATTATCCCACACTCACAAAACTATCCATCACCCGCTTCCGCCCGGCTTGCTCAAACTCGATCTCGAGCTTGTTGCCTTCGATTTCGACGATTTCGCCATAGCCGAACTTCTGGTGGAAGACGCGCATGCCGAGTGACAGGTCGTCGCGGCCTTTGTTGCCGAGGCTGACGGCGCTGGCGCGGCTTTCGACCACGCGCTTGGGGGCGGTGGTGAAGGTCGAGCTCGGGGCGGCGGCGCGTTGCCAGCCGGGGCCCCGGCCAGTGCCGCGGCCGACATGGGCGAAGGGGTCGGCATGCTCGCTCCAGTTGGCGCGCCACAGCGAGGCGCCGCCGGACATGGTCGATTCCTCGTCGACATGGTCCTTGGGCAGCTCGCCGACAAAGCGGCTGGGGATGGAGCTGGTCCACTGGCCGTAGATGCGGCGGTTGGCGGCGTGGAGGATCGTCGCGAGGCGGCGGGCGCGGGTGATCGCGACGTAGGCGAGGCGGCGTTCCTCCTCCAGTGAGGCGAGGCCGCCTTCGTCGAGGGCGCGCTGGCTGGGGAAGATGCCTTCCTCCCACCCCGCGAGGAACACGGTGTCGAACTCGAGCCCCTTGGCGGCGTGGATGGTCATGATCGTGACCTTGGGCTCGTCGGCATTGCCGTCATTGTCCATGACGAGGGAGACGTGTTCGAGGAACGCGCCTAGGGTTTCGTATTCCTCCATCGCGCGGACGAGTTCGGACAGGTTCTCGAGCCGGCCCGCAGCCTCGGCGGTGCGGTCGGCCTGCCACATCGCGGTATAGCCGCTCTCGTCGAGGATGATCTGCGCGAGCTCGGTATGGGGGAGGCCGCCGATGCGGGTATCCGTTGCCTCGACGACGGCTCCCTCTTCGGGGGAGGCACTCGAGTACATGTCCTTCCAGCGGGCGATGTCGCCGACGAAATTGCCGAGCGCGCGGCGGGCCTGGGGCGTCAGCTCGTCGGTGTCGAGGATGCGCGCGGCGGCGAGGAGGAGGGGGATGCCCTCGGCCCGGGCGAGCTGGTGGATCTTGGCGATCGCCTTGTCGCCCAGGCCGCGCTTGGGGACGTTGACGATGCGTTCGAAGGCGAAGTCGTCGGCGCCCTGGTGGACGAGGCGGAGATAGGCGAGCGCGTCGCGGATCTCGGCACGCTCGTAGAAGCGGAAGCCGCCGACGATGCGATAGGGCAGGCCGGTGGCGATGAAGCGGTCCTCGAACTCGCGCGTCTGGTGCTGGGCGCGGACGAGGATGGCGAATTCGTCGAGCGACTTGCCCTCGCGGCGCTGGGTATTCTCGATCTCTTCGCCGACGCGGCGGGCTTCCTCAGGGCCGTCCCACACGCCGACGACGCGGACCTTCTCGCCCGCGTCCTTCTCGGTCCACAGCTCCTTGCCGAGGCGGCCGCCATTGTTGGCGATGACGCCCGAGGCGGCGGCGAGGATGTGGGGGGTGGAGCGGTAATTCTGTTCGAGGCGGATCACCTTCGCGCCGGGGAAATCCTTCTCGAACTTCAGGATATTCTCCACCTGCGCGCCGCGCCACGAATAGATCGACTGATCGTCGTCGCCGACGCAGCAGATGTTCTTGCGCTCCTGTGCGAGCAGGCGGAGCCAGAGATACTGGACGCTGTTGGTGTCCTGATACTCGTCGACCATGATGTAGCGGAAGCGCTGCTGGTAGTGCTGAAGCACGTCGCGGTTGGTCTTGAGGATCGTCAGCATGTGCAGCAGCAGATCGCCGAAGTCGCAGGCGTTGAGGGTGCGCAGCCGGTCCTGATATTGCGCGTAGAGCGACTGGCCGCGGCCGTTGGCGAACAGCTCCGACTCGCCGGCGTCGAGATCCTTCGGGGTCAGGCCCTTGTTCTTCCACCCGTCGATCAGCCCGGCGAGCTGGCGCGCGGGCCAGCGCTTTTCGTCCAGATCGTTGGCGGCGATGAGCTGCTTGATCAGGCGCAGCTGATCGTCGGTGTCGAGGATGGTGAAGTTGTTCTGCAGCCCGACCAGCTCGGCATGGCGGCGCAGCATCTTGGCGCCGATCGCGTGGAAGGTGCCGAGCCAGGGCATCCCCTCGACCGCGTCGCCGACAAGGCCGCGGACGCGCTCGCGCATCTCCCGCGCAGCCTTGTTGGTGAAGGTGACGCTGAGGATTTCGGAGGGATAGGCGCGGCGGGTCCAGAGGAGATGGGCGAGGCGGGCGGTGAGCGCGGCGGTCTTGCCCGTGCCGGCGCCGGCGAGGACGAGGACGGGGCCGTCGGTGGTGAGCACGGCTTCGCGCTGCGGGGCGTTGAGGCCGCGCAGATAGGGGGGATCGTCGGGAGAGGCTACGGGTACGGACATTGGTGAACAGGTAGGGAACGCGGCGAGTCGGGGCAAGCGCGATGGTGCTGGGGTGGCGCGCGATGGCCGATATCCCCCAGACACCGCTTGCGCGCGCGCCCGGGCGGGTGCAGGGGAACGGCATGTGGGACAAGATCAAGCGCCGGTTCAACGCACGCCGGCTGTTGCTGCTCGCCGCACTGGCCGGGGTGGCGCTGTATGTCGGCTGGCGCACGGGCGGGTTCGACCAGACCCCAGCGCAGAAGCCGTGCGAGGCGGGGCGCAAGGAAATCAAGGACGACAAGGGCCAGGTGGTGCAGGTGACGCGCACGACCTGCTTCGAAGACAAGAAGTGACGGCGCGCAGACGCCGCACCTTTGGGGGAGTGATGGATGGACGCTGACCGGGCACGGCAACGCCGCGCGCTATGGGCGAGCTTTGTGGGGACGGGAATCGAGTTCTACGATTTCTACATTTACGCGACCGCAGCGGCGCTGGTGTTCGGGAAACTGTTCTTCATCGGGAGCGAGGCGGAAACGCAGCTCTGGGCGTATCTGACGCTGTCGATCGCATTCTTCGCGCGGCCGGTGGGCGCCGCGGTGTTCGGCCATTATGGCGACCGCATCGGGCGCAAGGCGACGTTGGTCGCGTCGCTGCTGACGATGGGGCTTTCGACCACGCTGGTGGCGTTTCTGCCGACCTATGAGATGGCGGGGTGGATCGCGCCCTTTGCCCTCTGCGTGCTGCGGTTCGGGCAGGGGTTCGGCCTGGGCGGCGAATGGGGCGGCGCGGCGCTGCTGGCGGTGGAGAATGCGCCGCCGGGCTGGCGCGCCCGCTTTGGCAGCGCGCCGCAGATGGGCGCGCCCGCGGGGTTCATCGCCGCCAATGGCCTCTTCCTGCTGCTCGGCATGATGATGACCCCGGCGCAGTTCGCGGAGTGGGGCTGGCGGATCCCGTTCATCCTTTCAGCCGCGCTGGTCGCGGTCGGGCTGTGGGTACGGCTCAAGCTGGGCGAGACGCCGGAGTTCAAGGCGAGCCTGGCCGAGGCGCCGCCGCCCAAGGTGCCGCTGGGCGAGGTCGTGACGAAGCATGGCGGCGCGCTGCTGGGCGGGACGATCGGCGCGGTGGCATGCTTCGCCACCTATTATATCGCCACCGCGTTCCTGCTGGGTTGGGGGACCAAGTCGCTCGGCTATTCGATGCAGGATTTCCTGGGATGCCAGCTGGTCGCGATCCTGTTCATGGCGGCGGGCATCTATCTGGCCGCATGGATGGCCGACGCGAAATACGATCCCCGGCGCGTGCTGGCGGGCGGGTGCGTGCTGGTCGCGGCGAGCGGATTCGTGATCGCGCCGCTGATGGCCGGCGGGCTGATCGGCGTGTTCGCGTTCCTGTCGCTGCTGTTGTTCGCGATGGGATTCGTCTACGGGCCGCTCGGCGCCTGGCTGACCGACCTGTTCCCGCCGCGCGTGCGCTATACCGGCGCATCCATGACCTTCAACATCGCGGGTGTGATCGGCGGCGGGCTGACGCCGTTCTTCGCGCAGAAGCTGGCGCTCCAGGGCGGGCTGATGCCGGTCGGCTGGTATCTGAGCGCTGCGGCGGTGCTCAGCCTGGTGGCGCTGGTCGCGCTGCGGCCGAAGGCGAACGGCTAAGCTGAGCGCAGGATCGTCAGCTTGGCCTTGCCGTGCACACGCTCGGCATCGACCTCGAAACCGGCGACTTCGATGGCCTCGTTCTTTGCGGTCTCGATGCTGATCCATGTCGCCGGGCCGGTCCAGCCGAGCCGGGCGAGCTTGTCGAGCGCGACCGAGCCGGCGCCGGTGCCATAGGGCGGGTCCATCAGGATGACGTCCAACGGCTTGGGCGCTGGCCCGAGCGCGAGGACCGAGGTCGCGCGGATATCCGCGCGGACGCCGAGCTTCTCCGCATTGGCGCGCAGCGCGTCGAGCGCGGCGCGATCCTGCTCGACGAACAGGCACGAGGCGGCGCCGCGCGACAGTGCCTCGAACCCCAGCGCGCCCGAACCGGCGAAGAGATCGGCGACGGCCAGATCCTCGAAGCTCCCCACGCGGCTGGCGAGCATCGAGAACAGCGCTTCACGCGTGCGATCGGCGGTGGGGCGGGTGCCGTCGCCCTTGGGCGCGGCGAGCGGACGGCCCCGCCATTGGCCAGCAATGATCCTCATTTACGCGGCCCCCGCTTGCCGGGTCCGGGCTTGGCCGAAGGACGCGGGCGGCGGTCGTTCGACCGATAGTGGCGCTTGGGCCGGTCAAGCAGCGGGCCGGCATCGTCATCGACGCGGGGACGGACGGGCTTTGCGGGCTTGGCCGCAGCAGCGCCGCGGGGATCGGCCTCACGCTTCTTGGTCGCGGAGACCGCGCGCTGGCGGCGCTGGCCGACGCCGAACTTTTCGGGACCGGCGGGCGTGGCGGGTGGCTTGGGGCGGCGGGGAGGCCTTGCCTCGCCATCCTTTGCACGCTCGTCCTTGCTGGCCGGAACCTGCCGTGCCACCACCTTGCGGCGTTCGGCGCGATTGGCGGCGGGGGCGGTTTCCGGGGCGGGTTCGGACGGCACGTCCTGCGCAATCGCCTTGGGCTTGCTCGACAGCTGAAGATTGGATGCAGCCTTGCCGCCGCTCGCGAGGGCCTTGCGGAACAGGATCAGGTCGTGCTGGCGCACTTCGTCGATCATGCCTGACGGCATGTCCCCGAGGTGGAAGGGGCCGTAGCGGGTGCGGATCAGGCGGCTGACCTTGAGCCCGAGATGCTCGAGCACGCGGCGGACCTCGCGGTTCTTGCCCTCGGTCAGCGTCAGTTCGATCCAGACATTCGCGCCGGTGCGGCGTTCGAGATTGGCATCGATCGAGCCGTAGCGGACGCCGTCGATCTCGATACCGAGCATCAAATCCTCGAGCTGGGCCTGGCTGACCTCGCCATAGGCGCGCGCGCGATAGCTGCGCTCGACCCCGGTGGCGGGAAGCTCGAGCTGGCGCTTGAGCTCGCCATCGGTGGTCATCAGCAACAGCCCCTCGGTATTGAGGTCGAGGCGGCCGACCGGCATCAGCCGGGGCAGCCCCTTGGGCAGTTTGCTGTAGATGGTCGGGCGCCCGCCCGGATCGCGCTCGGTGGTGAGCAGGCCGCTGGGCTTGTGGAAGCGGAACAGGCGCGCGGGTGCGGCGGCGGCGACCGGATTGCCATCGACGGTGACGCCGCGCAGCGAGGGCAGGACGGTGGCGGGCGTGGTCAGGATTTCGCCGTCGATGGCGACGCGGCCGTCGGCGATCATGCGCTCAATCTCTCGGCGCGACGCGATTCCGGCACGGGCGAGCAGTTTGGCGATGCGTTCGCCCCGGCGAGGCGATTCCGTGGGTGATGGCGGGGACATTCGCCGCGCGATACAGCGGGTTGGCCTCGGGCGCAAAATTCTTGTGCGCCGGGAGCCGTATCCGGCCCTAATGCGTTCTGGCCGCGTAATCATGTGGGTGGGTCATGTTGTTCGGAAAGAAGAACCGGCGGATCGCGCGGCTGTTGATCGTCGAGGACGAGCCGCTGGTCGCGTTCGACACCGAACATTTCCTGACCGAGGAAGGTTTTACCGTCGTTGCCACCACCGATTCGGTGCGCGAGGCGATCGGGCATATCGGCGGGCGCAAGACGATCGACCTGGTGCTGATCGACCTGGGATTGCGCGACGGCGACGGCGCCGATGTGGCGCATGCCGCCAAGGCGAAGGGCGTGCCGGCGCTGATCGTCACGGGGCGGCGGCTGGACGAGGTGGAAGCCATCGGCCTTGGCTGCCTGTCCAAACCCTATCCGCAACGCGACCTGCTGCGCGCGATCGCGATCGTCGAGGCGCTGCTCGACGGCAAGACGCCGCGGCGCGTGCCGGCCAGCCTGAAGCTGTTCCAGTCCGTCGCCTGAGGGCTTTGCTTCGCTGGATTTGCCGCTAGGGTCGGTGCCTTGTCGGTACGGGGGAATGCATGAGTGAGGCGGTCAAGGCGGACGGGCAGGGGACGCTGCTCGACGGGATCCGCCCTTATTTCGAGAAGGCACCGCTCGCCGCATTGGCACTCGGCATGTCTTCCGGCTTTCCCTTTGCGATGATCGGCGCGACGCTGACCACGCGCCTTGCTCAGGATGGGATCACTAAATCTGCGGTGACCGCATTCGCGCTCACCTTCCTCGCCTACAACCTCAAATGGGCGTGGGCGCCAGTGGTCGACAAGTTCCGCATTCCGGTGCTGGGCGCGATCGGGGCGCGGCGATCCTGGCTGATCGTGACCGGGGCGCTGGTCGCGGCGGCGGTGATCTTTCTTGGCAGCGTCGATCCCAAGGCGTCGCTGGGCTGGGTCGCCGCGGCAGCGATCATGGTGGGGTTGGCGGGCGCGACGTTCGACATCGTGATCGACGCCTATCGCATCGAATTGCTCGAGCCTCGTCAGCTGGGCGTCGGATCGGGCATGTCGCAATATGGCTGGCGGATCGGCTCGGCCGCCGCCGGCGGGTTGGCGCTGTATGTTGCGGAGGGCGCCGGGTGGGGCGTCGCCTATGCCGCGTGCGCGATCTTCGCGCTGCCTGCAGTGCTCGCCGGGCTGATCGTCGGCGAGCCCGAGCGCAAGGTGTTCCGCGAATGGCCCGAGCGGATGGGGCAGAAGCCCTATCTGATCTTCGTCCTTGCTTTTGCCCCGCTCTATCTGGGCGCCCGCTGGATCGACGGTGCGCTGGGTGTGAACATCCTCTCCAACATGGTGCTGGTCGGCTATCTGTTCCCGCTGTTCGACCTGACCGCCCGCCGCGCGCGCGATGCGGGCAAGCCGAGCGCTTTGACCTGGCTGGGCCTGTTGCCGGTGGCCGGCGTTGGCGTCGCGTTGTGGCAGGGCTGGTCCGCATCCTCGGCGCTGGTGCCGCTGGTGCTGGGCGCGGGCGCGCTGCTGTGGATCGCGTCGCTCGTGTCGATCGCGATGACTCAGGTGGAGAGCGGTAAGGTCGGGCCGCTGATGGAATTCTTCCGCCGCGAAGGCGGAATGATGGTGCTGCTGTTCGTGCTGCTCCACAAGCTGGGCGATACGCTGGCCAACCTGACGTTGCGGCTGCTGTTCAACGAGCAGGGCTATACCAACAGCGAGATCGCCTTTTACGACGTGTTCGTCGGGTTCTGGGCGCTGCTGGCGGGAATTTTCGTCGGCGGGATCATGTACGCCAAGCTGGGCATGAAGCGGTCGGTGTTCATCAGTCTCGTGCTGATGATGGTGTCGAACCTGAGCTTCGCCGGGATGGCGTCGGTCGGCCACACCAATGCCGGCATGGCGGCGGCGATGGGATTCGAGAATTTCGCGAGCGGGATCGGCGGGGTGTGCGTCGGTGCCTATCTGGCGGCACTGTGCAATTTGAGCTTCACCGCGACCCAGTTCGCGCTGCTCTCGGCCGCGGCGAGCATCTTGGGACGGTTCCTCAGCGGCACTTCGGCCGGCAAGATGATCGAGGGCATCGGCTATGTGAACTATTACGTTCTCACCACCATCCTGGCATTGCCCGGCGTGCTGCTGTTCGCGTGGATGATGCGCAGCGGGCTGGTCGATCGGTCGATCGGTACGGCCGGCACGGAAGGCGAGGGTGATGCGCGCGCCGATCCGGAGATTGGCTCGGCGCGCTAGGCCTCCAGCGGCAGCCCCAGATCAGCGAAGGCGTTGGCGAGGGCGTGGGCGGTGGTGAGGACGCCGTCGGCCTGGCGCACGCCGAGCAGATCGGCGAGCAGGATATGCGCGCGGGCCGGATCGTGCGGTGCGCGGGCGATGATCTCGATCGTCGCACACTCCGCCGCGGTCATGCGGGCGCAGCACCAGGGCGCGATCTGGATCGGCCCGGCCGAGGCGGTGGACATCTCGGCCATCAGCGAGCGCAGCAAGATCAACGGGCGGCGGAAGTCGCGGCCGAAAGCGGTGACGAACGCATGTGCCGCAGCCGCGTCGTGAAGGCCGCCTGCGCCCATCTGGCGAATCCCGAACAACAGCAGCCGCGCGCCGGGATCTTCGGGCTGGAGGCGGGGCAGGGCGTGGCCGAGCGTGGCGATTGCAGTCATGCGGCGGACTCCGGATTCGATTCGTCCGGCTATCCTGACATTCTGTTATTGATAGTCAATCGCAATAAGAGTCAGTCGGGGAGCTCATCGTTCGCGCGGAGCACTTCACCGGCGAGATAGAGCGAGCCGAGAATGAGGATGAGCGGCGGTAGCGAGACATCCGCAACGAGGCGGGCGGCGATGCTGCGAAGGGCTTCGTCCGGAGTGCCGGCGGTACCGGTCGCCGGGATGTCGAGCGCCTGCGCGCTGGCGGCGAGATCGGCCGGCGCGTGATGCGCATGACCGGGAACGGGAATTGCCGTGAGCGACTGCGCGAGCGGGGCGAAAGGCGCGAGCAGGCCGGTTGCGTCCTTGTTGGCGAGCATGCCGAGGACGAGATGGACCGTGCGGCCCTGCGCGACCTGCGCCAGTGCGGCGCTGACCGATTGCGCGGCGGCTTCATTGTGCCCCCCATCGAGCCAGATCTGGCTGCCGGGCGGGAGCAGGTCCAGCAACGGGCCGGGGGAGAGACGTTGCATGCGCGCTGGCCAGCGTGCGGCTGTTGCGGCCGTCGCGAAGGCCTGGGGCGGGAGGCTGAGCCGCTGCTGATGGCGCAGCGTTGCGATGGCGAGCGCAAGATTGCCCGGCTGATGCGGCCCGGCCAGCGCGGGGAGCGGGGTTTCGAGCGAGCCGCGCGCGTCCCGGTAGTGGAGACGATCGTCCGCGACTTCATAGTCCCAGTCCGTGCCACGCGAATGGACGGGCGCATTGGTGGCGTCCGCCACCTGCGCGATGCGCTCGGTGACGGAGGCGTCATAGGCCATGGTGACGAGCGGGACGCCGGGCTTGGCGATCCCGGCCTTTTCGCCCGCGATGGCTTCGGCAGTGTCGCCGAGAAACGCCTGATGATCGATGCCGAGTTGGGCGATGGCGCAGGCTGCAGGAGCCGGGATGACATTGGTCGCGTCGAGACGGCCGCCGAGGCCGACCTCGACGATGCAGGCGTCCGCCGGGGTACGGCTGAAGGCGAGGAAGGCGGCGGCGGTCGTCACCTCGAAGAAGCTGGCGCCGATGTCTCCCCCGGCGTCGAGAACCTCCTCGAGCAGCGCGGCGAGCGTTTCGTCGTCGATCAGCGTGCCGGCGAGGCGGATGCGCTCGTTGAAGCGGACGAGATGCGGGCTGGAATAGACATGTGCGGTGAGGCCCGCAGCTTCGATCCCGGCGCGCAGGAAGGCGCAGGTCGAACCCTTGCCGTTGGTGCCTGCGATATGGAGGACCGGCGGGAGACGCAGGTGCGGGTTGCCGATCCGCTCGAGCAGCGCGGTGATCCGGCTGAGGCCGAGGATGTCAGCGCCGGGGCCGAGTGCCCAGAGGCGGTCGAGCTGGCGCTGAACGGCGGCGTGGCTGGAGGTGGCGTGGTCGGGCATGAGGACCGCGAAGGTCAGGCCGCCGCCTTCTCTCCACCCACCAGCAGGCCGATCAGCTGGCTGAGCTTCTCGCGCAGCTCCTTGCGGTGGACGACCATGTCGATCAGGCCGTGGTCGAGATAATATTCGCTGGTCTGGAAATCGTCGGGCAGCTTTTCGCGGATCGTGCTTTCGATCACGCGGCGGCCGGTGAAGGCGAGGGTCGCCTTGGGCTCGGCGATCTGGACGTCGCCGAGCATGGCATAGGCCGCCATCACGCCGCCCGAAGTGGGATCGGTGAGAACGACGATATAGGGTAGACCCGCGTCGTGGAGCATCGAGATGGCGACGGTGCTGCGCGGCATCTGCATCAGGCTGAGGATGCCCTCCTGCATGCGCGCGCCGCCCGAGGCGGTGAAGACGATATACGGCGCCCTGGCGGCGATCGCGGCTTCGACGCCGGCGATGAACGCTTCGCCGACGGCCTGGCCCATCGACCCGCCCATGAAGGCGAAGTCCTGAACGCCGATCACCGCCTTGTGCCCGTCGATCGTGCCGCTGGCGTTGAGGAAGGCGTCCTGCTCGCCGGTGCTGGCGCGCGCGGCCTTGATGCGGGCGGGATAGGGCTTCTGGTCGCGGAACTTGAGCGGGTCTTCGGTCACGCGCGGGCCGGGCAGGACGGTGTATCCTGCGTCGAACAGCTGCTCGAACCGCGCTCTGCCGCCGATCCGCTCATGATGATCGCAGAGCGGGCAGACGGACATGTTCTCCTGCAACTCGCGGGTGAACACCATCTGTCCGCAGCCCTTGCATTTGTGCCAGAGATTGTCGGGGGTCTCTGCCTTGTTCGGGACGACGAACGACAGGGCGTTGCGGACGCGGCTGAGCCAGCTCATGCGGGTTCCTTGCGAGCTTCGGCCAGAGCGGCCGACAGGGATTGGATATAGGTTTGGACCGCGGCGGGTGCATCGGCGCCGTTTGCCGCGATCAGATCGATGATCGCCGAGCCGACGACGACGCCATCGGCGACGCGGCCGATCGCGGCGGCCTGTTCGGGGGTGCGGACGCCGAAGCCGACCGCGACGGGCAGGTCGGTGGCCGCCTTGAGCTTCGCGACCGCGGCCTCGATGCTGTCCTGCGCCGCCTGCTGCAGGCCGGTGATGCCAGCGACCGAGACATAGTAGACGAAGCCGGTGGCGCCGCTGAGCACTGCGGGCAGGCGCCCGGCATCGGTGGTCGGGGTGGCGAGGCGGATCGTGGCGATGCCATGCGCGGCGAAGGGGGCGATCTCGTCGGCTTCTTCGGGCGGAATGTCGACGATGATCGTGCCGTCGATGCCGGCCTCACCGGCCTTCTGCGCGAAGGCGCCGGGCGTCGGGCGAGTCATGGTGTTGGCATAGCCCATCAGTACCAGCGGCACGTCAGGGTGGCGCTGGCGGAAGGCGGCGGCGATGGCGAGCACGTCGGCGGTGCGCGTGCCCTTGGCGAGGCTGCGGAGGTTGGCGGCCTGGATCGCCGGACCGTCGGCCATCGGATCGGTGAAGGGCATGCCGAGCTCGATCACATCGGCACCGCCCGCAACGAGCGCGTCGAGGATCGCGGCGGTATCGCCGTCCCCCGCGGTGACGAAGGTGACCAGCGTGGCGCGATGCTGCGCGACGGCAGCGGCGAAGGCGGAGGTGAGGCGGGTCATATCTCCGCCCCCATCGCCTGAGCGACGGTGTAGATATCCTTGTCGCCGCGGCCGGAGACGTTGACGAGGATGATCTTGTCGGAAGGCAATTCCCGTGCCTTGTGCTCCAAAGCTGCCAGCGCGTGCGAGCTTTCGAGCGCGGGGATGATGCCTTCGAGCTTGCAGCAGAGCTGGAACGCGTCGAGTGCCTGGGTATCGGTGACCGGCAGATACTCGACGCGGCCGCTTTCGTGCAGCCAGCTGTGCTCGGGGCCAATGCCGGGATAGTCGAGGCCGGCGGAGATCGAGTGCGCTTCGGTGATCTGGCCGTCCTCGTCCTGCAGCAGATAGGTCTTGTTACCGTGGAGGATGCCGGGCGCGCCGCCGGTGAGGCTGGCGGCATGCTCGCTGGTGTCGATGCCCTTGCCCGCCGCCTCGACGCCGACCATCGCGACGTCGTTGTCGTCGAGGAAGGGGTGGAACAGGCCGATGGCGTTGCTGCCGCCGCCGACCGCGGCGATCAGCAGGTCGGGCAGGCGGCCCTCCGCTTCCAGCATCTGGGCGCGGCTTTCGGTGCCGATCACCGACTGGAAGTCGCGGACGAGTTCCGGATAGGGATGCGGGCCGGCGGCGGTGCCGATGATGTAGAAGGTGTCGTGGACGGTCGCGACCCAGTCCCGAAGCGCCTCGTTCATCGCGTCCTTCAAGGACTGCGAGCCGCTGGTGACGGGGCGGACTTCGGCGCCGAGCAGCTTCATGCGGAAGACGTTGGGCTGCTGGCGCTCGATATCCTTGGCGCCCATGAAGATGGTGCAGGGCAGGCCGAAACGCGCGCAGACGGTGGCGGTGGCGACGCCGTGCTGACCCGCGCCGGTCTCGGCGATGATCCGCTTCTTGCCCATGCGGATGGCGAGCAGGATCTGGCCAATGCAGTTGTTGATCTTGTGCGCGCCGGTGTGGTTCAGCTCCTCGCGCTTGAAGTAGATCTTCGCACCGCCGTAATGCCGGGTCAGCCGCTCGGCGAAATAGAGCGGCGACGGGCGGCCGACATAATGCTTCATCAGCCCGTCGAACTCGGCCTGGAACGCCGGATCGGCCTTGGCGGCGCGATACTCGCGCTCGAGGTCGAGAATCAGCGGCATCAGCGTCTCGGCGACATAGCGTCCGCCGAACTGGCCGAAATGCCCGCGCTCGTCGGGCTGGTTACGCAGGGAGTTGGGCGCGTTCATTATGAGGGGCGTTTAGGCGCGTCTGGCGCGCAGGCCAAGCATTGTTACAAGGTGGCGACGGTCTTCAGGAAGGCGGCGATCTTCGCCTCGTCCTTGACGCCCGGCGCGGACTCGACACCGGAGGAGACGTCGACCAGCCGCGCACCGGTGATACCGACGGCTTCGGCGACGTTGGCGGGATCGAGCCCGCCCGACAGGGCCCAGGGAAGCGGATGCGCGAAACCCTGAAGCAGAGTCCAGTCGAAGCGTATGCCCATGCCGCCGGGCAGCTTCGCATCCTCGGGCACCTTGGCGTCGTAGAGGATGCGCTGGACGGCACCGCGGAAGCCGTTGGCGGCATCGAGATCGGCACGGGTCTTGACGGCGACGGCCGCCCAGACGGGCAGACGCGTTCGGGCGCCGATCGCCGCCGCGCGCTCAGGCGTCACGCGATGGAGCTGGATCGCGTCGAGCCGGGCAGCGCGGATCGCGGACTCAAGCAGCGCATCCTCCGGATCGACGAACACGCCGACCTTGCCGGTCTGAGCCGGCACGCGCGTGGATAGCGATCCGGCCTGATCGAATGTCACGTGACGCGGCGAGGGTGGGAAGAAGACGAAGCCGACATGGCTGGCGCCACCGGCCAAGGCCGTATCGAGCGTCGCGGCGGTTGAAAGGCCGCAGATCTTTGCAGTGACCGGCATCGTCGCCGTCCATCGGGCGGCGGGCGCGATTCGGCAAGCGGAAGTTGCGGCGTGCCGTCCGGCAACGGCACGCCGCGAGTGCGCCTATTTCTCGTATTCGCGGACCAACGCGTCGAACAGGCGGACGCCGAACCCGCGCGCGCCCTTGGGCATGGTCGGCAGCGATTCGTCGGCGCCGTCCACTCCGGCCATGTCGATATGCGCCCAGGGCGTGGGCTGGGGCGTCAGGAAGCCGATGAAATGCGCGCCGCGGCCCGCGCCGGGTCCGGACTTGGTGGTGCCGTTGGCGATATCCGCGATCGGCGATTCCATGTCCTTGGCGTAGCTGGGGTGGAGCGGAAGTCGCCACACCGCTTCGCCCGAATGCGCGGCGGCGCTCTGGACCCGCGTGGCGAGTGCTTCGTCGCGGGCGAACAGACCGGCATAGTCGTCGCCCAGCGCCGTGCTGACCGCTCCTGTCAGCGTCGCAATGTTGACGATCGCAGCGGGCTTGTAGCGCTCGATGGCGTACTGGTTCGCATCGGCGAGGACCATGCGGCCTTCGGCGTCGGTGCTGATGATCTCGATCGTCTGGCCGTTCATCGTGCGGACGACGTCGCCGGGGCGCGATGCGTTGCCGCCGGGCATGTTCTCGGCCAGCGCGGCGATCGCGACGATATTGGCCTTCGCCCCGCGCTTGGCGGCGGCGAGCGCGCCGCCCATCACGGCGGCCGCACCGGCCATGTCGCCCTTCATGTCGCCCATGTTCGCGCCGGGCTTGAGCGAAATGCCGCCGCTGTCGAAGGTGATGCCCTTGCCGATCAGCGCGAGCGGTGCGGCGTTTCCGGCGCCGCTATATTCGACGATCATCATCCGCGCGGGATGGCGCGACCCGGCCGAGACGGACAGGATCGAGCCCATGTTGAGCTGCCGCATCTGCGCCTCGTCCAGCACGGTGATGCGGACGTTGGGCACGCCTGCGAACTGGGCACGGACGGTTTCCACGAAGCTGTCGGGAGTCTTGGCGTTGGAGGGCAGCGTGATGAGATCGCGCGCCATGCGGGCACCCTGGGCGATGCCGGCGAGTTCGCGGGCATAGGTGGCTTCGCCGGCCCCGGCGACGATGGTGAGCGGCTGGCTGGCCGGCGCTGTGACACCGCTCTTGAGGCGGTCGAACCGGTACTGGCCGAGCGTCGCCCCCATCGCGACATGCGCGGCCGGATCGGCAACGGCGGCGGACAAGTTGCCCGCAACGATCGCGACGGGCCGGGGATTGCCGCGGGTTTCCTGCGCCGCGCGACCGCCGAAATCGGCGAGGGCGGCGGCGCCGAGCCGGCCCTGCGGGACGCCGATCAGCACGACGCGGTCATAGCCGCCACTATCGTAGAGCGAGAGCGTCTTGTCAGGCGCGGCCTTGAAGTCCGCCGTGGCGACGGCGCGGGCGACGCTGTCGCGCAGCACGGCGGGGACGTGCGAGAGGTCGCTTGCGCCCGCCATCGGAACGACCAGCACGCCGCCTGCCGGGGCCGTGGCGGCGAAGCGGATCGGGCGTTCGGCGGTGTTGGTGCGATCGCTGGCGCTGACGCCGGTGCCGATCGGGGCGCGTTCGTTGGCAAGGGCAGCGCCCGTCGCGAGGATAGAGGCGGCAAGCAACAGGACACGCATCGGCAACAACTCCCAGGATGATTGTGATATCGTCACATGCGTAACGACAGCACCCTGCGAGGGCAATTGCCGTTAGTCGAAGAGCGGCTTGACCAGGACGACCATCGACAGCGGCGGATCGAGCGGCACCGGAAAGGGCCGGGTTTCGCCGGATGGGGCATAGCCGTGACGGACATACCAGCCGATCAGCTCGGCGCGGCGGTCGATCACGGTCATCTCGATATGGGTCGCGGCGAAGGTTTCGCGGGCGGTGGCTTCGGCGGCGGCCACGAGCTGCTTGCCGATGCCGCCCGCCTGAAGCACGGGATCGACGCAAAGCAGGCCGAGATAGGCAAGGCCGTCGCCGCGGCTCGATACATTGACGCAGCCGAGGATGGTGTCGCCGTCGTGCGCGATCAGCAGGCGGCTGTCGCCATCGAGCAGCGAGCGGAGGGTTTCGATGTCGGTACGCTCGCCGGTGACGAGATCGGCCTCATGCGTCCAGCCCGCGCGCGCGCTGTCGCCGCGATAGGCGCGCTCGACGACGGGGTGCAGAACGGAGAGGTCGGCTTCTACCGCCGGACGGATCGTCGGCATCGGCTGGTCAGAGCGTCGCCTCGATCTCGCGCGCGGCGAGGTCGGGATCTTCGGCCTGGGTGATCGGGCGGCCGATGACGAGGATCGAGGCGCCGGCATCAAGCGCGGCGCGCGGGGTGACGACGCGCTTCTGATCGCCGATCGTGCCGTTGGACGGGCGCACGCCGGGGATGACGAAGAAACCGTCCTTCCACGCATCGTGCGCGGCTTTCACCTCTTCGCCCGAGCAGACGATGCCGTCGACGCCCGCGGATCTGGCGAGTTCGGCGAGGCGGACGACCTGCTCGTGCGGATCGGGCGAGAGACCGATCGACCTCAAGTCGCTTGCGTCGAGGCTGGTGAGCATCGTCACCGCGACGACCTTGGTCCCGGTCGGTGCGGCTGCCTTGGCATCCTCCATCATCGCGCGGCCGCCGGCGGCGTGGACGGTGATGATCGCGGGTTCGAGCGGGCGCAGCGCCTGCACCGCCTTGCCGACCGTGTTGGGAATGTCGTGGAATTTGAGATCGAGGAAGATCGGCAGGCCGATATCCGCCATCTCGTGCACGCCCTGACGGCCGTTCGCCATGAAGAATTCAAGGCCGAGCTTGATCCCGCCGACATGGTGGCGGACGCGCTTGGCGATGGCCTTGGCGCGCTCCAGATCGGGCGTGTCGAGTGCGACGTAGATCGGGCTGCTCATGGCGTCACCAGCGGCGGTGCGGCGGGGGTTTCCACCGGCGCCGGATCGGCCTGGATCGGCATTGCCGGAGCGGCGGATGCGGCTGCCTGCAGGTTGCGCAGCTCCTCGACCGTGCGTTCGAGCATCGCGATCCGCTGGCGGCTGCGCCAGCGCGTCGTGTGGTAGATCACGACCATCGGCAGGAAGCCGATGAGGAAGACGATCAGCAACAGGAAGGGCAGATTCACGTCAGCGACCAGGCTGCTCCACAGCTGGATCTCCACCGGGTGCCAGTTGGTGACCGCAAAGGCCGCGATGAGGCCGAGGATCAGGAACCAGAACAATGCCTTCAGAAACTGCATCCGCGCGAATGATCCCTTGTCGTTTCGGGTAGCTTTAGGACGGGTAGGGCAGATTGGCCAGCCTCAGCCGATCTCTGCACGGAGTTGGGCGAAGAGCGTGGGGATCGCCTTCAGCCGGTCCTGCTCCTCGTCAAGGATGGCGTGGAAGATGCTGCGCTTGATCTGCGTAACCCGGCCCGGGCCGAGCGTCGCGTTGGGCGGGAGGGTGGATAGGAGGATATCGACGAGCCGTTCGGCACCGTGGAGGCGGCCCCAGAGATAGTCGTTCTCGCGATAGGCGCGGCTGAAGAAGGCGCCGAAATTGTTGAACTGGGTTCCCTTGAGCGTGGCACGTGCGCCGCCCTTGCGGATCGATGTCGCATCGTCGGGCGAGATGCGGTCGACGCGGATCGGGTCGAACTCGTTGAGCCCCTCGCCCTGAAGCAGCGGGAGGGTGGCGATATCGAAGAAGGGGAAGCCGAGATAGGCAAGCAGCATCGGGCGCCGCATCTCCTTCGACAGCGCGCTGAGGCCTTCGGACAGGCGTGCATCGGTCTCGTGATCGAGCGTGCGCAGATCCATCCGCGCGGCGAGATTGTCGAGCAGCATGCCGGCATCGAGATCGGCGGCGCGGACCGACTCGCGAAGCCCCAGGAACGGATCGGCGCGCTGGCATTCCAGATAGCCGGCGAGCGATTCGTAGATCGCGTCGCGCATCGGCGTCAGTTCCTGATTCTCATGTTCCTGATCGAGCTCGGTCAGCCGGCGGGCGAGCAGACGCAGGCGGCGGATGCGGAAGCCGAGATCATGCGCGCGGAGCAGGTTGAGCGTCGCGGGGCTGGCCGAGCCGGGATGGCTGGTGCCGAAATCGTCGGCGCCGCGGCGGACGATCTCCGTCCCGATCGCGTCGCGGATGCGGCGCCAGCGGTCGGGCCCGGGCTGGTCGCCGATCTGGTGGAGGTGCGTGGCGATGCGGTCCGCCACGCCTTCGACCTTGAGCATGCCATAGGCGGCATGGCCATAGCCCGCTTTGGCGGCGGCGGCGATCTGCGCGCGGCTGCGCCAGGCGGACAAGCGTTTGGGCGTCGGATAGTCAAGGAACAGCGTGTAGCCGAAGAGCGATTCGACCTGGCCCTCGACCTCGGCGCGGATGCGTTCGACGATCGTCAGCATCCGTTCGATTCGGGCCGATCGCAGGCCGATCGCTTCCAGATTGTCGCGGATCGGCTGCTGTCGCGGAAGTTCGGACAGTGCGCCGATGATCGTCTGGAAGAAGCCGGGATTGTCCGGCGCTTCGTTGTAGAAGCCGAGGCGGTGACCGGGAGTTGGGTCGATGAAGACGAAGCGACGATCGATCTGGCGGCGCGCGGGCCGCTCCTTCAGCGCGTCGATCGCGGGGCGGAAGGGCGCGTTGGCAAGGACCGAGCCGTCGATCAGCGTCGCCTTGTCCGCGGAACCGGCCGCGTACTGGCGGGGCAGGGCGTGTTCGAGAAAGGCTTCGCGGCCCGGCCAGTCCATCCCGCGCGCGGCCAGCACCGCATCGAGCTCGCCAACTGTGGCGGGCGGGAAGGCGCCGGGGAAGCTCGAGGTCGCGCGCGCGGCGAAGGCGAGTTCGGCGTGATGGGCGAAGGGGGCTCTGGCGTCGCCATGGTCGCTGAACGAGAAGACCAGGCGATGCTCGGTTTCGACCACTTCGGGCGGGGAATTGAGCTTCAGCCGTTCGGGATGGCCGCGGAAATCGGTGACGGTAACGAACAGGTCGAGCGGCTGGCCGGCGGGGAGCAGGCGCGGCCCGCAGGGCGCCTTTTCCATGGCGCCGAGCGCGTCGAGCATCATGTCGAGCAGTTCCTTGCCGCCGAAAGGCGGTTCGAACCAGCGTGAGCGGACGAATTTCTCGAGCTTGGCCCGAACCTCCTCGCGCGCGCCGGGCTCGACGGTTTCGTCAACGGTCGAGCCTTCCCGGGTGAGCATCCAGGCGATGGGCAAGGCCCAGACCTTCGCCAGCTTGTGCGACGGGCCCTGATCGGGGTTCAGGAGCGCTTCGACATCGGCGACTTCGAGCCAGAGATCGGTGAGTGGGTCGAGCGACTGGCCGGTCGCGACCGCCTGTGCCAGGAACACGCCGTTGATCCCGCCCGCGCTGGCCCCCGCGACGATATCGACCAGCGCGCGCAGGTTGATTCCGGTGCTGTCGCGAATTTCGTCGAGCAGGGCGTGGTAGATCGTCTCGCTGCCCCTGCCCGGGGCGTCTCCGTCGCGGTGCGCGCGGCTGGCGCGGGCAAGATGCCAGACCTCCTTGGTGATGCCGTGCATATAGACGGCGAGGCTGATGCCGCCATAGCAGACCAGCGCCAGCCGCAACTCCCGCTCCCGCACCCCGTTGCTCATTTGCGCTCCAGCGACGCCCAGACGGGCAGGTGATCCGATGCGGTGCGCGATGCCGGGCTTTCATGGACGCCGCAATCGGCGACCGACAAACCGGACGAGACCATGATCCGGTCGAGCCGTGCGACCGGGCGGCGGGCATGGAAAGAACGGCCCGTCTCCGCAAAGGCGAAATCGCGCCCGAAATCGCGCAGGCAGCCCGAGCGTGCGGTCCAGTCGTTGAGGTCGCCCATCATCACGGTGGGCATTTCGCGTTCGCTGGTGCCGAGATGGGTGAGGATCGCGTGCGCCTGGCGCCGCCGCCACAGCCCCGACAGGTCGAGATGCATGCCGACCACGCGAAGCGGCTCGCCCTGGATGCGCAGATCGGCCATCACCGCGCCGCGCGGTTCGAGCGCGGGCAGATGGATGATCTCGCAATCGAGGATCTGCGCGTCCTTGCGCACCAGGATCGCGTTGCCGTGCCAGCCCATGCTGCCGCTGCGCACGCCGAACTGCACCGCCTTCCACGGGCTGTGCTCTTCGAGCAGATGCGGGGTGATCACGCCCTGCTTCGCGCCGAAGCGACGGTCAGCCTCCTGCAACGCGATGACGTCGGCGTCGATCTCGCGCAGCACTTCCAGCGTGCGTTCGGGCATCCGTCGCCGGTCCGTGCCGATCGACTTGCGCATATTGTAGCTGGCGACCTTCAGCATCGGTTCCTGTTTGGGCAGTGCGATCGGCAAGGGCAAGGGAATCAGCGTCCGCCGGCTTCCAGCAACCGGCGCGGGGCGACGAGTTCCCAGCTGATCGCAACGCGGTCGGCGACGCGATCCCAGTCGGTGGCCGCGCGATCGAGATGGATGCCGACCCAGCCCGACGGGCCGAAATAGGGCGGGCGATAATAGAGATCGGGCTCCATCTCGATCAGCATCGCCTGTTCCTCGGTCCCGCTGGTCTTGACGATCGCGGCGGTCACGTCGTCGTCATGATGGTGGTGCCAGAAATAGGCGAACATCTTGCCCTTCCGGATGAAGAAGGCGGGCATGCCGTGCGAGAGCTTTTCGTCCGCCTCCGGAAGCGCGAGCGCGGCGGCACGGAGCCTGTCGAGCGCCGCAGCCGCCTGAGGGGTCATCTGCTGAGCCATTCTGCGACAATGCGCGGATAGAGCCGGTGTTCCTCGGCGAGGACGCGCTCTGCGAGCGTTTCGGACGTGTCGCCGGGCAGGATCGGCACCTGTGCCTGGCCCAGCACCTCGCCGCCGTCGAGCTCCTCGGTGACGACATGGACCGAACAGCCGCCCGCCGCGTCGCCCGCCTCGATCGCCCGAGCATGGGTGTCGAGGCCCTTGTATTTGGGCAGGAGCGAGGGGTGGATATTGACGATCCGTCCGCGCCAGCGCGCGACGAACGCATCGGTGAGCAGGCGCATATAGCCGGCGAGCGCGATCGCCTCGACGCCCGCATCGCGCAGTGCCGTGTCGATCCCCGCCTCATAATCGGCCTTGGGCATCCCCTTGGGCGACAGCGCGAAGGTGGCGATGCCCTGCTCCGCCGCCCAGGCGAGGCCGGGCGCGGCGGGCTTGTCCGAGGCGACCAGCGCGACCTCATAGGGGCTTTCCGGAAGGCGCGCAGCCTCGGCCAGCGCCATCATGTTGGAGCCGCGGCCGGAGATGAGGATGCCGAGTTTGCGTTTCACCGCTCTCCTCCCGCTTGCGGGAGGGGCGGGGGGAGGGCTTGTCGGCAGGCGGTGAAGAACGGGAAGGAGGAAAGACCCTCCCCCGATCCCTCCCGCAAGCGGGAGGGGGGATTGTACCGCTCAGGCATTATGCGTGGCGGACCACTCGGCCCGCGCGGCCCAGGTCTCGGCGCTGCCGGCGACGGTGCAGCCGCGCTGGCCGGCCTCGATTCCGCCGATGCGGTGGACGGTCTCGCCCGCAGCTTCGAGTGCCTGAGCAACCGCATCGGCCTTGTCCGCCGAAACCACCGCAACCATGCCGATGCCGCAGTTGAAGGTGCGCGCCATCTCTTCCGGCTCGATATTGCCCTGCGCCTGCAGGAACGCCATCAGCCGCGGCTGTGCCCAGCTGTCGGCATCGACGCGGGCATGGCAGCCCTCGGGCAGGACGCGCGGGATATTCTCGAGCAGGCCGCCGCCGGTGATATGGGCAAGGCCGTTGATCGCGCCATCGCGCAGCAGCGGGAGCAGGCTCTTCACATAGATGCGGGTCGGCGCCATCAGCGCGTCGAGCAGGATCGTGTCCTGATCGAACAGCGCGGGGCGGTCGAGCTTCCAGCCCTTGTCCGCGGCAAGGCGGCGGACCAGCGAATAGCCGTTCGAATGGACGCCGGTCGAGCCAAGGCCGAGGATGACGTCGCCCGGCGCGATCTTCTTGCCGTCGAGCAGCCGGTCGCGCTCGACCGCGCCGACGCAGAAGCCGGCAAGGTCATAGTCGCCATCGGCATACATGCCGGGCATTTCCGCGGTCTCGCCGCCGATCAGCGCGCAGCCGGCCTGGATGCAGCCCTGCGCGATGCTCGCGACGACGCGCTCGGCGACGCCGTTCACCAGCTTTCCGGTGGCGAAATAGTCGAGGAAGAACAGCGGTTCGGCGCCCTGGACGATCAGGTCGTTGGCGCACATCGCGACGAGATCGATGCCGACGCTGTCGTGATGGTCATGCTCGATCGCGAGCTTGAGCTTGGTGCCGACGCCGTCGTTCGCCGCGACCAGCAGCGGATCGGTGAAGCCCGCGGCCTTCAAGTCGAACAGGCCGCCGAATCCGCCGAGATCGGCGTCGGCGCCCGGACGGCGCGTGGAACGGGCAAGCGGAGCGATCGCCTTGACCAGCGCGTTGCCGGCATCGATCGAGACGCCCGCCTGGGCATAGGTATAGGGCTTGGGATCGGTCATGGAGTGCCGCCTAGCGATATCGCGCTTGGATTTCCACGCCTGCTTCGCCAAAAGGGCGGCGAATGTTGCGTCGTATGTCCCCCGCCTTTGCCACGACCGCCGCCGTCGCGCTGCTCGCCACGGCGGGTTTTGCGCTCGCGCAGGCCGGGAAGGGCGCCGGCACCGCCGAGCCGGCCGCCGGCTCCGGTGAGAGCTCGGGCAGTTTCGAGGTGAGCGGAGTCGAGATCGACGTCCGCGCCAAGGATGCGGAATCGGCCCGGCTGGGCGGCTGGCGACTGGCGCAGCGCAAGGCGTGGACGATGCTGGCGCAGCGGCTGACCGGGCAGGGATCGACCCTGGGCGACTCGGCGCTCGATGGAATCGTCACCGGCATCATCGTCGAGCGCGAGCAGATCGGCCCGAACCGGTACGTCGCCAAGCTCGGCGTGCTGTTCGACCGCAACCGCGCGGCATCGATCCTGGGCGTGGGCGGGCAGATGATGCGATCGCCGCCGATGCTGCTGATCCCGGTCCAGGTTTCGGGCGGGACGCACCGGGTGTTCGAGGGGAACAGCGCGTTCCTCGACGGGTGGAAGCGATTCCGCACCGGCAACAGTGCGATCGACTATGTGCGCCCCGGCGGTAGCGGGCCCGACCGCCTGCTGATGAACGCCGGACAGGTGGGGCGCAGGGGCCGCGGCTGGTGGCGTGCGATCCTCGACCAATATGGCGCGGACGACGTGCTGATCCCGACGGTGGAGCTGCGGCGCAGCTATCCCGGCGGCCCGATCGTCGGGGTTTTCACCGCCGGTCACGGACCGGACAATGTCCGGATCGCGCAGTTCGTGCTGCGCGTGAACGACGGCAATGCGCTGCCCGCGCTGATCGATGCCGGCATCCGGCGGATCGACCAGGCCTATCAGGACGCGCTGCGTTCGGGGCGGCTGCGCACCGACCATCTGCTCGGTACCGAGCCGCCCAAGCCCGAGATCCCGATCGAGGAGACGGGCGAGGAAGCGCCGATCGAGCCGACCGACGTGCCGGTGGCGACGACCGGAACTGCACTGACGGTCCAGTTCGATACGCCGAGCGTCGCGGCGCTCAATGGCGGCGAATCGGCGATGCGCGGCGTGCCGGGCGTCACCTCGGCCACCACGACCAGCATGGCGCTGGGCGGCATTTCGGTGATGCGCGTGACCTTCGAGGGCAGCCAGGCCGCGCTGAGCGCGGCGTTGCGCGCGCGCGGCTGGCAGGTCGAAGAAGGGCCGGGGGTACTGCGAATCCGGCGGGGTGGAGGCGGGCAGGCGCCCGCGACCCCGGCTCCGCCGCCGCCTGTCGGGAACAGCACGGACGGATGAGCCAGCTTTCCCTGCCGCTCGACCGGCCCGCCGGCGCGCGCGAGGACAGTTTCCTTGTCGGCGAAGGCAATTCCAGAGCGGTCCATATTCTCGAGCATTGGGCGACCTGGCCGGTGATGGCGGCGATCATTACCGGGCCGCGCAAGTCGGGTCGCAGCCTGCTGGCGCGGACGATGGCGGTGCGCAGCGGCGGGACGATGATCGACGAGGCCGACCGCCAGAGCGAGACGATGCTGTTCCATGCCTGGAACGAGGCGCAGGCGGCCCACCGGCCGCTGTTCCTGGTCGCGGACGACGCCCCGCCCGTCTGGCAGGTGCGGCTGCCCGATCTGCGCTCACGGCTCAACGCCAGCCCGATCGCGCGGATCGAGCAGCCCGACGACCGGTTGGCGGCCGATATCCTGCAGCAGCTGCTCGACCGTCACGAGATCGTCGCAAATCCCGATGTAGTGGCCTGGGTGTTGCGCCGGATCGAACGGGATTACCTGACGATCCTGCGCACCGCGGAGGCGCTGGAGGAGGATGTCAGCCGCCGCCGCAACCGGCGCTTGTCGATCGCGGCGGTGAAGTCCACACTCTCAGCGTCCGGGCTTCTCAGGGAGCCGGGCGCGCAACCCTGACGAGGAACCATGTCGAGCCGCGCGCAACTCAAGCCTGAAGAGAATGAGCCGGCGAGCCCGGTGGAAGGCGGAGCGCGCTACTTCAATCGCGAGCTGAGCTGGCTGGCGTTCAACCGCCGGGTGATGGAGGAAGCGGCCAACACCGCGCACCCGCTGCTCGAACGGTTGCGGTTCCTCTCGATTTCCGGCTCCAACCTCGACGAGTTCTTCATGGTCCGCGTCGCGGGCCTCAAAGGCCAGCAGATGCAGGAGGTGGAGGCGCATTCCGCCGACGGCCGCACCCCCGGGCAGCAGCTCGCCGCGATCGTGGAGGATGCGAGCGAGCTGGTCGACAGCCAGCAGACGGTGTGGAACGTCCTCCGCCGTGAGCTGGGCGAACGCGGGATCGAGGTGCTCGATGCCGATGCGATCGTCGGCGAGGTCGCCGATTGGGTCCAGACTCATTTCCGTCTTCAGATCTTTCCGATCCTGACCCCGCAGGCGCTGGACCCGGCGCACCCCTTTCCGTTCATCCCCAACAAGGGGCTGAGCGTGATCTTCGACCTGGTCCGCCAGAGCGATGGCGAGCCGATCCGCGAGCTGGTGCTGCTGCCCCCGGCGAGCCCGCGCTTCGTGCGCGTGCCGGGCGAGCGTGCCTGCTACGTGCCGGTAGAAACGCTGCTCAAGCGGTTCTCATCGCTGCTTTTTCCGGGATATGACGTCAAGAAGTCGGCAACCTTCCGGGTGCTGCGCGACAGCGACATCGAGCTGGAGGAAGAGGCGGAGGATCTGGTTCTCTACTTCCGCACCGCGATCAAGCGGCGGCGGCGCGGGCGAGTCATCCGTCTGGAGATGGAGGAGGGCATCGATCCCGGACTCGAGGCGGTGCTGCTCGAGGAACTGGGCGGCAGCGAGGCGCTGCTGACCGAGACCGGCGGCTTCCTGGGCGTGGGCGACCTGTCGATGATCGTCGAGGAGGACCGGCCCGACCTCAAATTCCCGCCCTATGCCCCGCGCTTCCCGGAGCGGGTCCGTGAGTTTGGCGGCGATTGCTTCGCGGCGATCAAGGCCAAGGACATCGTCGTCCACCACCCGTACGAGACGTTCGACGTCGTGCTGGCCTTCCTCAAACAGGCGGCGAGCGACCCCGATGTGGTGGCGATCAAGCAGACGCTGTACCGCGCCGGCAAACAGTCTGCGGTGATCCAGGCGCTGATCGCGGCGGCCGAGGCGGGCAAGTCGGTCACGGCGGTAGTCGAGCTCAAGGCGCGGTTCGACGAGGAGCAGAATCTGCTCTGGGCGTCGGCGCTGGAGCGCGCGGGCGTTCAGGTGATCTATGGCTTCACCACGTGGAAGACGCACGCCAAGGTCTCGATGGTGGTGCGGCGCGAGGGCGACGAGTTCCGCACCTACTGCCATTTCGGCACGGGCAACTACCACCCGGTGACGGCGCGGATCTACACCGACCTCAGCTTCTTCACCGCGGATCCGCGGATCGGTCGCGATGCGGCGAAGATCTTCAACTACGTCACCGGCTATGTCGAGCCGGAGGATCTGGAGCTGCTGACGGTCTCGCCGCGGCATCTGCGCGACCGGCTGATGGAACTGGTAGACGGCGAGATCGCCAATGCGCTGGCGGGCAAGCCGGCGGCGATCTGGGCCAAGATGAACAGCCTCGTCGATCCGGCGATGATCGAGAAGCTCTACGAGGCGAGCAATGCCGGGGTCGAGATCGATCTGGTGATCCGCGGCATCTGCTGCCTGCGGCCGGGGATTGCCGGCATGTCGGAGAATATCACCGTCAAATCGGTGGTCGGGCGTTTTCTGGAGCACAGCCGCATCTGGGCCTTCGGCAACGGCAAGGCGCTGCCCAATGACGGCGCGAAGCTGTTCATCTCGTCCGCCGACTGGATGCCGCGCAATTTCGACCGGCGCGTGGAGTTCATGCTTCCGTTGCAGAATCCGACGGTGCACGATCAGGTGCTGGACCAGGTGATGGTCGCGAACCTGATCGACACCGAGCAGAGCTGGGAGCTGCAAAGCGATGGCCGCTACGTCCGCGAAGATCCCGGCCCCAAGCCGTTCAACCTGCACCGCTATTTCATGACCAACCCGTCGCTGTCGGGCCGTGGCGCGGCGCTGGAGACAAGCGAGGCGGTGCCCAAGCTGTCGTTGCGCCGGTGGCGTGCGGAGCGTAGCGGGTGAGCGTGACCTCACTCCTGTTCCGCAAGCCTCGCGCCGAGCCGGTGCCGTCCGCGCAGCGCACCGCGATCATCGATATCGGCTCCAACTCGATTCGCCTCGTCGTCTATGACGGCGCGGCTCGGCTGCCCGCGACTTTGTTCAACGAGAAGGTGATGGCGGGCCTTGGCCGGTCGCTGACCGAGACCGGGGCGATCGACGAGGCTGCGCTGACGATGGCGACCACCGCGCTCGCCCGCTTCGCCAGCCTAGCCCGCGAGATGGAGGTCGATTCGATCCGCACCGTCGCTACCGCCGCGGTGCGCGAGGCGTCGAACGGCGGCCAGCTGATCGCGATCGCGCGATCGCTGGGGCTGGAGGTCGAGCTGCTTTCGGGCGAAGCCGAGGCATTGGCGGCGGGCTATGGCGTGCTCTCCGGCATTCCCGACGCCGACGGCATCGTCGGCGACCTTGGCGGCGGATCGCTGGAACTGGTGCGCGTGGTGGCGGGCACCGTGACCGACCGGGTTTCCTTCCCGCTCGGCGTGTTGCGCATCGGCGCGATCCGCCAGAAGGGGAAGGGGACGCTCGACCGGACGGTCGCCAAGCTGCTGAGCGATGCCGGCTGGACCGGGCGCGGGGCGGGCCTGCCCTTCTACCTCGTCGGCGGATCGTGGCGTGCGCTGGCGCGGCTCGACATGCACCTGACCGGCTATCCGCTGCCGGTGATCCACGAATATGCGATGCCCGCGGCGACGGTCACGCGGCTGCAGCGCACGATCCAGCAACTGGGCCGCGGCAAGATCCGCGCCGTGCCCAACCTGTCGTCGGGCCGTGTAGCGACGATGGAGGATGCCGCGGCGCTGCTGGGCGTGCTGATCAGGCATCTGGGCAGCCGCGAGACGGTGGCCTCGGCCTTCGGATTGCGCGAGGGGCTGCTTTATGGCGGGCTGAGCAGCGAGCAGCGGCTGGAAGACCCGCTGATCGTCGCGGCGCGCGATGAAGCCCAGCGTTCGGGGCGCTTTCCCGAACATGGCGACCTGCTCGATGCGTGGATCGCGCCGCTGTTCGACGACGATGCCGATCTGGCGCGGCTGCGGCATGCCGCATGCCTGCTCGCCGATGTGGGCTGGCGCGCCAACCCCGAGTTCCGGGCCGAACGCGGGCTCGAGATCGCGTTGCATGGCAATTGGGTAGGCATCGACGCGCGCGGGCGCGCGCTGCTGGCGCAGGCGCTGTTCACCTCGCTGGGCGGCGGGTTCGAATCGCCGCCGCCGATCGGTCAGCTCGCCAGCCTCGACGATCTGGAACACGCGAAGCTGTGGGGGCTTGCCATGCGGCTGGGCCAGCGGCTGAGCGGCGGCGTGGCGGGGCCATTGCGGCGCTCGTCGCTTGCGGCGGCCGAAGATGAGCTGGTGCTCAGCCTCGACGGCGATGACGCCGCGCTCTACGGCGAAGCGGTGGAGAAGCGCCACCGCGCGCTGGCGGGCGCTCTGGGACTGACGGCGGCGGTCGAGGTCTGAGCCGTCACTCCCGGTTCGCGTTTCTCAGGTGAAACGTGCGCGGTCGTGTACCGCGGCACCCCGGAGGGCTGAGGCCTAGCCGCAGTGCAGCCGGCGAATGTTGTTGCGGTGATCGACTTCGACGTTGAGTCGATCCGACCGGAAATCCATCGTCACGGCCTGGCCCGGCCGGATCACGCGGACGTCGCGTGCACCGGCACGGCGCTTCGCATTCTGGATGACACGGGGCCGCGCATCCCGACCGACGAAGCCCTGAACGGCACCCGCGCTGCAGCGGGCCGGCCCGGGCATCGGGGTGGGGTAGGATGCGCAGGCCATAAGGCCGACAGGCAACAGCAAAGCGGTGAAGCGGATCATGTCGCGTTCTCCCAATGGCCCAAAACTAGTCCTGAGGCTGTTCGGTGCGAGTCATTTTGAGCTTACCATTGCGCACGGTAAACCCCAACTGACCCTCGACCAGCGCGAGCGCATCGCGCCCGAACTGCTCGAACCGCCATCCTTCGAGAATCGCGAGATTGTCGCGCTGGCCCGCGGCGAGCGCTTCGAGATCGTCCGAACGTGCGAGCAGGCGCGCCGCGACGTTGATGTCGCGGGCGCGGATCTTGAGAAGCAGCTTGAGCAGATCGGCGACCAGCGCGCCTTCCTTGCCGAGCGGTAGCTTGCGGTCGTCGCGCGCGGGCATTTCCGACGCGGGCATCGCGGTCGCATTCTCGATCGCCGCCATCAGCCGTCCTCCGATATCATTGCCGCCCCATGAGGCCGAGAGGCCGCGAACGCGGGTGAGGTCTGCCTGCTTGCGCGGCGGGTTGGCGGCGAGATCGGCGATCGTCTCGTCCTTGACGATGCGGCCGCGGGGCAGGTTCTTGCCCTGTGCTTCCTTCTCGCGCCATGCCGCCAGCGCCTTGAGGCGTCCCAGCACTTCGGCCTTGCGGCTGGAGATGCGGATACGCTGCCACGCCTGATCGGGATCGTTGCGGTAATTTTCCGGATTGGCGATCCGCTCCATCTCCTCGTCGAGCCAGCCGCCGCGCCCGGTCTTGCGCAGCTTCTCCAGCATCTTCGGGAAGATTTCCGAGAGATGGGTCACGTCCGCGATCGCATAGTCGATCTGGCGCTTGTCGAGCGGACGGCGCGACCAGTCGGTGAAGCGCGCGCCCTTGTCGACGGTGATGCCGAGATAGGTTTCGACCAGGTTCGAATAGCCGATCTGCTCGCCCTGGCCGAGCGCCATCGCCGCGATCTGGGTGTCGAACAGCGGATGCGGGGTCTTGCCGGTCAGATTGTAGACGATTTCCAGATCCTGGCCGCCGGCATGGAAGACCTTGAGCACGTCCTCATTGTTGACGAGCAGGTCGAGCAGGGGCGTGAGATCGATGCCCTCGGCCATCGGATCGATCGCCGCCGCCTCGTTGGTGTCGGCGATCTGGATGAGACAAAGCTCAGGCCAGAAGGTGTTTTCCCGCATGAACTCGGTATCCACCGTGATGAACGGTTGCTGCGCGAGGCGGGTGCAGAGATTGGCTAGCGTTGCCGAGTCTTCGATCAGGCCGTGAATGTGCATCGCAGGCCCATAGACGCGCGCGAGCGGGTTGACAAAGGGCTGTGTGGAGGGGAAGCGCGCGCCAGTTACAAAATCCGTCATCCCTGCGAGGGCAGGGGTCTCAAGCCGCAGGGAATCCCCTCGGGACGCGAGATCCCAGCTTTCGCTGGGATGACGCAATCAGAGATTGCTCATGCACGCCTATCGTTCGCACACTTGCGGCCAGCTGACCGCCGCCCAGGTCGGTGAGACCGTCCGCCTTTCGGGCTGGATCCATCGCAAGCGCGATCATGGCGGCGTGCTCTTCGTCGATCTGCGCGACCATTATGGCGTGACCCAGATCGTCGCCGACAGCGATTCGCCCGCTTTGCCGGTGCTCGAAGGGCTGCGCGTCGAGTCGGTCGTGACGATCGACGGTGTAGTGAAGGCGCGTTCGGACGCGACGGTGAACCCGAACCTGTCGACCGGCGAGATCGAGGTGTTCGCCAAGGGCGTGACCGTCCAGTCGGCCGCTCAGGAGCTGCCGATGCCCGTGTTCGGCGATGCCGAATATCCGGAGGAAATCCGCCTTCGCAACCGCTTCCTCGACCTGCGCCGCGAGGGGCTGCACGCCAACATCATGCTGCGCAGCCATGTCATCGCGAGCCTGCGCCGCCGGATGATCGACCAGGGCTTCACCGAGTTCCAGACGCCGATCCTGACCGCGTCCTCGCCCGAAGGCGCGCGCGACTATCTGGTCGCCAGCCGCGTGCATCCGGGCAAGTTCTACGCGCTCCCGCAGGCGCCGCAGATGTTCAAGCAGCTGCTGATGGTCGCGGGCTTCGACCGTTATTTCCAGATCGCGCCCTGCTTCCGCGACGAGGACGCGCGCGCCGACCGTTCGCCGGGCGAATTCTACCAGCTCGACTTCGAGATGAGCTACGTCACCCAGGACGATGTGTTTGCGGCGATCGAGCCGGTGCTGCACGGCGTGTTCGAGGAATTCGCCGACTGGCAGGGCAAGGGCCGCACGGTTTCGCCGCTGCCGTTCAAGCGCATCCCCTATCGCGAATCGATGCTGAAATACGGCAACGACAAGCCCGACCTGCGCAACCCGATCCTGATCTCCGACGTGAGCAAACATTTCGAAGGTTCGGGTTTCGGGCGCTTTGCATCGATCGTCGAGGCCGGTGACGTGGTCCGCGCGATTCCCGCGCCGGGCACCGCCGAGAAGAGCCGCAAGTTCTTCGATGACATGAACGCCTGGGCGCAGGGCGAAGGCTTTGCCGGCCTGGGCTATGCCACCCGCAAGGGCGGCGAATGGGGCGGCCCGATCGCCAAGAACCATGGCGAGGACAAGATGTCGGCCCTGGCCGACGAGCTGGGCCTTGGCCCGGACGACGGCATCTTCTTCGCCGCGGGCAAGGAAGCGCAGGCGGCGAAGCTCGCCGGCCTCGCCCGCACCCGCGTCGGCGAGCAGCTGGAGCTGATCGACAAGAACCGCTTCGAATTCTGCTGGATCGTCGACTTCCCGATGTTCGAATATGACGAGGACGCGAAGAAGATCGACTTCAGCCACAACCCGTTCAGCATGCCGCAGGGCGAGCTGGAGGCGCTGGAGACCAAGGACCCGCTCGACATCCTCGCCTGGCAGTATGACATCGTCTGCAACGGCATCGAGCTGTCGTCGGGCGCGATCCGGAACCACCGTCCGGAGATCATGTACAAGGCGTTCGAGATCGCCGGCTACACGCAGGAGCAGGTCGACAGCAACTTCGCGGGCATGATCAACGCGTTCAAGTTCGGCGCGCCGCCCCATGGCGGTTCGGCGCCGGGCGTCGACCGTATCGTGATGCTGCTGGCCGACCAGCCCAACATCCGCGAGGTCATCGTCTTCCCGATGAACCAGAAGGCCGAGGACCTGATGATGCAGGCGCCGTCCTTCGTCAGCGAGAAGCAGCTCAAGGAATTGCACATCCGGCTTGCGCCGGGCGTCGCGCCGACCGAATAAGGCCTCTGACGTAAAGGCAGGCGAACCAACGCCTGCCCGTTGGAGGGATTTGATGCTCGACGGTTCGGGAATGGCGGCGCGGCAGCGCGTGGAAGCGACGATCGGGCTGGCCGATCTGTTCACCATCGGCATCGGTCCGTCGAGCTCGCACACCGTCGGGCCGATGCGCGCGGCCCATGCCTTTTCCGAAGCGGCGCTGGATCGCGGGATCCCGGTTTCGGTTTCGTGCGAGCTGTTCGGATCGCTCGCGCTGACCGGCAAGGGCCACGCCACCGACACCGCGGTGATCCTGGGCCTGGCCGGGCATCAGCCCGAGAGCGTCGATCCCGACGCGGTGGCAAGCATCGTCGCGACGATCCAGTCCGAGCAGAAGCTGTCGCTGGGCGGGCAGGTGATCGTGCCGTTCGTCGAGGGCCGGCATCTGATCTTCCGCTCCGACCGCTTCCTGCCCGCGCACCCCAACGGCATGCGCTTCGTTGCGCATTACCCCGATGGCGAGCCGTACGAGACCTTCTGGTACTCGATCGGCGGCGGCGCGGTGGTCGAGGGCGGGTGCGAGGCACCCCGCTCGAACGTCACCTTGCCGATGAACTTCTCGTCGGGCGCCGAGCTGCTCGCGGTGGCGGAGGAGAAGGGCGTGACGATCGCCGATATCGTCCGCGCCAACGAGGCCGCATGGCGCGACGATACCGAGACCGATGCCTTCCTCGATTCGCTGCGCGCGGCGATGTCGGCGTGCATCGAGCGCGGGATGCGCGGCGAGGGCGAACTGCCCGGCGGCCTCAAGGTCAAGCGCCGGGCGCGCGACCTGCACAACAAGCTGCTCGCGCGCGGGCCGCGCTCCGATCCGTCGCTGGTGTTCGACTGGGTGAGCCTGTGGGCGCTGGCGGTGAACGAGGAGAACGCGGCGGGTGGCCGTGTCGTCACCGCGCCGACCAATGGCGCGGCGGGAGTGATCCCGGCGGTGCTGCGCTATTACGAGACCTTCTGCGCCTCGCCGACGCCGGCTGGCGCCCGCACCTTCCTGCTGACCACGGCGGCGATCGGCTTCCTCTACAAGAAGCGCGCGTCGATCTCGGCCGCCGAAATGGGCTGCCAGGGCGAGGTCGGGGTCGCCTGTTCGATGGCGGCGGCGGGCCTCGCTGCGGCGCTGGGCGCGACCAATGCGCAGATCGAGAACGCCGCCGAGATCGGCATGGAGCATAATCTGGGCCTGACCTGCGACCCGATCGGCGGTCTCGTCCAGATCCCGTGCATCGAGCGCAACACGATGGGGGCGATCAAGGCGATCAACGCCGCCTATCTCGCCATGCACGGCGACGGCAGCCATGTCGTCAGCCTGGATGCGGTGATCGAGACGATGCGCCAGACCGGCGAGGATATGCGGTCGAAATACAAGGAAACCGCGCAAGGCGGGCTGGCGGTCAACGTCGTCGCGTGCTGATCCAGGCCGCGGCTAGAGGGAGCAGTCATGCGCGTCGCGGTGTTCGGGACCAAGGGGTATGACCGGCGCTTCCTGAGCGAGGCCAATGCGGCGCACGCGCACGAGCTGATCTTTCTCGAGCCGCGGCTGGACCTGTCCACTGCGCCACTCGCTGCCGGATGCGCGGCGGTGTGCGTCTTCGTCAACGATTGCGTCGATGCCCGAGTGCTGGAGGCGCTGGCGGGATCAGGCGTGAGGCTGGTCGCGTTGCGCTGCGCCGGATTCAACAATGTCGATCTGGCCGCGGCCGAGCGGCTGGGGATCGATGTGGTGCGCGTGCCCGCCTACTCGCCGCACGCCGTTGCCGAGTTCACCATAGGCCTGATGCTCGCTGTGGACCGGCACATTCCGCGGGCCTGGGCGCGGGTGCGGGACAATAATTTCGCGCTGGACGGGCTGATCGGCCGCAATCTGCACGGGCGCATGGTCGGCGTCATCGGCACCGGCAAGATCGGCGCGCTGGTCGCACGGAGCCTTCGCGCCGGGTTCGGCTGCGACGTGCTGGCGAGCGATGTGGTGACCGACCCGGAGCTTGAGAGGGTCGGGGTGCGCTATGTTCCTCGCGCGACCCTGCTCGAGCAGGCGGAGATCGTCACGCTGCATTGCCCGTTGACGCCGGTTACCCGCCATCTGATCGATGCGGCGGCGATCTCGCGGGCACGCGAAGGGCTGCTGATCGTGAATACCAGCCGCGGCGCGCTGATCGATACCGCGGCGCTGATCGACGGCCTCAAGTCGCGCAAGATCGGCGGGGTGGCGCTCGATGTCTATGAGCAGGAGGCCGACCTGTTCTTCGAGGATCTGTCGAACGAGATCGTCGGGGACGACGTGTTCCAGCGGCTGCTGACCTTTCCCAACGTGCTGGTCACCGGGCATCAGGCGTTCCTGACCGAGGAGGCGCTGACCGCGATCGCGGAAACGACGCTGGCGAGCATCTCGGACGCCGAGGCGGGGCGGGAACTGGCCAACCGCGTCGGGACCGAACGGGTGGCGGGCTGATGGCGACGCGGACCCTCGACAAGTTCGTGCGGCGCTACACGACGCTGTCGAGCGCACTCGACACGCTGGTGCACCAACGGCTGGTGCTGCTCAGCCCGTCCAAATGGGACGACACCAACGACGTCGAGTTCATGGAGCTGTATCGCGCCCATGCCGACGCGAAATCGGTGCTGGCCCTGTGCTGCGCGATGGCGAGCGAGACCTATCATCACTGGCGCGTGTTCACGCAGGGGATGGAGGGCGTGTGCATCGAGTTCGAGAAGGCCGCGCTTGAAACGGCGGTGCGCGCCCACCCGGGGGTCATCTCCGGGGCGGTCGACTATCTTCAGATCCGGCAACTCGAGGCGCTGACGCCCGAGGACGCGCACCGGCTGCCGTTCGTGAAGCGCGAGGGGTATAGCGACGAGCGCGAATGGCGGATCGTGGCGACATGCCTGGAGGAGCCGGCCTTTTCGCTGCCGATCGCGATCGATCTCGGCTCGATCACCCGGCTGGTGCTCAACCCGTGGATGCCGCCGGTGCTGGCGGATAATCTGCGCACGATCATCCGCGGCCTGCCCGGTTGCGCCAAGCTCAAGATCGAAGCCTCGGCGCTGACGAACAGTTCGCGCTGGAAGGCGGCCGGGAAGAAGCTGGCAGGAGCGGGCTAGGCGGAGCATCGCGGTGACGCTCCGCCCGATCGCTCAGATGCCCAGACGCAACGTGGCGCGGACATTGCGCGGTTCGCCATAGACATAGCCGGCAAACCACAGATTGTTGTTGAAGTAGCGCTTGTCGAACAGGTTGTTGACGTTGAGCTGGAGCGAGACGTTGTCGTTCAGCCTGTAACGCGCCATCGCATTGACCAGCAGATAGGCCGGCTGGCCGACATTCTCCCGCAGCTGGGTGGCGGGGTTCACGCCGGTCTTGGGCGGTTCGCTCTCCCAGCGCGCCGAGCCGCCCACGCTGAACCCGTCGAGCATCCCGCGGAAATCATAGCGGGTGGAGATGCGCAGGATACGGCGCGGGTGATGCTGCTGCACCTGCTCGCCATTGGCATCCTTGGCGCGGAAGGCGCTCCAGCCGAGGCTCAGGTCCCAACCGGTGAGGACCTTGCCCGCGACCTCGGCTTCATAGCCTTCGGAAACGGTGCCGCGCGCGGGCCGCATAGCCGGGTTGGTGGTGCCAGGGACGAAGAAGCCTTGATCGACCACCGCGAAATTGTCCTGCTCGATGCGGAAGATGGCGGCAGAGGCGCGGACGCGTCCGTTCATCCATTCCCCCTTCACCCCCGCTTCATAGGCATTGCCGACGACCGGAGGCAGGTAGTCGCCATTGCGGTCCTTGTTGTCCTGTGGATTGAAGATGCTGGTGAAGCTCGCATAGGCGGAGATGCTGCCGGTCACGTCGAACACGAGGCCCGCATAGGGCGTCACGCGGCCCTTGTGGCTGATGGTGTAGGGAGCGGCGGTGTAGAGCGTGATCTCCTCGTTGCGCTCCCACCAGCTGATGCGCGCGCCGGCGATCAGCTTGAGCGGGTCGAGCAGCTGGAGCCGGGCCGCACCGTAAACGGCATATTGCCCGGTCGTGCCGAAGCCGCTCGACCGGAAGCGATCTCCCCAGGCCGGCTCGGGGTGCTTGCTGCCGTCCCAAAGGTTGAAATCGCCGATTGGCGCGATCGAGACGGGTTTGCGATCGGTCCAGCCGCCGCTCAGGTGGCGATAATTGCCACCGACGATCAGCTCGTGCTCGCGGCCTAGCAGGTCGAAATTGCCGCGCGCCGAAACGCTGACGTTCCACTGTTTGGGTCGCGATTGGAACCAATAGCCTTCAGCGGTCATGCCGATTCCGGTGGCGCGATCGGGGTAGCCGCCGGTCCACAGCAGCTTCGAATCCTCGAACTGCTCGTGATAGGCGACATCGGCGCGCAGCGACCAGCGGTTGCCCAGGCGCTGGTCGATCGTGAGGAACGCGGTCTTCTCCGTCGTGTCCCACATGTTCCAGCTCGCGGCGGTGGTCTTGGATCGCGGCCAACTGGTGCGCGTGCCGTCAGCGTACCAATAGGGTAGCTGGCCCCACAGCGTGCCGTCGCGCTCGTCGCGCTGGTAGCTCGCGCCGATGCTGATGCGCGTGTTCGCGCCAAGATCGGCGTCGATCACGCCATAGATCAGATAACCCTTCGACTTCTCGATATCGACGAACGAATCCTGCCGGGAATATTGCGCGACGAGCCGCCCGCGCACCGATCCGTCGGCGGTGATCGGGACGGTGATGTCACCGGTCGCGGCGAAGCGGTTCCACGATCCGCCCTCAAGGTCGAGCGAGCCGGTCAGCTCGTGCGAGGTGGCGTGCTTGCGTACCAGGTTGATCGTCGCGGAGGGTTCGCCGGCGCCCTGCAGCAGGCCGTTGGCGCCGCGGATCACCTCGATCCGCTCGAAGATTGCGGTGCTGTTCTTCTCCAGCCCGATATTGCCGGTGGCGAAGGGCGCACCATCGAGCTGGTAGTTGGTGATGTCGAACCCGCGCGCCGCCAGCGTGTTGCGGCCGCGATCGACCGCCTTGACCGAGATCCCGGTGGTATAGGCGAGCGCGTCGCCGACGTTGACCGCGGCCTGGTCCTCCAGCTGTTCACGGGTGACGATGCTGATCGACTGCGGCGTCTGGCGCGGGGACAGGTCCAGACCGGTGGCGAGGGTGTTCTTCTCCTCGCCGCGGCCATAGACGACGATCTCGTCGGTCTTCTGCTCTTCGTCCCCATGCGCCTGCGCGGTCATCGGCAGGGTCAGGCCGAGAGCGGCGGTGGCCAGCAGGCCGTAGGTCGTCTTCATCGAAATCCCCTGTGCTGAGCGCCGTCCTGGATCGCCGGACAGGGGCGGGCAGCGCGTTGCGCGTGCCCTGAGCATGATCGCTATTGCGAGTCAATCTTAATTGCAGTGAAGTCAGCTCGGGTAGCTGATCTCCATCACCTCATATTCCTTTTCGCCGGCGGGCAGCGTCACGCGGCGCAGGTCGCCGATCGCGGCGCCGCGCAGCGCACGGGCGAGCGGAGCGTTCCAGCCGACGAGGCCCTTGCCCGCATCGGCCTCGTCATCCCCGACAAGGGTCAGGGTGCGGTGGTTGTCGTCCTCGTCCGCGATGGTCGTGGTCGCGCCGAACCAGATGCGGCTACGATCTTCCTGGCGGGAGGGGTCGATCACCTTGGCGGCCTTCATCCGCCTAGACAGCCAGCCCAACCGGCGGTCGATCTCGCGCAGCCGCTTGCGGCCGTAGATGTAATCGCCATTCTCGGAACGGTCGCCGTTGCCCGCAGCCCAGGCGATGGTCTCGACCAGCTTCGGGCGCTCGCCGGCGAACAGCGCGTCATACTCCGCCTTGAGCGCGGAATAGCCGGCGGGCGTGATGTAGTTGGGGCGATCGATGCTCAAAGAAGGCGGCCCATGCTGATGATCGGTTCCTCGCCATAACCCATGCGCGCCCAGAAGCGGGCGGCTTCGTCGTTACCGGCGCGTACCTGAAGATTGAGCTTGGTACAGCCCCTGGCTGCCAGCTTCCTCTCGGCGGCGCGGACCAGCTTCGTCCCGATTCCGCAATGCCGGGCATTGGGATGGACGGCGAGCTTGTAGAGCCACCCACGATGCCCGTCATAGCCGGCGAGGACCGTGCCGAGCACGCGGCCGCCTTCCACCGCGACGAGGAACAGGTCGCGCTGGACGGCGAGCTTCTGCGGGATGGCAACGGTGGCATGGCTATGCGGCGGGTCTTCGGGGAAGACCGCGCGCCACAGCGCGTCGACCTCACAGAACTGTGCGTCGTCGTACGGGATGACCTCGATCACGTCAGCCGGGACGGCTCTTGCCGAGATACCAGCTCAGATGCGCCGGGCCGCGCGACCGGGCATAATTCGGGTGAAGCAGATCATAGACCACCGCATTTTCGAGTACGCGCTGGACGTAGTTCTTGGTCTCGAAGATCGGAATCGCCTCGACCCAGTCGATGACCTCGATGCTCCCGGTGCGCGGATCGCCATTGGCGCGGAGCCATTTGTTCACATTGCCGGGGCCGGCATTATAGGCCGCGACCGCGAGCGGATAGCTGCCGCCATAATAGCGCAGCATCCGCTGGAAATAGCTCGAGCCGAGGCGGATGTTGTAATCCGTATCGGCGGTGAGCGAGGCCATGTTGTAGCCGAGGCCGAGCTTGCCCGCGGTCTCGCGCGCGGTGCCGGGCATCAGCTGCATCAGCCCGCGCGCGCCGGCATGGCTGACCGCGGCCTTGTCGAACTGGCTCTCCTGCCGCGCGATGGCGTGGATGATCGTGAAATAGCCTTCCTCGCCCGCGGGGACGCGGACCGAGGGATAGCCCGCGACGGTATAGTCGCTGAGGCCGTTGAGCAACGCGCTGCGGCCCACCATCACGCCCAGGTCCGGGCGCCCGATGCTGCGCGACAGTTCGCTGGCCAGGACATGGTCCTCGGCGCTGGTGGCGTCGGCGGCGATCTGGCGCAGGAACAGACTCTGCTCCTGCCAGCGGCCCAGCGTGCCGAGCAGCCGCGCGGCCTGAACCACCTCGCGATTATAGAAGGCGGTGCGTGCGCCGGATGAAGCACGCGTGCCGTCAAACGCAGGCGGTGCCTTGAGCGAGCGGTTCATCCGCTCGGCCGCGAGCTGGCCGTAATAGAGGTCGGAGAAGGCGGCGGCACGCGCGTAATAGCCCTGGGCGGCGGCCTGTTGCCCCGCGGCTTCGGCGGCGCGTCCGGCCCAGTAGAGCCCCTTGGACTGGGTGGTCGGCGTCCGGCTGCCGCGCGAATAGCGATCGAACATCATCACCGCATCGGCCGGGCGGCGCAGCTTCTGCATCGCGACGGTGCCCGCGAGCCAGACCAGGCTGGTGTAATCGTCGCGGATGCCGAGCCCCATCGCGGCGACGTCGGCGCCGGGGGGCAACGCATCATCGACCTGCGAGGCGATCGCATAGGCGAGGCCGTACTGACCGTCGCTCTCCGCCGCGCGGGCGTTGACGAGCAGGACCTCGTACCATTCCTCGACATTGCCGGGAAGCGTCGCGAGGCTGCGGGGCCGAGCGAGGAGCGAGCGGGCCGAGCCGCTGCCGCCATTGTTGCGGAACCACATCGCGCGATCGGCGATGAAACCGGGATCACGCGCGCCCATTGCCTCGACCGAAGCGGCCTTGGTCTGGGCGTCGGGCCAGTTGCTCTGCATCGCCAGGCGCGCATCGAACAGCGGCCGGTTCTGCGGCGAGGTATAGGCGATCTGGCGCGCGGCCGCGGTGCGTGCGTCCTGCCAGAGCAGGGCGTCCATCCGGGCGTCATGATCCGCCGGGGTCAGAGCGCCCGGGAAGCCGGAGAGCACGGCGCTTTCGTCGGTGGGACGCAGCGCGCCGCTGCGCCAGGCACGGCGGGCCTGCTCGTTCGCCTCGGAACGGCGGCCCGACGCGGCGAGCGCCTCGGCATAGCGGACGCGGCCAGCGGCGGTAGCGGGCGGGAAGCGTTCGAAGAAGCGGATGACCAGCGAAGGCGCCTCGGCCCCCGAGGTCAGCGATGTCTCGGCCGCGGCGCGACGGCTCGTCTCGCCCGGCCAGCCGGGATGCGCGAGCAGGAAGTTGGCATAGTCGCTGAACGGCCAGCGATCCGATTGCTGGAGCCGTTTCCATTGGTCGAGATTATATTGGAGCCCCGAACTCGCGGGTGGCGGATAGGCCTGGGGTGAGGCCGTCAGCGCGGCAAGCTGAACGCGCGCGCGTTCCACCCCATCCTGCACGACCTGAGAAGAGACCGCGACACCCGATACGCCGGCGAGCAGAAGCCCGCTCTTGAACAAAGAGGCAAGCATCTGGACATGATACGCAAGCCAGGCCTATTGGCCAGCCCGAAATTCGGAAAAATTGGGGCTTTTTGGCGCATATGTTCACCGGTTCGATCCCCGCCCTGATTACCCCGTTCCGTAACGGCGACTTTGCCGAAGACGTGTTCCGCGATTTCGTCGAATGGCAGATTGCCGAAGGCTCGTCCGCGCTGGTTCCTGTCGGGACGACGGGCGAGGCCGCGACGCTGGCCAAGGATGAGCATTTCGAGGTGGTGCGCGTCTGCGTGGATCAGGTACGCGGCCGTATCCCGGTGATCGCCGGCACAGGATCGAACGACACGCGGGTCGCGATCGGCAACGTCAAGGCGGCGAAGGATGCCGGGGCCGACGCGGTGCTGATGGTGCCGCCCTATTACAACCGCCCGAGCCAGGAGGGCATCTTCCGCCATTTCGAGGCGGTCGCCGCGGAATGCGAGCTACCGATCGTGCTCTACAATGTCCCCGGGCGCACGGTGACGGACATCCAGCCCGAAACGGTGATCCGCATCGTTCAGGCCTTCCCGGGCAAGTTTGTCGCGATCAAGGACGCGACCGGCGATCTCGCGCGCGTGTCGATGCATCGCGCGGCGCTCCGCGCGGGTTTCGCTCAGCTTTCGGGCAACGACGATACCGCGCTGGCGTTCAACGCGATGGGCGGGGTGGGGTGTATTTCGGTGACCGCGAATGTCGCGCCCAAGCTGTGCGCTCAGTTCCAGGCGGCCTGGGCCGAAGGCAATACCGCGCTGGCGCTGGCGCTGCATGACCGGTTGTTCGCGCTTCACAATGCGATGTTCACAGACGCCTCGCCGGGGCCGGTCAAGTACGCCGTGAACAAGCTGCGGCCCGAGATTTCGGCCGAGCTGCGGCTGCCGATGGTCGAGCCGGGCGAGGCGAGCAAGGCGGCGGTCGATGCGGCGATGCAGGCGGCGGGGATTATCTGATCCGCTCGGCTTCCCTTTAGCGTCGCACGGGCCTACATCGCGCGTCCCATGGCTCGCCCGCGTCCCACCGAATTCGACAAGAAGAAGATCGTCGCCGAGAACCGGAAGGCGCGCTTCGAGTATTTCATCGAGGACGTGTACGAGGCCGGCATCGCGCTTCAGGGCACCGAGGTGAAGGCGCTGCGCTTCGGCGAGGGATCGATCGCGGAAAGCTATGCCGAGATCCGCGGCGAGCAGGCGTGGCTGGTCAATGCCAACATCCCCGAATTCAGCCACGGCAACCGTTTCAATCACGAGCCCAAGCGGCCCCGTAAATTGCTCCTTCATCTGCGGCAGATAGAAAAGCTGCACGGCGCGGTGGCGCGCGAGGGGATGACCCTGGTGCCGCTGTCGATCTACTTCAATTCGCGCGGCCGCGCGAAAGTGGAGCTGGCGCTGGCGAAGGGCAAGAAGACTCACGACAAGCGCGAGTCGATCAAGGAGCGTGACTGGAAGCGTGAACAGGGAAGGCTCCTCCGCGACCGTGGCTGAACGGAGCTTCTGGGACCGGGTACGGGCATGGGCGGACCGCAACATGCCGACCCGCGAAAGCCTGGAGGCAAATCGCTTCCTGCGCCCGGTGGCGCATCGCGTGCTGGCGCCGGAACTGTGGCGCTTCACCCGCCGATCGGTGCCGCGCGGCGTTGCGCTGGGGATGGTGACGGGCATCATGATCCCGGTCGCGCAGATCTTCTTCTCCGCGCTGCTGGCGCTCCCGTTCCGGGCCAATATCCCGGTCGCGTCGCTGACGACGTTCCTGACCAACCCCTTCACCACGCCGCCGCTCTGGGCATTCGCCTATTGGGTCGGACGCAAGATCCTGCATTTCGATGCGACCGTTCCCGGGCAGCCGATCGCCACGCATGTGGCGAACGACAGCTGGCTGAACTGGCTGTGGTCGGAGGCGGGACCAGCGCTGATTACCGGGCTGGTGACGATCACGATCATTTCGTCGATCCTGGGCTATGTGATCAGCGCCGTGGGCTGGCGGTTGTGGATCGCGAACAAGTGGCGCAAGCGGAAGAAGGAACGCGCGGCGGCGATTGGCGGCCAGTAACACGCGAGACTTGATCGAGCGTATCATCGGCGTAAGACACGCGCATTCCGACTCCTGCTTCATAGGTGCACGATGCGTCTTCTCGTTACTTCGATCCTTCTTGCCGGCACCGCGATCGCGGGCACGGCGACCGCGCTTTCGGCGCGTGAGGCACCGGCTCCGGCCGCCGAAACCGGCTCGAAGCCGCAGCTCGGCACCTTCGGCTTCGACGAGAAGGGCATGGACAAGACCGCCGCACCCGGCGACGACTTCTACACCTTCGCCAACGGTGCCTGGGCGAAGGGCACGCCGATCCCGGCGGACAAGTCCAACTATGGCATGTTCACCGTGCTGGACGACCTGTCCAAGCAGCGCGTGCGCGGCATCCTCGACGCGGTGAAGGGCGACGCGAACAGCGCGATCGGCCGCGCCTATACCAGCTATCTCGACACGGCGACGGTCGAGTATCGGGGGCTGGCGCCGATCAAGCCGTGGCTGACGAAGGTCAAGGCGCTGGACAGCAAGGCCGGCTATTCGGCGCTGGTGGTCGAGGCGACCAAGATGGGCATCAGCGGCCCCTTCGGCGCCTATGTCGGCCAGGACGACAAGCACCCTGAGCGCTACATCTACAGCATCTATCAGGGTGGCACCGGCCTGCCCGATCGCGACATGTACCTGCTCGACAACCCCAAGATGGCGTCGATCCGCACCGCCTATGTCGCGCATCTCGCGAAGATGCTGACGCTGGCGGGCGAGGACAATGTCGAGGCGCGCGCCAGGGCTGTAATGGATCTCGAGACCCAGATCGCCAAGGTTCAGTGGACCCGCGAGGACGTGTCGGATGCGGTCAAGGGCTACAATAAGTTCACGCTTGCGCAGACCGCGCAATTCTCCAGCCCGACGCTCGACCTGCCCGCGATACTGAAGGCGACCAGCCCGAAGATCACCGAGGTGCTGATCGGTCCGCCGAGCGCACTGAAGGGTACCGCCGAAATCCTCGACAAGGCGCCGATCGAGGTGCTCAAGGACCAGATGTTGCTGCGCAGCCTGGGCAGCCTCGCAAACTATCTGCCCGATGAGATCGCGAACGAGAATTTCGCTTTCTACGGCACCACGCTGCAAGGCACCCCGCAGCGCGAGGAGCGCTGGAAGCGCGCGGTGAGCTTTACCGAGGGCGTGCTGGGCGAGGAAGTCGGCAAGATCTACGCCGAGCGCTATTTCCCGCCGGAGTACAAGGCGGAAATGAACAAGCTGGTCGCCAACGTGCTCGATGCGATGGGCCGGCGGATCGATGCGCTCGAATGGATGCAGCCCAAGACCAAGGCGCGCGCCAAGGCGAAGCTCAAGAACTTCACCGTCAAGGTCGGCTATCCCGATCGCTGGCGCGACTATACCGGGCTCGAGGTCAAGGCGGACGACCTGTTCGGCAATGCGGTCCGCTCGAACCAGTTCGACTATCAGTACATGCTCGACAAGCTGGGCGGCCCGGTGCGCAAGTGGGAGTGGGGGATGCTGCCCCAGACCATCAACGCCTATGCCAATTTCGGCATGATGGAGGTGGTGTTCCCGGCCGCGATCCTGCAGCCGCCCTTCTTCGACCCCAAGGCCGATCCCGCGGTCAACTATGGCGGCATTGGTGCGGTGATCGGGCATGAGATCAGCCATCACTTCGACGATCAGGGTGCCAAGTATAACGAGAAGGGCGAGCTCGCCGACTGGTGGACTCCGGCCGATACCAAGGCGTTCGAAGCGGCCAGCAAGGCACTTGTCGCTCAGTATGACGCCTATGAGGCGTTGCCGGGCGAGCATGTGAAGGGCGAGTTCACGCTGGGCGAGAATATCGGCGACCTTGCCGGCCTGACCATCGCCTATGACGCCTATCAGCATTCGCTGAAGGGCAAGAAGGCGCCGGTGATCGACGGATTCAGTGGCGATCAGCGCTTCTATCTCGGCTGGGCCCAGATCTGGCGGCGCAACTATCGCGAGGCCAATCTGCGCGCGCGCCTGCTGACCGATCCGCACAGCCCGTCGATCCAGCGCGCCTGGGTCGTTCGCAACCTCGATCCCTGGTACGGAGCATTCGGCGCCAAGGAAGGGCAGAAGCTGTATCTGGCTCCGGCGAAGCGCGTTCGCATCTGGTGAGCGCAACCTGTGTCTCCGGCTGGCGCTGAACGCTTGACCGGAGCGCAGGGGAGCGGAAAAGGGAGGTAATGGCCTCGCGTCGCGCTCCCTTCGCCAGTGACCCCCGTTCCGCCGCGGCGCCGCTGATCATCGCGATCGCGGCGGGGGCCGCGGCGGCGGGGATCGTGCTGTTCCTGACCGGTTCGATCATGGTTGCGGCGGGGTTCCTTGCCGCGGCGCTGGCGATCGCAGGGATCGCCTACCTCCTCGTCAGGCTCTGGCCGGTGGCGAAAGAGGAGGAACCGGTCGTCGACTGGTCGGTCGCGCACACGCTCGCCTCGATGAGCAACGATGCGCTGGCGGTCACGGATCGCGCCGGACGGCTGGTCTGCGCGAACGAGCGCTTCGGAACTCTCTTTCCCACTTATCCCGCACCCCCCGGCGTCGTTCCCGGCGAGTGGGTCTCGGCGCAGCTCGGCACCGCCGGGCGCACGGCATGGCGTGACGGTCAGGCGTCGAGCGGCGCGTTCGACGCTGCGGGAACCAAGCTGACTGCCCACATCACTCGTGTAGGCGATTCGATGCTGGTTTGGCGCTTCGCCGGCACCGATGTCGTCGATCTCGCCAAGCAGGCTCAGGCGCTGGTCGCGGGCAGTTCGGGCGACCGGCTGGGCAGCGCAGGCATCATGATGGCCCTGCTGGGTGCCGACGGGCGCGTCCGGGCCGCCAATCGCGTCACCCGCCAGCGTGCGATGGGCGACGAGAATGCGATGATCGAGGGACGCGACTTCACCCGCTTCCTGATCACCGACAATCTCGGCATCGTCCGGTTCGAGCGCGAAGGCCTGTCGGGCACCCCGCTGCGCGTGCTGGAGATCCCCTTTCTCGATGGCGACAATGCGCCGATGCTCGTCGCGCTGCTCGATGACGAGCTGGCGATCCCGCAGCCGGCGATCGGCGATACCGCCGGCGCGCATGTCCGGTCACTGATCTCGCTCCTGCCCTCAGGCATCGCCCTTGTCGGCAGCGACGGGCGCTTCGTGCACATGAACGACGCCTTTGTCCGCGCCGCCCACGTCAACCAGGCGAACCCGCCGATCTATCCCGGCGATCTGGTGGTGCGCGAGGACAAGGCCGCACTGGCCGACGCGATCCGCCGGTTCGCCAGCGGCGCGGCGCATTCCGCCGACATGACCGTACGGTTCGCCGAGGCGCCAGACGAGGGCGTCGCCATCTCGATCGCGGCCGCCCGCGGACTGGGCGAGGCGGCGGTGCTGCTCAGCCTGCGCGACGCGGGCGAGGAGGGGCGCTTGAAGCGGCAGGTGGCGCAGGCGACCAAGATGCAGGCCGTGGGCCAGCTCGCCGGCGGCGTCGCGCACGACTTCAATAACATCCTGACCGCGGTGATCGGCCATTGCGACCTGATGCTGATGCGCCACGCGCCCGGCGACAGCGACTATGACGATATCCAGCAGATCCTGATCAACTCGAACCGTGCGGCTGCGCTGACCCGTCAACTGCTTGCCTTCTCGCGCCAGCAGACGTTGCGGCCGCAGGTGCTGCAGCTGCCGGACGTGATCTCGGAAGTGTCGAACCTGCTGAAGCGCCTGCTCGGCGAGACGGTCGAGCTCGTGGTGAACCATGGCCGCAACCTCGGCCCGGTGCGCGCCGATCCGGGGCAGCTGGAGCAGGTCGTGGTCAACCTCGCGGTCAATGCGCGCGATGCGATGCTGACCAAGAGCCCCAATGGCGGCGGCACGCTGACGATCGAGACCTTCGGGGTCCCGGCGCATGAGGTGCGGGCGATGGACGAAGATGTTCTCCCCGTCGGCGACTATACTGCGCTGCGCATCTCGGACACCGGCACCGGCATCTCGGCCGAAGTGCTCGCGCATATCTGGGAACCCTTCTTCACCACCAAGGAAGTGGGGAAGGGGACCGGCCTCGGCCTCTCGACCGTCTATGGCATCATCAAACAGTCGGGCGGGTTCATCTTTGCCGAAAGCCCGAAGGGCAAGGGTGCGGTCTTCACCATCTATCTGCCGGTCGACACGGCGGGCGACGCATCGGCCAAGGCCCCGGCGGCAAAGCCCGTGCAGGGCGATCTGTGGGGCAGCGGCACGATCCTGCTGGTCGAGGACGAGGCGATGGTGCGCACCGTCGCCGAACGCGCGCTGGCCCGGCAGGGCTATACCGTGCTGACCGCCGAGAATGGCGAGGCTGCGCTGGAGCTGCTCCAGACCAGCGCCAAGCCCGATCTGCTCATCTCCGACGTGGTGATGCCGACGATGGACGGGCCGACGATGGTGCGCCACGCGCGCAAGCGCTACCCCGACCTCAAGATCATCTTCATGTCGGGTTACGCCGAGGAGCAGCTGCGCAAGTCCATCGACCTCGACAATGTCGCGTTCCTGCCCAAACCCTTTTCAGTCCAGCAACTTGCGGAAGCCGCGCGCGCTGCGTTGACCGCGAAATAAGGGGTTGGTGAAACCTGGCTTCCTCGGCTAGTTCGATCGCAATGACCGTGCATACCCGCATCCTTGTCGTCGAAGACGAGCCGCTGATCGCCATGATGCTCGAGGATTATCTGGATATCCTCGGCCGGCAGGTGGCTGGCGTCGCCGACAGCGTTTCGACCGCGCTCCCGCTGGTCGCGGCAGGCGGGATCGACGCGGCGATCGTCGACGTGAACCTGAACGGTGGCGAAAAATGCTGGCCGGTCGCCGATGCGCTGGCGGCGGCGGGCGTTCCGTTCGTGGTCGCGACGGGCGGCGGCGACGACATGATCGTGGAAGGGCACAAGCACCGGCCGATCCTCGCCAAGCCTTTCACGATGGATGCGATCGAGCAGGCACTGGCCGGCCTCTAGGCTAGGCGATCCGGTCCGGCATTTCGGCAGCGTCCGCGGCGATCGATGCCGCCGGGGCGACCGCTTCCCACGGGAACACGAACCAGTCCTTGGTCACCGTGCGATCGATCGCGCGCGCGGCATACTCGACGCGCTGGCTGGACGTCGCGTTGTCGAGCAAGGTCGCGAACCGGACCGCACCGGGCGTCGCCCCCGCCGCAGCGAGCTTCGTGCGCAGCTTGGCGATGGTCGCGCCGCTATCGTTGATATCGTCGAGGAAGAGCAGCTTCTCGCCGGCCCGGGTACGCTCCGCCAGCCGCTCGAGCGGGGCGTCGGCGAAGTCGTGGACCTGCGAACTGTGATCGACCGAGAGCATCGGCATGCCCGTCGCGTGGCTCAGATAGACCGCAGGCGAAAGTCCGCCGCGGCCGATGCCGATGATGAAATCGGGCTTCCAGTCGCGATCGGCATGGATAGCGGCAGCAATCGCAAGCACGTCGGCGACGAGCTGCTCGTGCGAAATGGGAGTGAAGACCGGCATCAGTTCGCCGCCACGAATGCATCGAGCTGGCCGAGATACGCCGCCTTCGTTCGCTCATCGAGGAACGAGCCGGTAAAGCTGTTGCGCGCGAGCCTGGTCAGTTCCGCCTTGCCCAGCCCGCGCGCCGCCGCGACCGCCCGGTAATTGTCCGCGACATAGCCCCCGAAATAGGCGGGATCGTCCGAATTGACCGTAGCGGCGAGGCCGTGGGCAAGCATTCGGTCGAGCGGATGGTCGGCCATATCGTCCACCACGCAGAGCTTGTGGTTCGAAAGCGGGCAGACGGTCAGCGTCATCCCCTCATCGGCCAGCCGCCTCACCAGCGCGGGATCCTCCAGGCTGCGATTGCCATGGTCGAGCCGGTCGATCCTGAGGATATCGAGCGCCTGCCAGACATAGTCAGGCGGCCCTTCCTCCCCGGCGTGCGCCACGCGCTTGAGGCCGAGATCGCCAGCCGCGGCAAAGACGCGTGCGAACTTCTCGGGCGGGTGGCCGACTTCCGACGAATCGAGGCCGACCCCCTCGATCCGGTCAAGCCAGGGTTCGGCTGTCTTGAGCGTGGCGAAGGCCGCCTCCTCGTCGAGGTGGCGCAGAAAGCAGAGAATCAGCTTCGAGCTCAGGCCATGCCGTCCCTCTGCATCGCGCATCGCGGCGAGCAGCCCGTCCGCAACGACCTGGAACGGGATGCCGCGATCGGTATGGGTCTGCGGATCGAAGAAGATCTCCGCATGCACGACCCCGTCCGCCGCAGCGCGCGCGAAATAGGCATCGGCCAGGTCATAGAAATCCTGCTCGGTCCGCAACACCTCTGCCCCGGCATAATAGATGTCGAGGAAGTCCTGCAGCCGGCTGAAGCTGTAGGCGGCGCGCACCGCCTCGACGCTGTCGAACGGGATCGCCACCTTGTTCCGCTTCGCCAACGCGAACATCAGCTCGGGTTCGAGGCTCCCCTCGATATGCAGGTGAAGTTCGGCCTTGGGCAGGCCGGCGATGAAGGCGGAAAGATCGTCGTTCATGGCCGTGCAGGATCGCGCGAACGCAGCCGCGGGGCAAGCGTCAGGCGTACGCTCCTTAAACGTTGCGTGAACGGCTTAGCGTCAACCCCGTTCAGACCTGATCGCGACGGAAGCAGTGGACGGCATGATCGTTGACCATCCCGACCGCCTGCATCCAGGCATAGACGATCACCGGTCCCACGAACTTGAAACCCCTTGCCTTGAGTGCCTTGGAAATGGCTTCGGAGGTTGCGGTTTTCGCGGGAACGCTCTCGCCATCGCCCTTCATCGGCGCGCCGCCGGCAAGGCTCCATGCCCAGTCGCCGAAATCCTCGCCCCGCTCGGCAAAAGCGAGATAGGCGCGGGCATTGCCGATCGCGGCCTCGATCTTGGCACGGGCGCGAACGATGCCGGGGTCGGCCATCAGCCGCTCGACGTCGTCAGGGCCGAACGCGGCGACCCTGACCGGGTCCCATCCGGCAAAGGCGGCATGAAACCCGTCGCGCTTCTTCAGGATCGTCGACCAGGACAGGCCAGCCTGGAATCCTTCGAGCATCAGCGTTTCCCACAGCAGCCGCGAATCGCGGACGGGAACACCCCATTCGGTGTCGTGATAGACGGTGTCGAGCGGGTTGCTCTGAGACCAGCGGCAGCGTGTCGGTTCGGTCAATTGCTTCCTCCAGGGAGATGAGAACAAAAAATGATTGTTCCACTCTTGTTCTAGTGGAACAAATGCTATACGCAATCATCAACATTGTGATGACAGGCCTGTTGAAGGCGGGGCGTAAAGCCTCTAGCGACGGAGACTTCGGATGGCAGCTTCCCTCAAGGTGATCGACGGAAACATGGCGATTTCTTCGGATAAACAGAAGGCGCTCGACGCCGCACTCGCGCAGATCGATCGCGCGTTCGGCAAGGGCTCGGCGATGAAGCTCGGCTCGAAGGAGACGATGCAGGTCGAGGCGATCTCGACTGGTTCGCTCGGGCTCGACATCGCGCTCGGCGTGGGCGGCCTTCCGCGCGGGCGCGTGATCGAGGTCTATGGCCCGGAAAGCTCGGGCAAGACCACGCTGGCGCTGCACGTGATCGCCGAGGCACAGAAGAATGGCGGCGTCGCCGCGTTCGTCGATGCCGAACATGCGCTCGACCCCGTCTATGCCAAGAAGCTGGGCGTCAACATCGACGAGCTGATCGTCTCACAGCCAGATACCGGCGAGCAGGCGCTGGAGATCACCGACACGCTGGTGCGGTCGAACGCGATCGACGTACTGGTGGTGGACTCGGTCGCTGCGCTGGTTCCCCGCGCCGAAATCGAGGGCGAGATGGGCGACAGCCATGTCGGCCTGCAGGCGCGCCTGATGTCGCAGTCGCTGCGCAAGCTGACCGGCTCGATCAGCCGGTCGCGCTGCATGGTGATCTTCATCAACCAGCTGCGCATGAAGATCGGCGTGATGTACGGCAATCCGGAAACCACGACCGGCGGCAACGCGCTGAAATTCTACGCCTCGGTCCGCCTCGACATCCGCCGCACCGGCCAGATCAAGGATCGCGACGACATCATCGGCAACGCGACCCGCGTGAAGGTGGTGAAGAACAAGGTCGCCCCGCCGTTCAAGCAGGTCGAATTCGACATCATGTATGGTGAAGGCATCTCGAAGATCGGCGAAATCCTCGACCTCGGCGTCAAGGCCGGGCTGGTCGAGAAGGCGGGTGCGTGGTTCAGCTATGACAGCATCCGCATCGGTCAGGGGCGCGAGAACGCCAAGACGTTCCTCAAGGAGAACCCTGAGGTCTGCAACCGGCTTGAGACTGCGATCCGCAGCCGCACCGCGCAGGTCGCCGAAGAGATGATGACCGGCCCCGATGCCGAGGACGAGGGTTCGGAAGACTGACGGAACTGACGAAGATGACAGTTTGAATGCCGTTCCGCGTAACTTCGTGAACTTCGAGGGGCCTGGCGGAACGGTAACAGGATTGGGCCGCGCCGTATCGTGATGAGCGGCGGCGGTCACGGGACTCGCTTCCCATCGGAAGGCCCGGCGCCCCACGCGCCGGGTCTTTCGGCTTGGTAGGAACGGAGCGATTGAGTAGCTGTGCGGGCGAACGGCTCGCGAACCGGCGTGAGCAAGGGGGCCGGGTGAGCAAGGGGAGGGCGGAGTTGGTGCTGAGTTTCTCGAAATCGCTTCTGTTGAGCTGCGCGATTGCAGCAGGGGCCGACGCGGCTGCTGCTCAGGATTCCCCTCAACCCGATCACTCGCAGGATGTCGCTTGGCAGAATCGCCAGATGCTGGCGCTGGCCGAGCGTCACGGAGCAAAGGGCTGGCATGTCACTCCGAGCGGGCTGCGGTGGCGCCGGATCGCGGGAGACGGCAGCGGCCAGCGGCCCGGCCCGCTCGATCGGGTCACCGTCCACTATACCGGCACCTTCAGCGATGGTGTCGAATTCGACAGCTCGGTCAAGCGCGGCCAACCGGCGACTTTTCCGCTCAATCGCGTCATCAAGGGCTGGCAGGAAGGCGTCCAGCTGATGGGCATCGGCGACAAGGTGGAGCTCGCGATTCCGCAGGAGCTGGCCTATGGCCCCAATGGACGCGGACCGATCCCGGGCCGCGCAACGCTGTTGTTCACCGTCGAGTTGATCGGCATCGATGCGGCCGGCGGTTCCTGAGAAACCGGGTGGAGGACAAGGCCGGTCCACCGCTTTCGCTTGCCGTGCCTGCCGTTCTGTGGAGCTGCAGGTGGTCGACCGTCTGATTTGACGCTGGCCATCCTCGGCCGGGCAGTGCAGCCTTGCATGATGTCAACGAGGATGCCCGGCCGATGATCACCGTCCACCATCTGGAAAATTCACGTTCGCAGCGCGTGTTGTGGCTGCTCGAGGAGCTCGGGCTGCCCTATCGAATCGAGCGCTACCAACGAAACAAGGCGACGATGCTCGCCCCGCCCGAACTTCGTGCGGTGCACCCGCTCGGCAAGTCGCCCGTGATCGTCGACGACGAGGCGGATGGCGGCCTTGACCGCACCATCGCGGAAACGGGCGCGATCATCGAGTATCTGGTCGAGAAGGCCGACGGGCGGCTCGGGGCGCCGGCACATCGCGACGCGGTGCTGCGCTATCGGCATTTCCTTCACTATGCCGAGGGCTCGCTGATGCCGCCGCTACTGGTCAAGCTGGTGCTGGGCCGTGTGCCCTTGCTCGGCAAGACCGCGCAGAAGAAGATTCAGCCGATGATCGACGTGCATCTCGACTATGTCGAGGCGCACCTCTCGCAGCATGACTGGTTCGCCGGAGACGATTTCAGCGCGGCGGATGTGATGATGAGCTTCCCGCTCGAAGCGGCACGAAGCCGGGCGGGGCTCGATGCCTCACGCCCGGCGACGATCGCCTGGCTGGCCAGGGTGCATGCGCGGCCTGCCTATCAGGCCGCGCTCTCCGCAGGCGGGCCCTATGCCTATGCCTGAGAGCCGCCCGCCGGGGGTTTGCCGAACTCGCTGAAGCTTTGCTCGTCCACCGCGGGGCCGCCGCCGGTAGGTGCGTGGGGCGGCTCGATATCGGCGGGTTCGATGGGATCGAGGCGGCCGCCTTCCCATTTCGCCACCACGGCGCTCGCCACCGCGTTGCCGACGACGTTGGTCGCCGAGCGGCCCATGTCGAGGAAGTGATCGATACCGAGGATGAGCAGCAGGCCGGCTTCCGGAATGTCGAAGAAGCCGAGCGTGGCGGCGATGACGACCAGGCTGGCGCGGGGCACGCCGGCAATGCCTTTGCTGGTGATCATGAGCACCAGCAGCATCGTGATTTCCTGACCCAAGGTCAGATCGATGCCATAGGCCTGCGCGATGAAGATCGTCGCGAAGGTCATGTAGATCATCGAGCCGTCGAGGTTGAAGCTGTACCCCAGCGGCAGCACGAAGCTGGCGATGCGCGGCGGTACGCCGAAGCGGTCGAGTGCCTCCAGCGTTCGCGGATAGGCGGCCTCGGACGATGCGGTCGAGAAGGCGAGGAGCAGCGGATCGCGGATGTAGCGGACCAGCAGTCCGGTACGCTTGCCGACGATCAGATAACAGACGCCGATCAGCAGCGCCCAGAGCGTAAACATTGCGATGTAGAACGTGCCCATGAAGTAGGCGAGGTTGCCGATGATCGCCGGGCCGCGCTCCGCCAAAGTCCCCGCCACCGCTGCGAACACCGCGATCGGAGCGAAGCGCATGACGTAGTTCGTCACCTGCAGCATCACATGGACCAGTGCCTCGACCGCGCTGACCAACGGCTTGGCCTTCTCGCCCACCGCCGTGATCGCGACGCCGATGAACAGCGAGAAGATCACGATCTGGAGGATTTCGTTCTTTGCCATCGCCTCGATCCCCGATGCGGGGAAGACGTGGGTGAAGAAGTCCTTGAGGTTGAAGGCAGCCTTCTCGACGCCGCTGGTGGCGTCGACCGGTGGCAGCGGGAAGTTGAGGCCGACGCCGGGCTGGAACAGATTGACGAGAATCAGTCCCAGCGTGAGCGAGACGAGGCTGGCGCAGATGAACCAGGCGACTGCGCGGCCGCCCACCCGGCCCAGCGCGGCTGTGTCGCCCATATGCGCGATACCGGCGACGAGGGTGGCAAAGACCAGCGGCGCGATGATCATCTTGATCAGGCGCAGGAAGATCGTCGTGACGATCGAGAAATAGCCGGCGACGGTCTTCAGCTCGGCTTCTGCGCCCGCCGAATCGGCGCCGAAGCTGTTATGGATGCCGTAATGGAGCCCAAGGCCCACGATCGCGCCCGCCACGAGCGCAATCAGGATGAATGTCGTCAGTTTCTTGGCCATTGGGCTCCCCTCTTTGCGGCGCCTAGACAGGGGATTGCGGCGCGCGGGTCAAGAGCCGTATCGCTGGTGATCATGATCTTGTCCCGCCGAACACTGCTCGCCGCCGCCGCCGCGGCTCCCCTCGTTGCTCATGCTAGAGTCCCGCAGAGGGCAGAACCCTCTGCTGCGGACCTGAAAAATATCACGGCGGATGCGATCCCGATCGGGCCGGAGGAACGCCGTGTGCGGCTTGCCCGGGCGCAGGCGCTGATGAAAGCGAACGGCATCGGCGCGGTGCTGATCGAGCCCGGGTCGAGCCTGCTCTATTTCACAGGCGTGCGCTGGGGGCGCAGCGAGCGGCTGACCGCAGCAGTGATCCCCGTCGAAGGCGATCCGATGATCGTTACCCCCTTCTTCGAGGAGCCGTCGGTCCGCGAATCGCTGGGCGTTCCGGCGCAAGTGCGGGTGTGGCAGGAACATGAAAGCCCGTTCGCGGTGATCGCGGGCTGGCTGCGCGAGAAGAGGCTGCAGAACCACCGCATCGGGATCGAGGAAACGGTACGGCATTTCGCGGTGACCGGCCTGGCTCAGGCGATCGGCGATGCACGCCTGATCGTTTCCGCCAATTCGGTCGTGCGCGGATGCCGGATGATCAAGACCCCGGCCGAGATCGCTCTGATGCAGAAGGCTGCGGATGTGACGATGGCCGCCTATCGCTGGACGCACCCGCAGGTTCAGGCGGGGATGACGCCGCAGGACATCGCCGCGCTGATGAGCGCGGCGACCCGCAAGCTCGGCGGAGAGGTGGCGTTCAACCTGATCCTGCTGGGCGAGGCGTCGGCCTATCCGCACGGCACCGGCAAGCCGCAGCGCGTGGCGAAAGGCGAGGTGGTGCTGATGGACTGCGGCGCGCGGGTCCATGGCTATGAAAGCGACATCTCGCGCACCTTCGTCCATGGGGAAGCCACGGCCGAGCAGCGCAAGGTGTGGAGCGAGATGAAGCGCGGGCAGGAAATCGCCTTTGCCGCAGCCCAGATCGGGACGCCGGCAGGTGCTGTGGATGACGCGGTGCGGCGCTACTACAGCTCGCTTGGTTACGGGCCGGACTACAAGCTGCCGGGTCTGTCGCACCGCACCGGGCACGGCATCGGTATGGACGGGCACGAACCGATCAACCTGGTGCGCGGCGAGACGACGAAGCTGGCCGCGGGCATGTGCTTCTCCAACGAACCGGGCATCTATCTGCCCGGCAAATTCGGGGTGCGGCTGGAGGACTGCTTCCATATGACCAAGACGGGACCGCGCTATTTTTCCGAACCGCAGCCAGCGATCGACCGGCTCTGACCGATGCTGTTCCGCCGCGATACTCTGGAGGGCGTTGCGAACGAAACCATCACCCTTGCGTTTCGCCGGTGGCGTAGCGCGGCGGCTGTGACCGGTGGCACGCAGCGCACAGCCCACGGTGTGGTGCGATTTGGACTGGTCGAGCGTATCGAGCTCATGGCGATCGATGCGGAGGAGGCGGTCGCGGCTGGCTATGCGGATCGCGATGCCCTGTTGCGGGAGTTGAACAGCCGCCCCGGCGACCTGTACCGGATCGAACTGGCGGGAATCGACGAAGACCCCAGGGAAGCACTGCGTGAACAGGCCGATGTCGATCCCGACATTCCGGCCTGGCTCGTCCGGATCGACTGGGCGCTGCCGATCCTGAGGGCCATCGATCAGGCACCCGAAGTCCGCGCGGCCGATATCGCCGAACCGCTGGGGATGCCGCGCGACCGGTTCAAGGCGCGGGTGCGGGAACTCAAGAATCGCGGCCTTACGATCTCGCTCGAGACCGGCTATCGGATCAGTCCACGTGGTGCCGCTGCGCTCGCGAAACTGTCTCGATCAGCCTGATCGCACCGTTTCGCTTGAGCGAAGGCGATCTCGCCCCTAAGTCGGCGCGATGACTTCGACCAACGATATTCGCCGCAGCTTCCTCGACTATTTCGAAGGCCAGGGGCATGCGCGCGTGCCCTCGGCGCCGCTGGTGCCGCACAACGATCCGACGCTGATGTTCGTCAATGCGGGCATGGTGCCGTTCAAGAATGTGTTCACCGGTCTGGAGACGCGGCCCTATTCGACCGCGGCGAGCAGCCAGAAGTGCGTTCGCGCGGGCGGCAAGCACAACGACCTCGACAATGTCGGCTATACGGCGCGCCACCACACCTTCTTTGAAATGCTGGGGAATTTCAGCTTCGGCGACTATTTCAAGGAACAGGCGATCACCCATGCCTGGACGCTGCTGACCAAGGAATGGGGCCTATCGCCCGACAAGCTGACCGCGACCGTCTATCATACCGACGATCAGGCGTTCGATCTGTGGAAGAAGATCGCGGGCCTGCCCGAAGAGCGGATCATCCGCATCGCCACCAAGGACAATTTCTGGGCGATGGGATCCGATGGGCCGTGCGGGCCGTGCTCGGAAATCTTCTACGATCATGGCGACCATATCTGGGGTGGCCCTCCGGGAAGCCCCGAGGAAGATGGTGATCGCTTCGTCGAGATCTGGAACCTCGTCTTCATGCAGTATCTGCAGGAGAATGACGAGATCGTCAGCGAACTGCCCAAGCCCAGCATCGACACCGGTATGGGGCTGGAGCGTGTCGCGGCGGTGCTCCAGGGGGTCCACGACAATTACGATATCGACGTCTTCAAGGCGCTGATCGCAGAGAGCGGTGCCCTGACCGGCGCGTCGACCAAGGGCGAGCATCAGGCGAGCCACCGCGTGATCGCCGATCATCTGCGCTCGGCCGGCTTCCTGGTCGCCGACGGCGTGCTCCCCGCGAACGAGGGCCGCGGCTATGTGCTGCGCCGGATCATGCGCCGTGCGATGCGTCACGCGCATATCCTGGGTGCCAAGGAACCGCTGATGTACCGCATGGTGCCGTCGCTGGTGGCCGAGATGGGCGGAGCCTATCCCGAACTGGTGCGCGCGCAGCCGCTGATCGAGGCAACGTTGCTGCAGGAGGAGACCCGCTTCCGCCAGACGCTGGCGAACGGCCTCAAGCTGCTCGACGAGGCAACCTCGGGCATGGGCGAGGGCGATACGCTGTCCGGTGAAACCGCGTTCAAACTCTACGACACCTATGGCTTCCCCTACGACCTGACCGAGGACGCGCTGCGCCCGCAGGGCATGGCGGTGGATCGCGAGGGCTTCGACGCCGCGATGAAGCGCCAGAAGGATGCCGCGCGCGCTGCCTGGAAGGGCTCGGGCGCCAAGGCTTCGGACGACGTCTGGTTCGACATCGCCGAGGAACTCGGCGGAACCGAGTTCACCGGCTATACCGCCACCGATGGCGAGGGCCAGGTAGTCGCGCTGGTCAAGGACGGTGCGCGAGTCGACAAGGCGGGGCCGGGGGATGAGGTGTTCATCCTCACCAACCAGACCCCCTTCTATGGCGAGAGCGGCGGCCAAATGGGCGACGCGGGTGTCATCAGCGGCGACAAGGTGAAGGCCGTCGTGAGCGACACCAGCAAGCCGCTCGGCCGTCTGCACGCACATCATGCCAGGATCGAGAGTGGCGAGCTTGCGGTCGGCGATACAGTGAAGCTGGCGATCGACGTGGCGCGCCGCGACGCGATCCGCGCCAACCATTCGGCGACCCACCTGCTGCATGCGGCGCTGCGCAACCGCCTGGGCGGGCATGTGACGCAGAAGGGCAGCCTGGTGGCGCCCGATCGCCTGCGCTTCGACTTCTCGCACCCCTCGGCGCTGAGCGCACAGGAGATTGCGGACATCGAGGCCGAAGTGAATGCCGAGATTCGCGCGAACGAGACCGTCAGCACCCGGCTGATGACCCCGGACGATGCAGTTGCGGCGGGTGCGCTGGCGCTGTTCGGCGAAAAATATGGCGACGAGGTGCGCGTGCTCTCGATGGGCCGCCAGACCGACAAGCGCTATTCGGTCGAGCTGTGCGGTGGCACCCATGTCCGCGCCACGGGCGACATCGCGGTGTTCAAGATCATCAGCGAAAGCGCGGTGTCGAGCGGCGTCCGCCGGATCGAGGCGCTGACCGGCGAGGCGGCGCGGCTGTGGCTGGCCGATCGCGATGCCAAGCTGCGCGAGGTGGCGGCGAGCCTCAAGACCTCGCCCGACGAGGTGGCGGCGCGCGTGGTCGCGCTGATCGAGGAACGCCGCAAGCTGGAGAAGGAACTGGCCGAGGCCAAGAAGGCGCTTGCGCTGGGTGGCGGTGCGGGTGCCGCGGCGCCCGCCGGGCCGGAGCAGATCGGCGGGGTCAACTTCGTCGGACAGATCCTCGACGGGCTCGATCCCAAGGCGCTGCGCGGTGCGGTGGATGAGGCGAAGGGCCGGATCGGTTCAGGTGTGGTAGCTTTTGTCGCGGTAAATGAAGGGCGTGCAGCGATTGCGGTCGGCGTCACCGACGACCTGACCGGGAGCCTGAGCGCCGTAGAACTCGTCAAGCGTGGCGTTGCCGCGCTGGGCGGGCAGGGCGGCGGCGGGCGCCCGGACATGGCACAGGGTGGCGGGCCGGAGGGCAATAACGGCCCGGCCGCGATCGAAGCCGTGAAGGGGGCGCTTGCCGAGGAGAAAGAAGCTGCCTGACCGTGTTTTCCTGACCGCCGCCGCCGCTGCGGTCCTGTGCGTTAGCCCCGGCGTTTCGGCGCAGGGGAAGGTGCCGCCCTATCCCGAGGCGCTGCGCTGCGCGGCGTTGACCAATGCCGCCGCGAAGATCGGTAAGGGAACGCCGCAGGAATCGGCGCTGTTCGATCACACGATCTTCTGGGGCATGGCCGCCTCCGATGCCGGTCGCGCGGCCGGCAAGAACGCGAAAGCGGTCGAGGCCGAAGTGGCGCGCGATGGCGCGGCGGCCGAAGCGCGGCTGCGTGCGCAGGACGGCGCGACAAGCGCTGCGCTGGCGGCGTGCGTGCGCCAGGTGCCCGCGCTCAACAATTGATTTGATGGAGTGATAAGCCAGATGCCGATGCGCCGCCGTTCGTTCGTTGGTTCGGCTGGCGCTGCGGCGCTGGTTGCCGCGCTTCCCGCCACCGCACGTCAGGCGAAAGCGGCCGGCAGCGCGGACGCGAAGTTCCGCGTCCTGCTCGACAAGATCTTCGAGGATCGCCTGACCGAAAGCCCGGAAGGCGCGACATCGCTCGGGCTCGATACCGGCAAGAACGCAGCGCTCAAGTCTCAGCTTTCAGGTCGTACCCTGGCGGACGACGCGCGCGATCTGGCCCGTTCGAAACGCGAACTGGCGATGGTTCGGGGTTTCGCACCGGAGACATTGGGCGAGGACGCCCGGCTGGATCAAGACGTTGTCACCTATCAGCTCGAGCGCAGCATCGCCGGGCGGGAGCAGTTCACCTATGGCGATAGCGGCGGCCGCTTCGTCCCGTTCCGCCTCAGCCAGCTGAGCGGCGCCTATCGCGAGGTGCCCGATTTCCTCGACACCCAGCATCGCGTGAAGGACGCGGTCGATGCCGACGCTTATCTGGCGCGGCTCGGCGCGTTCGCGAACGTCATCGACCAGGAAACCGCGCGCCAACGGGCCGACGCGGCGCGGGGCGTATTCGCGCCTGACTACATCCTCGACACGACGCTCAAGCAGTTCGCGGCGCTGCGTGAGAGGCCAGCGGCGGAGACCGGACTGGTCACCAGCTATGCCGCCAAGCTCAGGGCCGCGAACCTCCCGCCCGAGCGCGCGGCGCAGGCCGCGAAGATCGTGGCGGAGAAGGTATTCCCCGCGTTCGACCGTCAGCGCGCGCTCGTCACCGAGTTGCGCGGCAAGGCGGTGCATGACGCGGGCGTCTGGCGGCTTCCCGACGGCGAGGCCTATTACGCGGCGGCGGCCGAGGCGGCGACCACGGTGCGCATGACCGGCGACGAGATCCACAAGCTGGGCCTTGAGCAGGTCGCGGAGATCAGCGCTCGGATCGATACGATCCTGAGATCGCAGGGGATCAGCGAGGGGACGGTCGGTGCTCGCCTGGTGGCGCTCAACGAACGGCCCGATCAGCTCTTCCCGAATACCGATCCGGGCAGGGAAGCGCTCCTCGAAACACTGCGCGCGCAAGTGCGCGCGATGGAGAAGCGGCTACCCGAGCAGTTCGCGAGCCTGCCCAAGGCACCGGTCGAAGTTCGTCGTGTGCCGCCGTCGATTCAGGCGGGGGCGCCGGGCGGCTATTATCAGGCCGCGACGCTCGATGGCTCACGCCCGGGCATCTACTATATCAACCTGCGCGACACGTTCGACCGGCCCAAGTTCGGGCTGGCGACGCTGAGCTATCACGAGGCGGTGCCGGGCCATCACCTTCAAGTGATGCTGGCGCTCGAATCATCGGCCATCCCGCTGATCCGCCGCCGCGGCGGCTTCAGCGGCTATAGCGAGGGATGGGCGCTCTATACCGAGCAGCTCGCCGACGAGATGGGGATGTACGAGGGCGATCCGCTGGGGCAGGTCGGCTATCTCCAGTCGCTGCTGTTCCGTGCGACGCGGCTTGTCGTCGATAGCGGCATGCATGCCAAGCGCTGGAGCCGCGAGAAGGCGACCGACTATTTCATCGCCACCACCGGCATTGCCCGTGGCCGCAGCCAGGGCGAGATCGATCGCTACACCGTCTGGCCGGGCCAGGCGTGCAGCTACAAGATCGGGCATACCGTCTGGGTCGAGTTGCGCGACGAAGCCAAGGCGAAGGCTGGCGCCCAATGGGATCCCCGCAAGTTCCACGACGTCCTGCGCAAGGGCGCGATGCCGCTCGACGTACTGAAGCGCGTGGTGCGGGCGCGGATGGGTTAAGCTTCGGCCTTGCGCGCCCGCCGCAGCCGCGGCTCGCGTTCGAGGCCGGCGGCTTCCTTGATCTCCTTGCGCATCTCGTCGCGTTTCTCGTGGATCGACGCGATCACCGGCCCGACCGCGACGCCGAGATCGACGAGCACGGCCTCAGAGAGCTGAAGCGAGCTTTCGAGCGTTTCGGGCACCGCATCGGTGGCGCCGGCCTTATAGAGCTCGGCGGCATGGGCAGTGTCGCGGGCGCGGGCGATGATCGGGATCGTCGGAACCCAGTTGCGCACGCGGCGGGTGAGGCGGACGGTGAGGACCGGATCGTCCATTGTCAGGATCAGCGCATCGGCATGGCCGAGGTTGAGCCGATCGACCAGCTCGCTGCGCGCGACGTCGCCGAACATCACCGTATAGCCTTCGCGCCGTGCCTGAGCGACGCCATCAATGTCCGCATCTACGGCGACATAGGGCTTGCCATGCGCTTTCAGCATGTCCGCGACAGTGCGGCCGACGCGGCCGAAGCCGATGATGACGGTGCCGCCGGGCGTGATTTCAGGATTGGCGGCGATGTCCGCATCCAGATCGCGCTCCTCGATCTTCCGCGAGGCGAAGCTGCCGGCCTTCGCCAGCAGCGGCGTAACGGTGAGGCCGATCGCGGTCACGGTGGTCCAGAAGGCGGCAGTGGACGGCTGAATCAGCCCTGCAGTCGCCGCGACGCCAAGCACGATGAGGGTGGTTTCCGATGGGCTGGCCATCAATACGCCCGCCTCGGCCGCGGTCCCGGTCCGCGCGCCGGACAGCTTGAGCAGGGCAACCGTGACCGCAACCTTGATCGCCATCACGCCGAGGATCGCGGCGAGCAGCAGCGACCAGTCCTGCATCACCATGCGCAGGTCCAGACGCATGCCCACCGTGATGAGGAAAACGCCGAGCGCCAGTCCCTTGAAGGGCGCGGTAATGACCTCGACCTCGCTGTGATACTCGGTCTCCGCGATCAGCAGGCCGGCGAGCAGCGCGCCGACGATGGGCGACAGGCCGACCGCGGTGGTGGCCATGCTGGCAACGATAACGACCAGCAGACTCGCGGCGAGGAACAGCTCGGGCGACTTGGTTCGCGCGGCCTGGGCGAACAGCCGGGGCAGATAGAGCCGTCCGCCGACATAGAGGATGGCGACCACGATCGCGCCGCGGCCAAGCACCCCCGCGAGTTCGCCAATCCCCGCGTCCGCTGCCGCAGGCGCCAGCGCGCCGAGCAGGAAGATGATCGGCACCAGCGCCAGATCTTCGAAGAGCAGCATTGCGAAGGCCGAGCGGCCGACCGCGCTGGTGGTCCCGGCGATAGGCAGGACAAGCGCGGTGGAAGAGAGGGCCAGCGCCAGCCCCAAACCCAACGCACCGGTCCAGCCCTGTCCGAGGAAATAGAGCCCCGTACCGATCAGCAGCCCGGCACCGAGCAACTCGGCGGCGCCCACCCCGAACACGAGCGTCCGCATCGACCATAGTCGCTTGAAGGAGAGCTCGAGGCCGATCGAGAAGAGCAGCAGGATGATCCCGAATTCGGCGAAGGGCTCAATCGAATGAGGGTCGGTGATCGTGACATAATAGAGCCACGGGAGCTGTGGAACGAGTTGGCCGAGGCCCGCGGGGCCGACCAGCGCACCGACGAGGATGAAGCCGATCACCGGACTGATCCGGAAGCGGGTGAAGGCAGGGATGACCAGCCCCGCGGCACCCAGAATGACAAGGGTATCGCTGAATGTGTGGTTGGTCAGATCAAGCGCCATGGCCGCACTCTAAACGGCGGGTGCCAGATTTGTCATCGGCCGCGGGGGCGATTTTTCGCCGGTGCAGCAGAAAGTAAAAGGCCCGGACGTCGATCGCGACATCCGGGCCCTAATATTCACATCTTTTAAGTGGCTTACTGCCAGCTTGCCATTTCGGTTTCGAGGTTCTCGCGGATCGCTTCGAAGAACTGCTCGGTGGTCATCCAGGGCTGGTCCGGACCGATCAGCAGCGCGAGGTCCTTGGTCATCTTGCCGCTCTCGACGGTCTCGATGCAGACGCGCTCCAGCGTCTCCGCGAACTTCACCACTTCGGGCGTCTCGTCGAACTTGCCGCGGAACTTGAGGCCGCCGGTCCAGGCGAAGATCGAGGCGATCGGGTTCGTGGAGGTCGCCTTGCCCTGCTGATGCTGGCGATAGTGGCGGGTGACGGTGCCGTGCGCCGCCTCGGCCTCGACGGTCTTGCCATCCGGCGAGAGCAGCACCGAGGTCATCAGACCGAGCGAACCGAAGCCCTGCGCAACCTGGTCCGACTGAACGTCGCCGTCATAGTTCTTGCAGGCCCAGACGAACTCGCCCGACCATTTTAGCGCCGAGGCGACCATGTCGTCGATCAGGCGGTGCTCATAGACGATGCCTGCCTCGGCGAACTTCTCCTTGAAGCCCTCATTGTCGAACACTTCCTGGAACAGGTCCTTGAAGCGCCCGTCATAGGCCTTGAGGATGGTGTTCTTGGTCGACAGATACACCGGCCACTTCAGGTTGAGACCGTAGTTGAACGAGGCGCGGGCGAAGTCGCGGATCGAATCGTCGAGATTGTACATCGCCATCGCGACGCCCGAACTCGGGAAGTTGAACACCTCACGGTCGATCACCTCACCGTCGGCGCCCTCAAAGACGAGGCGCAGCTTGCCCGGACCGGGGATCTTGACGTCGGTCGCGCGATACTGGTCGCCGAACGCGTGACGGCCGACGACGATCGGCTTGGTCCAGCCCGGGATGAGGCGCGGGACGTTCGAGATCACGATCGGCTCGCGGAACACGACGCCGCCCAGGATGTTGCGGATCGTGCCGTTGGGCGACTTCCACATTTCCTTGAGGTTGAATTCCTCGACGCGCGCCTCGTCCGGGGTGATCGTGGCGCACTTAACGCCGACGCCGAATTCCTTGATCGCGTTGGCGGCATCGACCGTGATCTGGTCGTTGGTCTCGTCGCGCTTCTCGACGCCGAGGTCGTAATATTTGAGGTCGATGTCGAGGTACGGCTTGATCAGGCGCTCACGGATCCATTCCCAGATGATCCGCGTCATTTCGTCGCCGTCGATCTCGACGACCGGGTTCTTGACCTTGATCTTCGCCATGCTCGCTTTCCTGTTCGTGAGGGAGGTTTGGCGGTGCGTCTAGGAGGAAGGGGCGGGGGGATCAAGGGCGGCTGCAATTCGCGTACGCAAGCGTTCAGCCGGTTGGCAATGTTGCCGCCAAGCGAATTTTTGGGTGGCAACAAGCGCGCATGCGATTGTGGAGCGGCCAGCGCTTATCTTCGCAGTGCGAGCACCGCAGGCGGAAACCCGCATTGCATGTCGCCCACAGACAAAGTGCGGCGAGCGATTGTCATGCGGCGGCGAACCCGGCTAAAGCCCGCCCATGCCTTCATTAGACAAGCCACCCGTCGTCACCAACACGGTCAAATGGCGCTGGCCCGCCGTACACCCCGAAGGACGCAAGTACGTCCTGATCTCGGCAGCGGTAACGATGCTGTTCCTGTTCGCTATCTGGGACGAATTGGGCTTCCTGCTGATCGGCGTGACGATCTGGGTCGCCGCCTTCTTCCGCGACCCGGTCCGCGTGACGCCGCAGGCCGAGGGGCAGATCATCTCGCCCGCCGACGGGCTGGTCACGATGATCGAGCGCGTACCCGTACCGCGCGAAATCGCGGGGCCGGAAGGGCTGAACGAAGAGACGCGCGTGCGCGTTTCGATCTTCATGAGCGTGTTCGACGTCCACATCAACCGCACGCCGGTGGCCGGAACGATCCGTCAGGTCGTCTATATCGCCGGCAAGTTCCTCAACGCTGACCTGGACAAGGCGAGCGAAGAGAATGAACGCCAGCACTTCGTAGTTGAGACGCGCGATGGCCTGCGCGTCGGTTTCACCCAGATCGCCGGTCTCGTCGCGCGCCGCATCGTCACGTTCGTAAAGCCCGGCGACATGGTCGCGGCCGGCCAGCGTATCGGCTTGATCCGCTTCGGCAGCCGCGTCGATGTGTTCCTGCCCGATGACTATGCGCCGCAGGTCGCGCTCGGCCAGCGGTGCGTCGCCGGTGAGACGGTGGTCGGCCGCAAGGGCGCGATTGCTGCGGAGGGCGTGGCGCAGTGAGTCTGAAGCCGCGGCCCCTGCGGCGCGGCATCCCGCTGCGCACCATCGCTCCCAACGCGATCACAGCATTGGCGCTGTGCTCCGGCCTGACCGGCGTGCGCTTCGCGATCGCGCAGGACTGGGAGCGCGCGGTTCTGATGATCATGCTCGCCGCTGCGCTCGACGGAATCGACGGCCAGATCGCACGCATGGTTCGCGGCGAGAGCAAGTTCGGCGCGGAGCTGGACAGCCTGTCCGACGCGATCTCGTTCGGGGTCGCGCCGGCGCTGATCCTGTATCTGTGGGCATTGATGCATGTCCCCAAGCTGGGCTGGATCGTCGCGCTGCTCTATGCCGTGTTCTGCGCGCTTCGGCTGGCGCGGTTCAATTCGCAGATGGACACCGAGCAGCCGCGTAAGCTGGCCGGATATCTGACCGGAATCCCGGCGCCCGCGGGCGCTGCGCTGGCGATGCTCCCCCTCTATGTATGGCTGTGGAGCGGCGAGGAGCTGGCGCGTTCGCCCTGGATCGTCACGCCCTGGGTGGCATTCGTCGGCCTGCTGATGGTCTCCAGCCTTGCCACCTATTCGTGGAAGTCGCTGCGCTTGCGCCGCAACGTCCGCTTCGAGGCTCTGGTGGTGCTGGCGATCCTGCTTGCCGCATTGGTTACCGCGCCCTGGCAGACCCTGACGGTGCTGTGCGTGAGCTATCTGGCTACGCTGCCGTTCAGCGTGCAGGCCTATCGGCGAGGACGCGCGTCGTCGCCGTCAGTTTAGCGTGCTGATCCCGGCCGGGGTGCATCTTATCCAAGGCTGAGATCGGGGCTGTCATCGACGCGGAAGCTCAGCGGCGCTTTGACGCGGCTTCCGATCTTGAGCGCCTGGGGCAAGCAGATCGCGCGGAAATCCACCGGCGGGAAGCGCAAACCGCCAGGCGCTACGCCGTCTAACTCCTCAGGCAGCTGCGCGGAACTGGCCGGCGCCCATCGGTGTGGCCGCTGAGGAGCGGATCGCGCGGACACGCGGGGCCACCGCAGGAGCGAGGGCCTGGACGGTCTCGCCGGTCAGCAGCGCGCGCATATAATCGAGGCGCGGCGCGATCGTGATCCACATCGACCAGATCGAAACCGCGATGGCGGTGGTGAAGAGCAGGGCGACGAGCAGTGCGGTCATGTGAACCTCCCGGGCGGCGCATGCTTCATGTCCGCTGTGTGGGCCCTTTATGTTCCGCTATCGTTCCATCTGTCAATCTCTTTCTGTTCTCATGTTCCGGCCGCTCGCGGAGCGGCCGGAACATCCGCGCGGCTAGGCGTTCCGCGACAGCAGCCGCTTGCCGAGCCAGCGGCGGACCGGAAGGTCGTAAAGCTTGAGGCTGGCATAGGCGAGCGCGATGGAGGCGGCGGCGACTGCGACCCCACCGAGGATCGCCGCGCCCGTCGACGGCTTATCGGTCACGATCCAGGCCATGTAGATGTACACCAGCGGATAATGGGTGATGTAGAGCGGGTAGGAGAGGTCGCCGAAGAAACGTGCGATGCGAAGTGAGACACCGTCCATCTGCTGCTGCCCCGCGCCGATCGCGACCACCAGCGGGAAGATGACGAGCACGCAGAGCGCTTCATAGAGGCCGTTCATCCAGAGATTGGCCGTGCCGCCGAAGCGAGGCAAGGAGAGCGCGACGATCAGCAGCAGGCTGCTGGCCCAGAATGCGCCCTTCATGCGGATCCGCATCCCGAGCCGCATCATCAGCACGCCGGCGAAGAAGGGGAAGAGCAGGCGGACGAAACCGATATACACGCCTTCCCAGGTGAGCGTCCAACCGCCGACCAGATCGCCGCGCTCGCCGAATACCGCGAGGTGGAACAGCGCCGCGCCCGCGATAGCGACGAGCAGGCCGAGCCAGCGGTTCGACAGCTTGTACAGCCCGGCGGCGTAAAGGATGTTGGCGCAATATTCGAAGAACAGCGACCAGGCCGGGCCGTTGAGCGGGAAGGTCTCGCCCCAGCCGCGCACATCCATCGATGGCAGAACGGGAATGAGGGTGAAGCCGATCACCATCAGCATCAGCACCTGCCAAAGCGAGGCGCCGGCAGCGAGCGGATAGAAGGGATCAATCTGGAACACGAACAACGCTGCGCCGATGATCGAGCCGAGGATCACCATCGGCTGGAGCCGGACGAGGCGGCGCTTGTAGAACTCCCACTGGGTCATCGTGCCCCAGCGGTCGTCATAGGCGTAGGCGACGACGAAGCCCGAAAGCAGGAAGAAGAAGTCCACTGCGAGATAGCCGTGGTTGATGATCATCTTGTGGAGGTCGCCGCCGGTATGCCCCTCGAACAGGTGCATGAGCAGGACCATCAGCGCGGCGACGCCGCGCAGCCCATCCAGAATGACATAGTGGTTCTTGGCCGGCGCGGTTACACTCGCCGGCGCCGCATCTGCACGCGCCAAGATTCCCCTCCCAATGCTGACTCGCCGGCATGATCGCGGCGTTCTCAATGGGACATATACAATACCATTGCATTGATAATGCAATACCAATTGTGCCGCGAGCGTTACGATCGGGGCCTGGCATTGCAATCCGTCGCGGCCTCGGCTAAGGGCGCCGCCTCAACCCCACATGGGAAGCATCATATCCCGGTGCCGCGGGCCATCAGGTTCGTCGGTCACTCGCTTCCCAGAGGATCAACCGGAAGGAGTTATCCCTATGGCGGCACCCGTCGTCTCCATGCAGCAGCTGCTCGAATCGGGCGCGCATTTCGGCCACCAGACGCACCGCTGGAACCCGAAGATGAAGCCCTACATCTTCGGCGAGCGTAACGGCGTCCACATCATCGACCTGTCGCAGACCGTTCCGCTGTTCGCGCGCGCGCTCGAGTTCGTGTCGTCGACCGTCGCCGCCGGCGGCAAGGTGCTGTTCGTCGGCACCAAGCGCCAGGCGCAGGAAGCGATCGCCGAGGCGGCGCGCAAGTCGAACCAGCACTTCGTCAACCACCGCTGGCTGGGCGGCATGCTCACCAACTGGAAGACCATCAGCCAGTCGATCAAGCGCCTCAAGACGCTTGAAGAGCAGCTTTCGGGCGACACGCACGGCCTGACCAAGAAGGAAGTGCTGAACCTGACCCGCGAGAAGGACAAGCTGGAGCTGTCGCTCGGCGGCATCCGCGACCTGGGCGGCATTCCCGACATCATGTTCGTGATCGACGCCAACAAGGAAGAGCTGGCGATCAAGGAAGCCAACACGCTGGGCATTCCCGTCGTCGCGATCCTCGATTCGAACGTCTCGCCCGACGGCATCGCGTTCCCGGTCCCCGCGAATGACGACGCCAGCCGCGCGATCCGCCTGTACTGCGAAGCCATCGCCATCGCGGCGACCCGTGGCAACCAGCACGCGCAGGTGGTGAGCGGTGCGGACTTCGGCGCCGCCGAAGAGCCGCCGGTCGAAGCTGCGATCGCCGAGCCGGAAGCCCCGGCCGCCTCGACCGAGCCGGAAACGGCCGCTGAGGGCGAGCGCCAGATCGACGCCTGAGCCGTCATCGAAGCGTAATTCGGGCGGGGCAGGGCGGTTTTCGCAATGCCCCGCCCGCACCATATTCGAAGCAAACAGCTTAAGCATGAGGAATTAGACATGGCCGAGATCACTGCAGCAGCCGTCAAGGAACTGCGCGAGAAGAGCGGCGCCGGCATGATGGACTGCAAGAAGGCGCTTGCGGAAACCAATGGCGACATCGAGGCCGCGGCCGACTGGCTGCGCGCCAAGGGTCTGGCTGCTGCCGCCAAGAAGTCGAGCCGCACCGCGGCCGAGGGTCTGGTCGGCGTGGCCGTCGCCGGCACCAAGGGCGTGGCCGTAGAGGTCAACTCGCAGACCGACTTCGTCGCGAAGAACGAGATCTTCCAGGGTTTCGTCCGCGACGTGACCGCGGTCGCGCTGGAGCAGGGCATCGACGACGTCGATGCGCTCAAGGCAGCGAAGATCGAGGGCGGTTCGGTCGAGGAAGTCCTCACCGCCAACATCGCCACGATCGGCGAGAACCAGGTTCTTCGCCGCGCGAAGAAGGTCGAAGTGACCAACGGCGCGGTGATCCCGTACGTTCACAACGCTGCCGCCTCGGGCCTTGGCAAGATCGGCGTGCTCGTCGCGCTCGAGAGCGAAGCCGGTGTCGACGTGCTCGAGCCGCTGGGCAAGCAGATCGCGATGCACATCGCCGCGGCCTTCCCACTGGCACTGGACGAGAGCGGCCTCGATCAGGACGTGCTCGAGCGTGAGCGCGCGATCGGCCGCGAGAAGGCGGCGGAGAGCGGCAAGCCGGCCGACATCATCGAGAAGATGGTCGAAGGCGCGGTCAAGAAGTTCGCCAAGGAGAACGCGTTGCTGAGCCAGCTGTTCGTGATGGATGGCAAGACCCCGGTCGCCGACGTCATCGCAAAGGCTGGCAAGGATGCGGGCGCGACGATCGTGCTCAAGGACTATGTCCGCTTCCAGCTGGGCGAGGGCATCGAGAAGGAAGAGAGCGATTTCGCAGCGGAAGTCGCGGCGACGGCGGGCCTGAACCGCTAAGTCGTTTCGCTTTGCGAGCCAGCAGGGGCGTGGCGACTTCGGTTGCCGCGCCCTTCTTCTTGGATCAGGCCGCCTCGTCCTCGATCGGAAGATCCCTCGGCGATCTTGCTCATCTCTTCCGGCAGTTCGGGGTTCTGCACGCCGACATTGCGGAGAAGGATCGCGGGGCGCACCTAGCGCTGCACGGCCTTGCGCTCACCCCATTCGACCCGATTTCGACCGTTCCGTTTCGCCAGATACAGACGCCTGTCCGCAATGTTCGTCAGATCGGTGAGGGGCGTCGCGTCGGCCTGCGCCTCCACCACGCCAATGCTGATCGTCGCCTTCAACACCTGGCCGGACTGGTCGAACAGGCGCAATTGACCGACGCCGGCGCGAAGGCGTTCGGCGACAATGGCCCCGTCTCCCTCCGCTACGATCGGAAGGAGGATCGCGAACTCCTCTCCTCCAAAGCGGCCGAGCAGCGCTCCGTCACGCAACTGCGCGCGTATCGTGTGGGTGAACGCCTGCAGAATCCTGTCCCCGCCTGCATGACCGTGCCGGTCATTGACCTGTTTGAAATGGTCGATGTCGAGCATGAGGACCGCGACCTGACGTTCCTGGCGGGCGAGGAGCCTCATCAATCGCTCGCCGCGATGGAAGAATGCGCGACGGTTCAGCGCTCCGGTCAACGGATCGGTCGAGGCGAGCCGTTCCAGATTGTGCACGATCTCGTTCCGCTCGGCGATGACGGTTGCGACGTAGAGCGGTGTCAGGGTGATGAGCGCCACGCCGAGCCGTACGGAAAGGGCGAAGGCCTGCGACCCGATACCTTCCAGAAGCCGGATATGGTCATGGTTGACTTCGATCAGCACTGCGCAGCTTGTCAGCAGGCCCAGCAGCGCGACGACGGGAATTGAATAGCGAAGGCCGCACCAGAAGAGGCCGGGCAGCGTGAACACGAGAGCGCCCGGTCCGCCGATCACCGTCGCCAGCAACAGGCCGACGACGAGCGAGAGCCCGGGAAGAAGCTTGCGCAGCATGCCGGCGTTCAGCGGCGGACGGGCATAGCGGCGTTCGGCGAGGGGGTAGCGAAGCCGCCGCCGGCGCGGTGCCGGCAGGGTCAGAAGAACGGGCAGAAAGGCCACATAGTTCACGGCTTCCGTAGCGAACCAGAAGAGGAAACCCTGCCAAGAGCTGCCTTCGAAGATGAGCGGATTGGCGATCGTGCCGACGAGGCCAGCCGCAAACGCCGCGAACATGATCGCGGCCGTGACATGATGCAGCGAGCGCGGATCCCGTAGCTTGAGATTGCGTCGCTCAACTCGCGAGAGCAGCAGATACCCAGCGATGATCCCCGCAAGATTCCCCGCAAACAGCAGGACCAACCGCACGGGATCCTCGCCGGTTATCAGATCGGCGAGCAGATATCCGGCTACCCCGCCCAGCCAGCCGGACGCATTGGCGAGGCGCGGAAAGCGTATCAGCAAGCCCAGCATGACTGCGTTCGCGGGCCAGATCGTCGCGAGCGCAGCCGGAGAACGCGTGAGGATGCTGAACATCGCTGACGCAAAGACGGCAAAGAAGACCACCAGGAACGGAGACAGGAGATGCCGGATGGTTTGCTGCGCACGCGCGCGATCGAACCGGAGGTTCTCGACCCCAAGAACTGTAGTCACCTATTCCCCCGAAATGCCCCAAAACCTCCCTAGCCGGATCGTCGCTAATGCTCAATTAGCCATACCATTCGAGGTGACGAGTTCGGGCAATGATGCCGCTTCGCCGCTTGTCCCTGTCGCGAGGCTCATCTAGGGTCCGCGCCGCTTCCCGATAACCCCCAAGAATCAAGGGCCCAATGACCGCGCCACGCTTCAAACGAATCCTGCTCAAGCTTTCGGGCGAAGTGCTGATGGGACAAGGCCAGTTCGGCATCGATCCGGCCACCTGCGAGCGCGTCGCGCGCGAGGTGAAGGCCGCGACCGAGGCCGGGTTCGAGATCTGCATGGTCGTGGGCGGCGGCAACATCTTCCGCGGACTTGCCGGTGCGGCACAGGGATTCGAGCGTGCAAGCGCCGACTATATGGGCATGCTCGCGACCGTGATGAACGCGCTCGCGATGCAGAACACGCTCGAGCGGCTCGGCGTCGATACGCGCGTCCAGTCGGCGATCCCGATGGCGAGCGTCTCCGAACCCTATATCCGCCGCAAGGCGATGCGGCACATGGAGAAGGGCCGTGTCGTGATCTTCGCGGCGGGCACCGGCCTGCCGTTCTTCACCACCGATACGACCGCTGCGCTGCGCGCGGCCGAGATGAACTGCGATGCGCTGTTCAAGGGCACCAGCGTCGACGGCGTGTACAATGCCGACCCAAAGAAGGTGCTGGACGCGACCCGCTACGAGGAACTGAGCTTCGATCGCGTGCTGGTCGACAACCTCAAGGTCATGGACGCGACGGCGGTGGCGCTGTGCCGCGACAACAATATCCCGATCGTGGTGTTCAACATCCGCGACGAGGGCACTCTGGAAGCCGTGCTGCGCGGCGAGGGCACCTCGACGATCGTCCGCAACAATCCCGAATCCGCATAAGAGGAAGCTGAACATGGCCGCATACGACAAGGCCGACCTGGAGCGCCGCATGAACGGCGCGGTCGAATCGCTCAAGCACGATCTGGCGGGCCTGCGCACCGGCCGCGCGAGCACCACGCTGCTCGATCCGGTGACGGTCGAGGTCTATGGCGCGCATATGCCGATCGTTCAGGTCGCAACCGTTTCCGCGCCCGAACCGCGGATGCTGTCGGTGCAGGTGTGGGACAAGTCCAATGTCGGACCGGTCGACAAGGCGATCCGTTCGGCCGGCCTCGGCCTCAACCCGATCGTCGACGGGCAGACGCTGCGCCTGCCGATCCCGGACCTGACCGAGGAACGCCGCAAGGAGCTTGCCAAGCTCGCCAGCAAATATGCGGAGAACGCCCGTATCGCTGCGCGCAACGTGCGCCGCGACGGCATGGACAACCTCAAGGCCGACGAGAAGAAGGGCGAATTCGGTGAGGATGAGCGCAAGCGCCATGAGGCCGAGGTCCAGAAGCTGACCGACGCGACCATCGCCGATATCGACGCGGCGGCGGCGGCAAAGGAAAAGGAAATCCTGGGCAAGTGACCGCGGCTTCCGCGCCTCTTCCGGCCAGTCCGGAAGGCGGGGCCGTTCCCCGCCACGTCGCGATCATCATGGACGGCAACGGACGCTGGGCGAAGGCCCGGCGGCTGCCGCGCATTGCCGGGCACAAACAGGGCGTGGACGCGGTGCGCCGTGTCTCCAGGGCTGCGCGCGAGCTCGGCATCGAGGTGCTGACGCTCTACGCCTTTTCGTCGGAGAACTGGCGCCGGCCCGAGGAGGAAGTACGCGACCTGATGGGTCTGCTGCGTCATTTCCTGAAGAACGAGCTGCGCGATCTGGTCGCCGAGAATGTGCGGCTACGCGTGATCGGCGACTATCACGCCTTGTCGGACGATCTGGTCGCGATGATCGATGGTGCGATCGAGCGCACGTCGGTCAATACCGGCGCGACGCTGGTAATTGCACTCAACTATGGCGCACAGGCAGAGATCGTCGCGGCAGCCCGGCGGCTGGCGGCGGCGGCGAAGGCGGGCGAGCTGGACCCGGCGGCGATCGACGACACGATGTTCGGGGACGCGCTGACTACCCACGGCCTGCCGCCGCTCGACCTGCTGATCCGCACCTCGGGCGAGCAGCGCCTTTCCAACTTCCTGCTTTGGCAGGCGGCCTATGCCGAGCTGCTGTTCGTCGATACGCTGTGGCCCGATTTCGACGGCGCCGCGCTGGCCGATGCAATCGCGCAGTTTGGCAAGCGGCAACGGCGGTTCGGAGGATTGTGACGCAAGCCCCGCCAGGGAAGAATGCCGATCTGCCAGTGCGCGCGCTGGTGGGCCTGCTGCTGATCGCGGTCGCCGCGGCTGCCCTGTGGTGGGGCGGCTTCGCCTTCTGGCTGCTGGTAGCGATCGCCGGCATCATCATGATGCATGAATGGGGCGGACTGCACGGCGCGACGGTGCAGCAGAAGAAGCTTGCCCAATATGCGCTGACCGTGCCGCTCGCGATCATGGCACCGGTGGCCGCCGGACCGGGTTTCCTCGCGTTCGGGCTGGTGCTGGGCGCGATGTTCTTCATCGCAATCGTGACGCGCAACGGCAGGCTGGGGATCGGCGCGCTCTATATCGGATTGCCGGTACTCGCGCTGCTCACGCTGCGCACGGGGCAGCAGGGGCTGCTCCTTGCCTTCTGGACGATGGCGCTGGTCTGGGCGTGCGACATCGGTGCCTATTTCGCCGGACGCACTCTTGGCGGCCCGAAGCTGATGCCCGCGGTGAGCCCCAACAAGACCTGGGCGGGGCTGATCGGCGGCGTGGCGGGCGCCGGGCTGTTTGCGGCGATCCTGACGCTCAGCGGACTGGACTGGCGGCTGGCCGCAGCGACCCCGGCGCTCGCAGTGCTCGCGCAAATGGGCGATCTCTATGAAAGCTGGCTCAAACGCTGCGCAGGCGTCAAGGATTCGGGCAACCTGCTGCCCGGCCATGGCGGCGTGCTCGACCGGCTCGACGGGCTCGTGGCGGTGGCGCCAGTGGCGGCATTGCTGGTGCTGGCAATTCGATGAGGAGCGTCACCATCCTCGGCGCGACCGGATCGGTCGGCACTTCGACGCTCGACCTGATCGAGCGCACGCCGGACGCGTTCGAGGTTCTGGCGCTGACCGCCAATAGCGATGCCGAAGGGCTGGCCGCTGCCGCGAAGCGAGTGAACGCCAGGGTCGCGGTCGTAGCGGATGAGCGCTGCCTTCCCGCATTGCAGGCCGCGCTTGCCGGAAGCGAGGTCAAGGCGGCAGGCGGCATCAATGCCGTATGCGAAGCCGCCCGCATGGGGGCCGACTGGACGATGGCCGCGATCGTCGGCACCGCAGGCCTCAAGCCCGTGATGGCCGCGATCGAGGGCGGCAAGACGGTAGCGTTGGCAAACAAGGAGTCGCTTGTCTCTGCAGGCGACGTCGTGACGCGCGCGGTTGCCGGGCACCACGCGACACTGCTGCCGGTCGATTCAGAGCATAACGCTATTTTCCAGTGTTTTGAGACCAGTAATGCAGACAAGGTCTCAAAGATCATCCTGACCGCGAGCGGCGGTCCTTTCCGTGAACGATCGCTGGAGGAGATGCGCGGGATCACCCCGGAACAGGCGGTGGCCCATCCCAACTGGTCGATGGGTGCCAAGATCAGCGTCGATTCGGCAACGCTGATGAACAAGGGGCTCGAGTTGATCGAGGCATTCCACCTGTTCCCCGTAGCCCCCGAGCAGCTCGACGTCATCGTCCACCGCCAGTCCGTGATTCATTCGATGGTCGAATATGCCGACGGATCGGTCCTGGCTCAGCTCGGCTCACCCGACATGCGCGTGCCGATCGCCCATGCGCTGGCCTGGCCGCGGCGAATGGAAACGCCGTGCCAGAAGCTCGACCTGACGCGGATCGGGCGGCTCGACTTCGAGGCACCCGACTACGACCGATTCCCATGCCTCAGGCTGGCACGGGAGGCGCTGGCGGCGGGCGGGGCCCGGCCCGCGGTGCTCAATGCCGCGAACGAAGTGGCGGTTGCCGCATTCCTCGCACGGCGCATCGGCTTTCTTGAAATTGCCGCAATCGTCTCGGATACGCTGGAGCGCTATGATCCGGCCGCACCGGAAACGCTCGATCAGGTCTTGATGATCGACGCGGAGGCGCGGAACATTGCGGGTGAGCGTGTGAAGGACTGCGTCATTTGACCGAGAATCCCGGTTTCTTCTTCTACATCCTCGCTTTCCTGCTGGTGATCGGGCCGCTCGTGTTCGTGCACGAGCTGGGTCACTATTGGGCGGGCCGGCTGTTCGGGATCAAGGCGGACGTCTTCTCGATCGGCTTCGGGCGCGAGGTTGCGGGCTTTACCGACAAGCGCGGGACGCGCTGGAAGTTCGGCTGGCTGCCGATGGGCGGCTATGTCAAGTTCGCCGGCGACATGAACCCGGCGGGGCAGCCCGATGCAGCATGGCTCTCGCTTCCCGCGGCTGAGCGGGCCAGGACATTCCAGGCCAAGCCAGTGTGGCAGCGCGCCATCGTCGTCGCGGCTGGGCCGGCAACCAATTTCCTCGTTGCGATCCTGATTCTCGCTGCGTTCGCAATGACCTTTGGCGAAAACCGCACGCCGAGTGTCGTCGGGCTGGTCGAGGCGAACAGTGCTGCGGCGACTGCGGGTCTGCAAACGGGCGACCGGATCGTGGCGGTCGAAGGCCGCGCGATGACGCGGTTCAACGATCTGCGCCGCTATTTCACCCTGCGGCCCGACGAGACGGTTAGGCTGACCATCGAACGCAGCGGCGTGCGGCAGGAGCTGAATGCGACGATCGGCGTCCGCGTGGAGCGGGACCGGTTCGGCAATGAGTACCGGATCGGACGGATGGGCATCGGTCCGACCGCTGCGGTACACGAAACGGTCGGGCCGCTCGAAGCGCTCCCCGCCGGATTGCGCATGACCGGCGAGGTCGTACAGACCACGTTGGACGGGCTGGCACAGATCATTACCGGCCGCCGCTCTGTGGAGGAGCTGGGCGGGCCGCTGCGAATCGCGCAGGTCTCCGGCGAACGGTTCGTGCTGGGGCCGACCGAGTTCGTATTCCTGATCGCGCTCGTCTCGATTAATCTGGGATTCATCAACCTGTTGCCAGTCCCGGTGCTGGATGGCGGCCATCTTCTGTTCTATGCGATCGAAGCGGTGCGGCGGAAACCCGTCGGGCCGGAGGTGATGGAGTGGGCGTTCCGCGGCGGGATGGTGGCGATCCTGGCGCTGATGCTGCTGGTGACATTCAACGATCTCGGCGCCTTTGGCGTGTGGAGAAATCTGGCTGGGTTGATCGGCTGACGCGGTTGGGGCAGGGCGGTTCGCCGTCGGCCCACGCTTCGGCCAGAACAACTCTTCAAGTCCGACTGGGGTAGGATAGTGACTGCAATCAAGGTGACTAAAATCGGCGTGCGCGCCACCGCACTGCTCCTGACGGGCACGGTGCTGTCGGGCGTGGCGTTCGCGCAGCAGGCGCCCCAGCCGCCCGCGCCGGCTCAACCCGCCCAGGCAACGGCACAGCAGGCCCCGGTGACGCCGGTTGCGGTTCCGGAACCGGCGCGGACGATTCGCTCGCTGCGCGTCGAGGGCACGCAGCGCCTCGAGCCGGAGACGGTGCTGTCCTACACTCGTCTCCGCGTGGGGCTGTCGTACACCACGGAAATTCTCGACCAGGCGATCCGCGACCTGCTGGCAAGCGAACTGCTGGCCGACGTGACGATCGAGGGCGTCGAGAGCGGCGACATCGTGGTGCGCGTTCGGGAGAACCCGATCATCAACCGCGTGGTGCTCGAGGGCAACAAGCGGCTGAAGAACGACAAGATCGTCAAGGAAATCAAGCTGGCGCCGCGCCAGATGTTCACCCGCACCGCGGTGCGGGCGGACGTCGCACGCATCGTCGAGCTGTATCGCCGTCAGGGCCGCTTCGCCGCGCGCGTCGAGCCGAAGATGGTCAGCCTCGACCAGAACCGCGTCGACGTGATCTTCGAGATCGAGGAAGGCGCCAAGTCCAAGGTTCGCCAGATCAACATCATCGGCAACGAGGTGTTCGACGACGGCAAGCTTCGCGGCGAGATGGCGACCAAGCAGGCGCGCCTCACCAGCATCTTCAGCTCGAACACCAGCTACGATCAGGACCGTCTGGCCTATGATCAGCAGAAGCTGCGCCAGTTCTACCTGACCCAGGGTTATGCCGATTTCCGTGTCGTGTCCGCCGTCGCCGAACTGACGCCGGACAAGAAAGACTTCATCATCACCTATGTCGTCGAGGAAGGGCCGCGCTACAAGTTCGGTCCGGTGACCGTCGACAGCAACATTCGCGACTTCGACGACAAGGTTCTGGCCGGAAACCTCGCGATCAAGGAAGGCGCCTGGTACAACGCCAAGATGGTCGAAGACACGGTCGACCAGCTCTCCGAGACGGCGGGCATGTTCGGCTACGCCTTCGCCAACGTCTCGCCCGAGTTCAAGCGCGATCGCGAGAAGTTGACGATGACGCTCAACTTCAACATCGCCGAAGCCCGCCGCACCTATGTCGAGCGGATCGACATCGTCGGCAACACCCAGACGCAGGACAAGGTGATCCGCCGCGAACTTCGGCTTGCCGAGGGCGACGCGTTCAATACCTTCCTGGTCAAGCGCTCGCAGGACCGCATCAACTCGCTCGGCTATTTCGGCGAGAAGTTCGAGATCGAGCAGAAGGAAGGCTCCGCGCCCGACCGCGTGGTGCTGACCGCCAATGTCGAGGAAAAGTCGACCGGCGAGCTGACGCTGTCGGCCGGTTTCTCGAGCCTCGAGCGGTTCATCTTCCAGGGCTCAATCCGCCAGCGCAACTTCCGCGGCAAGGGTCAGGACCTGCGCCTGTCGGCCGACTATTCGAGCTATTCGAAGTCGGTCGAGGTGGGGTTCACCGAACCCTATCTGTTCGACCAGAACATCGCGCTGGGCGGCACCATCTTCCGCCGCGACTACAACTCGTTCAACTATCTGGGCAGCGATCGCCGGACCACCTACGAGCAGGTGTCGACCGGTGGCCAGCTGGTGCTGGGCGTGCCGCTGACCGAATATTGGACCGCGTCGGCGCGCTACTCGCTCACCCATGACTCGGTCGGCCTCGACCGGAACACCTTCTTCACCGACGGCAAGTGCGACCCGCTCAAGGCGGGGCGCTATCTTTGCGACGCACTGGGCAAGCGCTGGACATCGGCCGTCGGCCTGTCGCTGATCTATGACAGCCTGAACAGCCGCCTGCGCCCGACCGCGGGCCAACGGCTGGTGGTGGGCGGCGATGTCGCCGGCCTTGGTGGCGATGTGAAGTATCTACGCGGCCGTTTCGATGCCGACAAATACTGGAATATCGGCGGCGGCTGGATTTTCTCGGCGGGCCTCGAGGGCGGTTATATCCATAGCCTGGAAAAGGCGGCGGCCGGCACCGATCCGGTGCGGATCACCGATCGCTTCTTCCTGGGCGAACCCCAGTTCCGCGGCTTCGACATCCGCGGTGTGGGACCGCGTATCCAGCGGCTCAGCTATACCGGCAGCGTCGCGGCCGGGAACCAGACACTGATCACGGACAAGGATCAGATCTTCGACGACGCGATCGGCGGCCGGGCCTATTACCTCGGCAAGCTCGAGCTCGAGATTCCGCTGGGCGCGGGCGCGCGCGAGATGGGCATCCGTCCGTCGATCTTCGTGATGGCCGGGGCGAACTGGGGCGTGCGTCAGCCGGGCAAGACGGCCAACTTCACGCAGGCGACCGATGCAGCCGGCAAGCTGCTGTTCAACGCCGACGGGTCGCCCTCGCTGCTCCCGATCGAGACGCAGTTGTTCGATTCGGCCGGGCGGGCGCTCTTTGTCGTTCCGACAACCGACGCGGTTGCGCCTGGTCTCGCAACGACATGCGCGATCGGCTATTCGGCGACCTCCGGGGGGCCGTGTACCGGGACCTCGATCAACACCCGGGCAGTCGATACGACATCACCGTTCCTGGAGCGTTTCCTGGGTAACACGCCTCGTCCGCGCGTATCGGTGGGCATCGGCGCCAACTGGAATTCGCCGTTCGGGCCGCTGCGGCTTGACCTCGCCTACGCTCTCACCAAGGTGGAAGGCGACGACGACAAACTCTTCAGCTTCAACGTAGGAACATCCTTCTGATGACCATGATCAAATCCCTTATGTTGGTTGCCGCCGCCGCGGCGCCGGTTGCGATCGCCACCGCCGTTCCGGCGCATGCCCAGGTCGCCGGGGTCGCTGTCGCCGATCCCGAAGCAGCGATCCAGAACAGCAACGCGTGGAAGACGGCGCTGAGCCAGATCCAGACGACGCACAAGACCGCGCTCGACCAGGCGAACGCACGGGCGACCGCGACGCAGAACGAACTGCGTCCGCTCGTCCAGGCGCTCCAGACTGCGAGCCGCGCGCCCAACGCCAACCAGCAGCAGCTGCAGCAGCAGGCAGCGTCGATCCAGCAGAAGGAACAGGCAGCGCAGGCCGAGATCGGCCGGCTGACGCAGCCCGCGCAGCTCGCGCGCGCCTATGTCCTCGAGCAGATCAACCGCCAACTCAGCCCGGCGTCGCAGGCTGTGATCAGCCAGCGCAAGCTGCAGCTTCTCCTGCGTCCCGAGGCGCTGCTCTGGGCCGGTCAGGCCACCGATGTGACGGCGGCGATCACTACCGAACTGAACCGGCTGGTGCCGAGCGTCAGCATCACCCCGCCGGCCGGCTGGCAGCCGGGCCAGCAGCAGGGGGCTCAGCCCGCCGCGCAGCCCACTCCGACGCAGCCCGCGCCGCAGGGCCGATGAGCGACGAGGGCGCAGTGACGGGAGCCTCGATCGGCCCGCTCGATATCGGGCGGGTCATGGCGGCGCTCCCGCACCGTTATCCGATGCTGCTGGTCGATCGGGTCGAAAGCCTGATCCCCGACCAGCGCATCGTCGCGATCAAGGCGGTGACGATCAATGAGGAGTTCTTCCAGGGGCATTTCCCGGGAAGGCCGATCATGCCCGGCGTGCTTCAGATCGAAGCACTGGCGCAGGCTGCGGGCGTACTCGCGGTCGAGAGCCTTGGCCTCGCCGGCACCGGCAAGCTTGTCTATTTCATGTCGATCGACGGCGTGAAGTTCCGCAAGCCCGTCGAACCCGGCGTACTGCTGCGGCTCGAGGTCGAGTTCGTCCAGAAGCGCTCGCGCGTCTGCAAGTTCGCGGGCAAGGCGTATCTGGGCGATGACCTTGCGACCGAATGCGAGTTCACCGCGATGATCGCGGACCCGCCGAGCGCCTGACGATAGGCGGGCCGATGCGGTCCCAACCATGATTGCAACACGGGCGCGGCTCTGCTAGGGGCCGCGCCTCTTGCTGCCGGTCGGAAACCGGTGGCCTATCTCAAGGAAAAGACCCGTGAAGAAAGACACGCACCCCGACTATCACATGATCAAGGTGCAGATGACCGACGGCACCGTGTTCGAGACCCGCTCCACCTGGGGCAAGGAAGGCGACACGATGCAGCTCGACATCGATCCGCTGGCGCATCCGGCATGGACCGGCGGCCGCGGCCAGATGCTCGATTCGGGCGGTCAGGTGGCGCGCTTCAACAAGCGTTTCGGCGGGCTCTCGCTCTCCAAGAAGTAAGGTCTGCAGGGCTAGCGCCGTTAACGCGGCGTTAGCCATGACAGCCTAGATTTGCCCGATGATCTCGACGGGCAAACACAGCTTCACCGCAGAATTCGAACCAGCGGTTCTTGGCCGGCGGCGCTCCATGCGTGCGCCGGTCTCGCTTGATGCGAAGGTGGGGCGCGGCGGCCTCGATCGCGCGCTGTGCCGCGTGGTCGATCTCTCGCTCCACGGCGCCAAGATCGAGACCTTCTCCGCGCTGCGCCGCGATTCGATGATCTGGCTGACGCTCCCGCATGTCGGCCACTGGGCCGCCCGTGTCGTGTGGGCCACGGATTTCGAGGCGGGCCTTGAATTCCAGATCGCACTTTCCGAGAGCGAGTTCGACAAGCTCGCCGCCTGAAACGCCCCCGCATGACATTTGCATGAATCCGGGTTTGGACTTGGGCGGCGAATCCGCTTAAAGGCGGCGAAACGCCGTGATCCACGCACTCGCCAACCCAACGCGCTTCCTAAAGATCGCGCGCCCGCTGACGCCCATCCTGTTCTGGAGCGGGCTGCTGCTGGTGCTCGCCGGTGCCTGGGGCGGCCTCACCCAGACCCCGCCCGACTATCTCCAGAAGGAGAGCGTCCGCATCCTCTATATCCATGTGCCCAGCGCGTGGCTGGGGATGGGCGGCTGGACCTCGCTTGCCATCGCCTGCTTCGCATATCTGGTGTGGCGGCATCCGCTGGCGAGCCTGGCCGCGCGCGCGATCGCGCCGGTGGGAGCCATGTTCGCCGCGCTGTGCCTCATCACGGGTTCGATCTGGGGACGCCCGACCTGGGGCACCTGGTGGGAGTGGGACGGGCGGCTGACATCGATGCTGCTGCTGTTCTTCGTCTATATTGCCTGGATCGCGCTGGAGCGTGCCGACCGTGAGCGGGGCGGCGACGGACGTATTCCCGCGCTGTTCGGGATCGCGGGAACCGCGTTGCTGCCCGTGATCCGCTACTCGGTGGTGTGGTGGCAGACTCTGCATCAGGGGCAGAGCATCACGCTGACCCAGTCGAGCATCCATGATTCGATGCTATGGCCGCTGCTGCTGACATCGTCGGGCTTCAGTCTCATGTTCGGCGGGATCGTGCTGATGCGGATGCGCGCGGCACTGGCGACCCAGCGGCTCGAGGCAAGATTGCGGCGGATGGCGGCATGAACCACTGGCCTTTCATCCTCGCGGCCTATGCCGCGGTGACCATCGGCGTCGGCGGGCTTTCGCTGGCGAGTTGGCTGGCGATGCGTAACGCCGAGCGTGCGGCCGAAGCGCTGAGGGATCGCAAGTGAAACGCAAGCATCAACGCCTGGCCCTGGGCCTCGCCGCGTTCGTTGCGATCGGCGGAGCAAGCGGGCTGGCGCTGTCGGCGCTCAAGGACCAGGCTGCGTTCTTTTACACGCCGAGCGACGTTGCGACCAAGAATCCGCCAGTGGACAAGGCCGTGCGGCTGGGCGGAATGGTCGAGACCGGGTCGATCAGGCATCTGCCCGATGGCGTGACGATCAGCTTCGTCGTCACGGACAAGGAGGCAAAGGTGCCGGTACGCTTCACCGGCGTCGCGCCCGACCTGTTCAAGGAAGGTTCGGGCGTCGTCGCGGAGGGCAGGTTCACCGCCGATGGCGGTTTCGTAGCGGATAACCTGCTCGCCAAGCATGACGAGCGCTACATGCCGCCCGAGATCGCCGACAAGATGCCGCCTCCGGAAACGCTGGCCAAATGATTGCCGAGGCAGGGCTCGCGGCGCTGTGGCTTGCCGCGGCGATGGCGCTGATGCAGCTGGCGATGGCGGCACTGGGACTGCGCCTCAGGAAGGAGGATCTCGTCGCGGCGGTGCGTCCGACGGCGATCGTGCAGGGCGCGCTGGCGGCCCTGTCGTTCGGGCTGCTGATTGTCCTGTTCCTGCGGTCGGACATGTCGGTGTTGCTGGTCGCGCAGAACAGCCATTCGGCGAAACCGCTGCTCTACAAGTTCGCGGGCGCATGGGGGAACCATGAAGGCTCGATGCTGCTATGGGTCACCGTGCTGGCCCTGGCCGGGGCGGCAATTGCATTACTCGAGAAGAAGCTCGACCGAGCAACGCTGACCGCGACGCTGGGCGCGCAGGCGTTCATCGCGCTGGGCTTTTACGCCTTCTTGCTGGTCGCTTCGAGCCCGTTCACCCGGCTCGATCCGCCGGCGCTGGACGGGCTGGGGCTCAACCCGCTGCTGCAGGATCCGGGCTTGGCCTTCCACCCGCCGACGCTGTATTTCGGCTATGTCGGGCTTTCGATCGCTTTCTCCTTCGCGGTCGGCGCGATGGTGACACGCGACGTCGGGCCGGTGTTCGCGCGTGCGATGCGGCCCTGGGTATTGGCGGCGTGGGTCTTCCTGACCATCGGCATCACCGCAGGCAGCTACTGGGCCTATTACGAGCTAGGCTGGGGCGGCTGGTGGTTCTGGGACCCGGTCGAGAACGCATCGCTGATGCCATGGCTGGCGGCGACTGCCTTGCTCCATTCGGTCAATGTGCTGGCGGCGCGCGACGGGCTGCGCGCCTGGACGCTGATGCTGGCGGTCGTCGCCTTCTCGATGTCGATGGTCGGCACCTTCCTGGTCCGATCGGGCATTCTGACCAGCGTCCATGCCTTTGCGGTCGATCCCGAGCGCGGCAGCTTCATCCTTGTCCTTCTCGCCATTTATATCGGCGGCGCGCTGGCGCTGTACGGCGCACGCGTCGGGCGGGTGAAGGCGGGGCAGGGGTTCGACCTGCTCAGCCGTGAGGGCGGGCTGGTACTCAACAACCTGCTGCTCAGCGTCATTCTGGGCATCGTGCTGATCGGCACGCTCTACCCGATCCTCGCGCAGGCGATGGGCGAGCAGCTTTCGGTGGGGCCGCCCTTCTTCAACAAGGCGGCCGGGCCGGTCGCGCTGGCGCTTGTCGCGGCGATGGCGGTAGGGCCGCTGCTCAACTGGCGGCGCGATCACGTCAATGCCCTGCTGACCAAGCTGACCGTGCCGCTCGCGCTGAGCGTGTTGGTGATGGCAGGGACGTTTGCCGCGGCGCCGGGCACGGGCTGGATGGAGATTGTCGGGCTCGGCCTTGCTGCTGGTCTTGCGGTGGCGAGCTTCGCGCCTTTGTGGAAGCGCAAGCTGCTACGGACCCCGCTGTTCACCTGGGGCATGGTGATCGCGCATTTCGGCGTCGCGGTGAGTCTGGCGGGCATGGCGGCAGACAGCGCGTTCACCAGCGAACGGCTGGTCGCGGCACGTTATGGCCAGCCCTATTATGTCGGCCCTTGGCGCGTGGTGCTGAACGGCGTGGCGCCGGTGGTCGGCGACAATTGGTCGGCGGTCGAGGGGCGGGTGACGGCAAGCCGCGGGCCGGTGGATGGACCGATGATCCTGCTGCGGCCGCAGCGGCGCTTCTACTCGTCGCCGCCGACCGATACTGCGGAAGCCGCGATCTCGACCCGGCTCGACGGCCAGCTCTATGCGGTACTCGGCGCGCAGGATGCTCAGGGACGCTGGCAGCTACGACTGTGGTGGAAGCCGTTCGTGACGCTGATCTGGTTCGGCGGCGGGCTGATCGCGCTGGGCGGCGCCCTGTCGTTGCTTGGCCGCCTCAAGCGCGAACGGAGGAATGTAAAGCGGCGCGAGGAGGCTGAACTGTGAAGCGCTGGACGCTCTGGGTACCGCTCGTGATCTTTCTCGCCGTGGTCGTACTGGCCGCGTGGCGGCTGACCGCTACTGGTGAAGCCGTGGTCAAATCGGCGCTCGTCGGCAAGCCGCTGCCTGAGTTCAGCCTGCCAGCGATGGTCGATGGCAAGCCCGGCCTTTCCCGCCGCGATCTTGCGACAGGCAAGCCACGGTTGCTCAACGTGTTTGCGAGCTGGTGCGTGCCCTGCATCGCCGAAGCGCCGCAGCTGTTGAAGCTCAAGGCGGCAGGCGTCGAGATCGACGCAGTGGCGATCAAGGACAGCCCCGAGGCGGTGAAGGCGTTCCTGTCCCGTCATGGCGATCCCTATGCACGAATCGGGGACGATCGCGACCGGATCGTCCAGATCGGCATCGGATCATCAGGTGTCCCCGAGACTTTCGTGATCGACGGACAAGGGCGGATTGCGGCTCAGCATATCGGCGACATTCGCGCGGAGGACGTGCCGGAACTGCTCAAGGCGCTGGAGGCGGCGGAATGAGCGTGTTGCTCGCCTTCGCGCTCGCCGCGGGTGTACCCGCCGACCTTGGCTATTCGCAGATCCCCGACGCTTCGAAGGAGGCGCAGGCTGCGAAGTTGATGGGCACGCTGCGCTGTCTCGTCTGCCAGGGGCAGTCGATCGCGGACAGCGACGTTGATATGGCCGCCGACATGCGCCGGATCGTGCGCCAGAAGATCGTGGCAGGCGAAAGCCCGGAGGCCGTGCGTGGCTGGCTGATCGAGCGCTATGGCAGTTACGTGACCTACGATCCGCCGCTGAACTGGATCACCGCTCCGCTCTGGCTGACCCCATTGCTGCTGCTCGCCGCGGGTCTGTGGCTGGCGCGCGGGACGCTTCGGAGGCGGCGTAAATGATGGGCTGGATTGCACTTGCCGTAATCGGCGCGGCGGCATTCGCCCTGCTCTGGCTTCTCAGACTGTCGCGTACCTTGTGGTCGTTCGCAGGGGCTGCGCTGATGCTGGGCGCTGCGGGCTATGCGCTTCAGGCGCGGCCGGATCTGCCCGGCGCGCCGGTCGCAGCAGCGAAGAAGGCGCAACCGGACGAACCTGAACTGCATGAGATTCGCGGCAAGATGTTCGGGCGCTTCACGTCGATCGACGGCTATTTCTTTGCAGCCGACGCGCTTGTGCGCGGAGGCGACCCGGACAAGGCTGCAAGAATGATGCTGGGCGGAGTGCGCTCTTCCCCGCTGGATGCTTCGCTCTGGACCTGGCTCGGAATGACTTTGGTCGAGTCGGATGGTGGAACCATGTCGCCTGCCGCCGGCCTGGCGTTTCGCCGCGCTGTAGCGCTGGCGCCCGAACATCCCGGGCCTGCCTTTTTCTACGGCCTGGCCCAGGCACGCACAGGCAAGCTCGATGCAGCGCTGCCTTGGCTGGAGCGATCGTTGAAGCTGACCCCCGAAAAGGCGGATTACCGGCCGGAGGTCGAGCGGACGGTGCGTTCGGTCAAGCTCTTTGCAGTGATGCGGGCGCGGCAAGCATCGCCGCCAGCGCGCTGAAATCAGGTCGCCCCGGCGGCCTTTTTGGCCAGCTGCGTTTCAACCATCTGGATCGCCTTCTCCACAGCCGCCTCGATCGACAGGAAGCTGGTGTCGAGCAACGCCGCATCCGGGGCAGCAACAAGCGGTGCCTCGGCGCGCCTCGAATCGCGATCGTCGCGGGCGCGGATATCGGCCAGCACCCTGTCTAGGCTGGCCATGATCCCGTTGCGGCGCAGCTCCGCATGGCGACGCTGGGCGCGGATCGTGGGGGTCGCCTTGACGAAGAGCTTGGCGTCGGCATCCGGCGCGATCACCGTGCCGATATCGCGCCCGTCAAGGATCGCGCCCCCGGGTTGCTGGGCGAATCGCTTCTGGCGCTGGAGCAACGCCGCGCGAACCAGCGGGTGCGCGGAAACGACCGAGGCGACCTTGCCCACCTCGTCGCTGCGCAGCCATTCGTCGGCGAGCAGCAGATCGTCGAAGCCGGTCGCGGCGACGGCGTCGGCCTCCTTTTCCGGGTTCAACTCCTCGCGCAGGACCGTCGCGGCGACGGCGCGGTAGAGCAGGCCGGTGTCGAGATGCGGAAGCTGATAGTGTCGCGCAAGCGCTCGGGCGATGGTGCCTTTTCCGGATGCGGCGGGGCCATCGACGGCAATGATCATGTTCAGGTCCGGCCAGTCAGTGAATCGAGAGTTGAGAAGAAGCCGGGATAGCTGGTGGCAACCGGCGATACATCGTCGATGCTCACATCGGCTTTCGCGCCGAGTCCAGCCACGGCCATGCTCATCGCGATGCGGTGATCCAGTTTCGAGGCGACCGGAGCACCGCCCGCGATCGGCCCGCCGCCGGTACCTGTAATGGCGAGGCCATCCTCAAACTCTTCGAGCGGAACGCCATTGGGCGCAAGCGCGGCAACCATCGCGGCAATACGGTCCGATTCCTTGACGCGAAGCTCTTCGGCGCCACGCGCGATCGTCCGGCCTACAGCGAAGGCAGCGGCAACGAACAGCACCGGATACTCGTCGATCATGCTGGGCGCGAGATCATGGGGCACCTCGATCGCGCTCAGCGGTGCGTGCCGGACACGCAGATCCGCAACCGGCTCGCCCCCTACGATACGCGGGTTCACTTCGGTTATGTCGGCGCCCATCATCCGCAATGCGGTGATGAGGCCGATGCGGGTCGGGTTGAGCCCGACATTGGCGACGGTGATGTCCGATCCGGGCACGATCGAAGCGGCGACCATCCAGAAGGCGGCCGAGGAAGGGTCGCCGGGGACGGTGATCTGCTGAGGCTTGAACTCGGCTTCACCATGGATCGAGATGATCCGGCCCTGCGGCGTTTCCTCGACGGTCAGATTCGCGCCGAATCCGGCGAGCATCCGCTCGCTATGGTCGCGCGTCAGAACCGGCTCGATCACGCGGGTGATGCCCGGGGTGTTGAGGCCGGCGAGCAGTACCGCCGACTTGACCTGCGCGGAGGCCACCGGAAGCGTATATTCGATCGGAACCGCAGGGCAGAGGCCGCGCATGGTGAGCGGGAGGCGACCGCCCGGGCTGGACGTGAAGTCGGCGCCCATGCGCGAAAGCGGGTCGATGACACGTCCCATCGGCCGCTTCGACAGCGAGGCGTCGCCGGTGAAGGTTGCGGTGATCGGGTGACTGGCGACGAGGCCCATCAGCAGGCGCGTGGACGTGCCCGAATTCCCCATTTCGAGCGCAGTTTCGGGCTGGAGCAGCCCGCCGACGCCGACGCCCCAGACATGCCACACGCCATCGCCATCGCGCTCGATCTTCGCGCCCATCGCGCGCATCGCAGCGGCAGTGGCAAGGACATCCTCACCCTCCAGCAGCCCTTCGATCCGGCTTTCGCCGACAGCGAGGCCCGCAAACATCAGCGAGCGATGGCTGATCGACTTGTCGCCCGGGACGGTAAGAGTGCCTCGCAGCGGGCCGCGGGCGGAAATGGCGAGGGGGAGGGGAGGTGCACTGCTCATCGGCGGCGGCTTTGACAGGGGGCTTGCGCTATGGCAAGGCGCCCGCCACTTCAAACGGGGATAGTAATCCTCGCCACCCTGGAAATCGAGAAAAGGCAAGAGCGGCACATGGTGAAGCCGGAATGGGGCACAAAGCGGACCTGCCCGAAATGCGCGACGCGCTTTTATGACCTGACCAAGGACGAGCCGGTCACCTGCATCAGCTGCGGCTTTGCATGGGAGCCGGAACCGATCCTGAAGTCCAAGCAGCCGCTGCCGTTCGAGGTGGTGAAGGGCGAGGTCGACAAGAAGAAGGACGATGCAGATCTTGGCGACGAGGATCTGGACGTCGATGAGGACGCCGAGGGCTCGCCCGACGATGATGTCGATCTGGGCGGCGACGACGATCTGGGCGTCGATACCGGCGATGACGACGACGAAACCTGATCGGAATCGCTAAAAATCGGGAAAGTGAAAAAACCCGGTTGCAAAGCGTGCGATGGCTGCTAGAGGCCATCGCCTTCCCGGAACGGATGGGGCCGTAGCTCAGCTGGGAGAGCGTCGCAATGGCATTGCGAAGGTCAGGGGTTCGATCCCCCTCGGCTCCACCAACCGCTTCAAAAGCGGGAAGAAAACAGGGCGCATGCATCATCGGATGCGGCGCCCTTTTTCGTTGCGTACAACGCCGGCACGCGTCCCCAAACAGGACAGGGGTTAACTACCCTTGATGCGGGACAGAATCGTAAACGGCGGGTTAACTGTCGGATATGGATCGCCTGCAGTATCTCGCCGAGCCGGACCGCCGGCACCCGTTCCGCACCGCGTTGCCTGCTGTTCGCCGGAACGTGCGCAAGCGCGAGGACGAAAGCGACCTCAAGCTGTTCCTGTTGAGCTACGCGGCGTTCTTCATCTGCTTCTACACCTTCTTCATCTGAAGGCGGCCATCAGGGCCTAGTCGCAGGCGCGATGCAGCTTCTGGGCGATCCAGGCCGAGATCAGGCACATCCCCGCAACCACCAGCAGCATATCCTCCGACGAGATGCCTGCTGCCGACAGCGCGAGCACGAACAGCGAGCCGAACACCATCGCGCCCGCGTTGACGATATTGTTCGCGGCGACGGTGCGCGCGGTCTGGTCCTTGGTCACGGTGGTCGTCAGGAACGCATAGAGCGGCACCACGAACATGCCCCCGGTGATTGCGATCGCGGTAAGGGTGGCGATGACGATCCACGCCTGACGCTGCAGGACGAAGCTGGAGAAGTCGTAGAGCGCCCCGGGTGCCGCAGGGATCCACAGCCGGACTTCGATCGAGAAGAGCACCACGATGACCGCCATCGCGATGACCGAGATCGGCGAGTATTTCGCCGAAACCTTCCCCTTGAGCATCGCGTTGATGACCATCGATCCGATCGCGACGCCGACGGAGAATACGGCAACCAGCAACGAAGATACACGCGCGTCAGCCGTAAGGACGTTCTTCACCAGCGGCGGGAAGATGATGATCAGCACCGATCCGATCGTCCAGAAGAAGCTGATCGCGCAGATCGACAGATAGAGGCGGGGAATGTGCATCGTCGCGGCAATCAGGCGCCAGGACGAGGTGAACGGGTTGAAGTTGATCTTGAGCTTGGGCCCGACCCGCGGCGCGGCAGGAACCATGCGGCCGGTGATCCAGCCGATGACCGCTACCACCAGCACCAGCGCCGCCGCGATCCGCATGTCGTGCGCGACCCAGCCGGCGGTGACGGTGCCGAGCAGGATCGATAGGTAGGTCGCCGCCTCCACCATACCGGTGCCCCCCAGCACCTCTTCATCCTTCAAGTGCTGAGGCAGGATCGCGTACTTGATCGGGCCGAAAAAGGTGGAATGCGCGCCAAGGCCGAGCACTGCCCCCAGCATCATGCCGAGGCCGGTGAACGCATAGCCCGCCTGCGCGACCAGCATGCCTGCGCCGCCGAACAGCATCAGGCCGATCTCCGCGGTCTTCACCCAGCGGATGATCGACGCCTTGTCATGCGTATCGGCAAGCTGACCGGCGAGCGCCGACAACATGAAGAACGGGATCAGGCTGATCCCCGTCGCGAGCGCATTGAACTGGAACTCGACCGCCGGATCGCTGAAGATCTGGTAGGTGGCGAACAGGACCATCGCGGTCTTGAACAGATTGTCGTTATAGGCCCCCAGAAACTGCGTGACGAACAGGGGCAGAAACCGGCGCTCCTTGAGCAATCCGAGCGCGTTGTGCATGCGTTGGCGGGCCTTCGTCCGACTGAAACTGTTGCGGGCATAGCCGCGCGGGCGGCGTGGCGGCAACCGCTATCGGCGTCCCGTGACAAACGGGTGGCATATCGCGAAGGATGGCGGCGGGGGATGATTGCGCGGACATGCGGTGCTAGAGCGGAACGATGCTGACGCTGCCCAATGTCCTGACGCTATCGCGAATCGTCACCGTGCCGTTGCTGGTGTTCTTCCTGTGGTGGCGCGACTGGCAGACCGGCTATGCGCTCGGGTTCGCGACCTACTGCCTGATGGGAATCACCGATTATTTCGACGGCTATCTCGCACGCTCGCGCGGGACGGTGTCGAAGCTCGGCATCTTCCTCGATCCGATAGCCGACAAGATCATGGTCGCTGCGGTAATCCTGATGCTGTGTGCCAAGGGGATCATCGCCGACCTGCATGTCATCGCCGCGCTGGTCATCCTGCTGCGCGAGATCGCGGTTTCGGGGCTGCGCGAGTTTCTGGGCGGCATCCAGGTATCGGTACCGGTTTCGGCGCTGGCCAAATGGAAGACCGCGCTGCAACTGGCGTCGCTCGGCGGGTTGGTGCTTGCCGGCGCGGTACCGGGATCGCTCTGGGTATATGACGTAAGCCTGGCCATGCTGTGGGGCGCTGCCGTGCTCACGCTGATCACCGGTTGGGACTATCTGCGCGTCGGCCTCAAACACATGGATAGTTGATGCAACTGCTCTACTTCGCCTGGGTACGCGAGCGCATCGGCGTCGGCGAGGAGAGGGTCGAGCCGCCCGAAGCAGTGCGGACGGTGGCCGATCTGGCAGACTGGCTTGGCGGGCGAAGTGCGGGCCATGCCGAGGCACTTGGCGATCTCGGCAAGTTGCGTGCGGCGGTGGATCAGCGCTTCGTGCCGCTCGACAGCGAGCTAGGGTCGGCGAAGGAGGTCGCCTTCTTCCCGCCGGTGACGGGCGGATGATCCGCGTTTCGGTCGATCATGCGCCCATCGATATCGGCACCGAAATGGCCGGGATCGAGGAGACCGGCGCCGGGGCGGTGGCAAGTTTCACCGGTATCGTCCGAGCCGATGACGGCGTGACGGCGATGGAGCTGGAACATTATCCCGGGATGACCGAAGCGGTGCTTTGCGACCTGGCCGAGCAGGCGATGGCGCGCTGGGGATTGCTCTCTGCAGTGATCGTGCATCGCGTCGGGCAGATGGTGCCCGGCGATCGCGTGGTTCTGGTCGCGACGGCCGCCACGCACCGGCGCCAAGCGCTGGATGCCTGCGCGTTTCTGATCGACCGGCTCAAGACGGACGCACCGTTCTGGAAGCGCGAGGCACGGGGGGAAGCATCGCGCTGGGTCGAGGCGCGGGCGAGTGACGATCAGGCTGCGGCGCGCTGGACCGGTCCGGACGATAACCCCGACTGAGCCAGCACTTCGGCGAGCAGCCGGAAATCGCGCTCGCGCGGCGAGGCCTTGCGCCACACCAGCGCAATGCGGCGGGACGGGTTTTCGGCCTGAAGCGGCCGCGCGGTGACCTGCGTATGATCGAGGATGCCTGCATCCAGCGCCATTTCGGGCAGCATGGTCACGCCAAGGCCGTTATCGACCATCTGCACCATCGTGTGGAGCGAAGTACCGAGCATCGTCGCCTCGGCCCGCAGTTCCGGCCGGTTGCACGCGGCGAGCGCATGATCCTTGAGGCAGTGACCATCCTCGAGCAACAGCAGCCGGGTCTCGTCGATTTCGCCCGGCGTCACCGATTTGTGGTCCGGCTCATATTCGCCCTCGGGGAAGGCGACGAACAACCGGTCGTCGAACAGCGGCGCCGTCTCGACATCGCCGCAGGCATAGGGAAGGGCAAGCAGCACGCAATCGGTGCGGCCGGTATGCAGGCTTTCGCACGCTGCGCCGCTCGGCTCCTCGCGCAGGAACAGTTTGAGGTCGGGATAATCGGCGCGCAGGCGCGGGAGGATGCGCGGGAGCAGGAAAGGGGCGATGGTCGGGATGACGCTCATTCGCATCTCGCCGGAAAGGGGCCGGCCGGCGGCGCGGGCAAGGTCTGCGAGTTCCTCGGCCTCACGCAGCACGCGGCGGGCCTTGTCGACGATCCGCTCGCCCAGGGGCGTGAAGCGGACGACGCGGCGAGTGCGCTCGACCAGCACGACGCCGATCAACGTTTCCAGCTCGCGCAGACCGGCAGACAGCGTCGATTGGGTGACGTAGCTGGCTTCAGCTGCGCGCCCGAAATGGCCGTGATCCTTGAGCGCGACCAGATATTGAAGCTGTTTGAGCGTAGGGAGGTAAGTCTGCGCCATTGATCGTCCTGAACGATGAATGGCGCAGATATAAGTGCCACGAGCGATTATAAAAGACTGGAATGGCGCCGGATTTGATACTCGATTTCAGAATCGGGTGCCATCGACTTAGCCCGCTTGCGCCAGCGCGACCGCATCCGGTCCGGCAGGAAAGCTGAGTTGATTGTTCTCGTCATGAACCGCCCGCCACACACCATCGGCGACATCAGCGGCTGTCGTGGTCTGGCCAGGCGAGGCGAATGCACTCAGAATGGGTTGGGCGAAGGGCATATATGCAGGCGGGATCGCTTCATCGATCGTCACATCGGTGTTCCGGGTGAAGCGCGTGTCCGGGCCATAGCCCGGCTGGATCAGCGCTACGCGCACACCAAAGGCACCAAGCTCGTGCGCGAGCGAGCCGGTGAAGCCCTCGATCGCGGTCTTGCTTGCGGTGTAGACCGACACGAGTGGCATCGGCGCCAGAGCCACGCTGGACGTCACATTGACGATGACGCCCGAGCCGCGGGCGCGAAAGGCCGGGATCACCGCCTGGGTCATGGCCATCACGCCGAAGGTGTTGGTCTCGAAGATCGCACGCGCCTTCGCCATCGTCGTCGCTTCGAGCGCGCCGATCAGGCCGATCCCGGCATTGTTCACCAACACGTCGATCGGGCCAGCGGCTTCGAGCGCTGCCGCGATACTCTCGGGCTTGGTCACGTCCAGCGCAAGGATGCGCAGGCGATCCGAAACCGGTAGGATGCCCTCGCGCGGGGTACGCATCGTGGCGATGACGTTCCAGCCCATGGCGAGGAAATGGCGTGCCGTTTCGAGGCCATAGCCGGAGGAACAGCCAGTGATGAGGATGGTCTTCATGATCGTCTTCCTTGCGATTGTCGGTAGCCAGGAAATGCCGGAAGCAATCAGGACTATCTACGATTGATGATCCGTATTTAATTAGCTAACGTCCAGATATGCATGATCCGCTATCTCAAGTCATCGCCCTGCTCCGGCCACAGGGCGTTTCGTCCAAGCTGATCAGCGCGGCCGGGCGCTGGGGCGTGCGTTACGGAGACTATGGCGCGCCAAGCTTCTGTACGGTGATCGAGGGCGCGTGCCGGCTTGCGGTCGAGGGGCAAGAGCCGGTGACGCTGCAGGCCGGGGACTTCGTGTTGATGCCAGCGACGCCGGGGTTCGTCCTCTCGGGCTTCGACCCGGTTGTCCCGGCCTTCGTCGATCCAAAGGAGGCGCCGCCGGCGGAGGATGAGGTGCGGCATGGCGACAGGGAAGGCGACCCCGATGTTCGCCTGCTCGGTGGGTTCTTCCTGTTCGGATCACCCGATACGTCGCTGCTCGTCTCGCTGTTGCCGGCGCTTGTCCACCTTCGCGATGCCGAGCGGCTGTCGGTGCTCGTCCGGTTGGTCGCGGAGGAGAGCAGATCGGTCCAGCCCGGTCGCGACTTGGTGTTGGAGCGCCTGGTCGAGATCCTGCTGATCGAGGCATTGCGCACGACGCAGCGGGATGGGCCGCCACCGGGGTTGCTGCGGGGGTTGAGCGACCGCAGGCTCGCGGAGGCGATGCGCCGAATGCATGCCGATCCGGCGCGTCCCTGGACCGTCGAGCAGCTCGCGCGCGATGCGGCAATGTCGCGGTCCGCCTTCTTCGAGCGCTTCACCGGCGCAGTGGGGGTGCCGCCGATGGAGTATCTGCTGGCGTGGCGGATGGCGCTGGCCAAGGACCTGCTGCGCCGCCGCGACGTTCCGCTGGCAGAAGTCGCCGAGCGCGTCGGCTATGGTTCGGCCAGCACCTTCAGCACGGCGTTCAGCCGCCATGTGGGACAGCCGCCCGGACGCTATGCCCGGGCGGCCGCCTGATGCCGCGCTTCAGGCCGCGGCGGCCTCGATCTCCTCCGCGGGCAGGCGGATGAGATAGTCGAAGGCGGAGAGGGCGGCAGTCGAGCCGGCGCCCATCGCAATGACGATCTGCTTGTACGGCACCGTGGTGGCGTCACCCGCGGCGAAGATGCCCGGCTGGCTGGTCTCGCCGCGCGCGTCGATCTCGATCTCGCCGCGCGGGGTGAGGGCAATCGCGTCCTTGAGCCATTCGGTGTTGGGCACCAGTCCGATCTGGACGAAGATGCCCTCCAGCTCGATGTCATGCTCCTCACCGCTGTTGCGGTCCTTGTAGGTCAGGCCGGTAACCTTCTCCGCGCCGCTAACGCGGGTGGTGAGCGCCGAGGTGATGATCCTGACGTTGGGAAGGCTGGCAAGCTTGCGCTGAAGCACCGCGTCAGCGCGCAGCTGGCTGTCATATTCGATCAGCGTGACGTGCGCGACGATGCCGGCAAGGTCAATCGCCGCCTCGACACCCGAATTGCCGCCGCCGATCACTGCGACACGCTTCCCCTTGAACAGCGGGCCGTCGCAATGCGGGCAGTAAGCCACGCCCTTGTTGCGGTACTCGTTTTCGCCCGGCACGCCCATCTGGCGCCAACGCGCGCCGGTCGAGAGGATCACGGTCTTGGCCTTCAGCGTCGCGCCATTGGCCAGCACGACCTCATGCAACCCGCCTTCATGCGACGCCGGGATCAGTTTCTCGGCGCGCTGGAGGTTCATGATATCGACCTCATTCTCCTTGACGTGGCTCTCGAGCTGCGCGGCGAGCTTGGGGCCTTCGGTGTAAGGAACGGAGATGAAGTTCTCGATGCCCATCGTGTCGAGCACCTGGCCGCCGAAGCGCTCGGCAGCGACACCGACGCGAAGGCCCTTGCGCGCGGTGTAGATGGCCGAGGCCGCCCCGGCGGGGCCACCGCCGACCACGAGCACGTCGAACGGCTCCTTCGCCTCGAGCTTTGCTGCCGCCTTGGCATCGGCGCCGCTATCGAGCTTGGCGACGATCTGTTCGAGTTCCATGCGGCCCGAGCCGAACGGCTCGCCGTTGAGGAAGACGGTGGGGACGGCAAGGACCTGACGCGCGTCGACCTCAGCCTTGAACAGCGCGCCGTCGATCGCGACGTGGCTGATCTGGGGGTTGAGCACCGCCATCAGGTTCAGCGCCTGAACCACATCCGGGCAGTTCTGGCACGACAGCGAGAAATAAGTCTCGAAATGCAGTTCGCCCTCAAGTCCCTTGACCTGCTCGATCACGTCCTGCGCCGCCTTGGACGGGTGACCGCCGACCTGGAGCAAAGCGAGGACCAGGCTGGTGAACTCGTGCCCCATCGGGATGCCGGCGAAGCGCACACCGATATCGGTGCCGGCGCGGCGGATCATGAAGCTCGGCTTGCGCTTGTCGTCTGCGCGAACGAGCGCAATCTTCCCGGAGAGGTCCGCGATCTCGGTGAGCAGGGTCTCGAGCTCGCGCGACTTGGCGTCGTCGCCCAGGCTGGCGACGAGTTCGATCGGCTCGCGAATGTTCACCAGATAGCCTTCAAGCTGCTGCTTGAGATGTGCGTCGAGCATCGGAAACTCCTGAAACTGGAAACAATACGGCCCGGGGCTACGGGAAGTCAGCCCCGGGCCGCTTGGGCGCCCGCACAGGGGGAGAGGGACGGGCGCTTAGGTCTTCTTCGGCTTAAATCTTGCCGACGAGGTCGAGCGACGGGGCCAGAGTGCTTTCACCCTCTTCCCACTTTGCCGGGCAGACTTCACCCGGGTGCGCTGCAACATACTGCGCTGCCTTGATCTTGCGCAGCAGCTCCTGCGCGTTGCGGCCGACGCCCTCGCTGGTGATCTCGACGATCTGGATCACGCCTTCCGGATCGATCACGAACGTGCCGCGGTCGGCAAGGCCCTGACCCTCACGCAGCACGTCGAAATTGCTCGACAGCGTGTGGTTCTGGTCGCCCAGCATATAGTAGTTGATCTTGCCGATCGCGGGCGAGGTATCGTGCCATGCCTTGTGGCTGAAATGCGTGTCGGTCGACACCGAATATACCTCGACGCCCATCTTCTGCAGGGTCGGATAGACGTCGGCGAGGTCCTCCAGCTCGGTCGGGCAGACGAAGGTGAAGTCCGCCGGGTAGAAGAAGAAGACGGCCCACTTGCCGCGCACGTCGGCGTCGGTGACGTCGACGAACTTGCCTTCCTTGAAGGCGGTCGCAGTGAACGGCTTGAGCGAGCTTCCGATGAGGGCCATGTTCTGGTTTCTCCGTTATGATGCAATGCAACTTGTGCGACGCCGCATATAGGTTGCAGTGCAACGGAGATGAAACAGGAAGTCTCGCTTGGATTGATCGAGACAGTCACTCAATCAATCAACATTGATCGAACAGTTCAAGTCAGCGCGCGATAGACGCTGTAGCTGCTGGTGACTGTCAGGACGACGCCGACGAGGATCAGCAGCGTCTTGGTGGGTACGCGCTTGGCGAGCAGGGCGCCGAACGGTGCGGCGAGGACGCCGCCGACGAGCAGGCCGACGACAGCCTCGGTGAAGGCTGACAGGCCAAGATGGAAGATGAAGGTGATCGACACCGACAGAGTCAGGAAAAACTCGACGCTGTTGACCGTTCCGATCGTGTAGCGTGGCTGCGTGCCCTGGATCAGCAGGTTGCTGGTGACGACCGGACCCCAGCCGCCGCCGCCCGCCGCGTCGAGAAAGCCGCCGGCAAGGCCAAGGGGTTCGACGATCTTCGGCTCGCGATGATGGCGGGTCGGAAAGCTGATGCCTCGCCACAGCAGATAGATGCCGATCAGCGCAAGATAGCCCATCACGAACGGCCGTGTGATCGAGGCGTCGAGTGAGGTGAGCAGATACGCACCGGTGACGCCGCCGATGATGCCGGGGACGAGCAAGCGGAAGAACAGCTTCCAATTCACATTCTTATGAATCGCGTGACTGATGCCCGAAACGCCGGTGGTGAAGCACTCGGCCAGATGGACACCGGCCGAAGCGGTCGCGGGCGGAACGCCGAGCACGCTGACCAACAGCGTGCTGGATATGACGCCGAAGGCCATGCCCAGCGCGCCATCCACGATCTGCGCGGCGAATCCAACGGCAATGAAGGGAAGAAGTGCCTGGAAGTCGATCGCTTCGAACATCAAATCCCTTTCGCCCTGACTGCCGGTAGTTGTTGCAGGCGCGCCCGGTTTGGCGGCGAGGTTCAATCCCTACAAGATACATCGTGTTTAGACAGGACAAGCGGGCAACGCGTCAAACTGGAAAATGCCCCCGGCCTCGCCTAAATACCTCTCAGTACAAAAGGGGCCTGTTCATGTTCGGTGGTCTGGGAGCCTATCTGGATTCGATTCGCGCGCGGGATCCCGCGCCGCGGAGCCGTGCGGAGATTCTTCTCTATCCTGGCGTCTGGGCGCTTTTCTGGCACCGCGTCGCGCACCGGTTGTACAGGGCGAACCTGTTCTTCCTCGCCCGTTTCGTGAATCACACATCGCGCTGGCTGACCGGAATCGACATCCATCCGGGCGCAAGGATCGGCCGTAACTTCTTCATCGACCATGGTTTCGTGGTGATCGGCGAGACGGCGGAGATCGGCAACGATGTCACCATCTATCAGTGCGTGACGCTCGGTGGCACCAGTCCCGACAATGGCGTTGCGGGCAAACGGCATCCCACGCTGATGGACGGCGTCATCATTGGCTCGGGCGCGCAGGTGCTTGGTCCGATCACGGTCAACCCGCGTGCGCGTATCGGCGCAAATGCGGTAGTCACGAAGGATGTGCCCGAGGGAGCCGTAATGGTCGGCATCCCCGCCAAGGCGACCCTGGTCGAAGCGGACAAGTGGCAGAAGGACTTCGTGCCTTACGGCACACCGTGCAGCGAGCTTTACGACCCCGCAACGCAGAAGCTGGAAATCATGCGCTGCGAACTGGAGGCGATGCGCAAGCGGGTCGATGAACTGCTCGCCGAACGTGAAACCGGCAGCCGCACCGGGAAGCAGCGCGACCGGGCGTGAGCGCGATCGTCACGCCATTTCCGCTCAAGGCACCCGACCAGGTCGGGTTCGAGCGGCTTGAGCTCACCCGGATCCTGGATCTGTACGGACGAATGGTGGCGGCTGGGCATTGGCGCGACTATGCGATCCAATTCGGTCGAGACGCCGCCGTCTTTGCTGCGTTCCGCCGTGCCGCCGAGCGCCCCGAATTTCGAGTCGAGAAACGCCCGTCGCTGCGCAATCGGCAGGGTATGTGGGCGCTGGTCAACGAAAGCGGCGCGGTGCTCAAGCGCGGGCACGAACTCGGCCCCGTGCTTGCGCCAGTCGAACGAAGGCTGATGAAGCTGGTCGATGAATAGCCCTAAGCGGTGAACCGCTTTGTGAAGCCCTTCACATTGCCGGCTTCCGCCGGCATCGCATCGACCTTGGCGACATTGGCCATTGCAGGTCCCTCACGGCAACGATCGACGAAGGTGTCGAGCGCCATGTCCTCGCCATCCGCCAGAATTTCGACCCGGCCATCCTGGAGGTTGCGGACCCATCCGATCACGCCCAGCTGGCGTGCGGTGCGAACCGCCCAGTCGCGATAGCCCACGCGCTGCACGCGCCCCTCAATTACCAAACGCTGCGCCGCCATAACTACCTATTCCCGGATACACGTGCGCGACCCCTGCGCACCCCGCTGTCATAATTCACGGATGGGGCTCATGCGAAGGCCGCTAGGGCGCAAATGCAGGGCATTTCAGCGCGCTTTCGCCGGTGTTAGGCTACCGGACATGAAAATCGACCTCAATGACTATGAAACCGGCGACAAGTTCGCAGGGGACTATGAAAAGGCGCTTGCCGATGTGCAGGCACGGCTCGAGCTGATCCAGGTCGCCCACATCATCCACAAGCGGCCGGCGATCCTGGTACTCGAGGGGTGGGACGCAGCGGGGAAGGGCGGCATCATCAAGCGCCTCACCGCACGCTGGGATCCTCGCTTCTTCGAAGTGATGCCGATCGCGGCGCCGAGCGAGAACGAACTCGCCCATCATTTCCTTTGGCGTTTCTGGAAGCGACTGCCGGCGCGAGGGCACATCGCGGTCTTCGACCGCAGCTGGTACGGCCGCGTACTCGTCGAGCGGGTCGAGGGCTATGCGAGTAAGGCCGAGTGGACGCGCGGCTATGGCGAGATCAACGATTTCGAGACGCAGCAGATCGATACGGGCGCTACGATCGTGAAGCTGTTCGTCCACATCACCCAGGAGAAGCAGGACAAGGAGCTGGCCGAACGGCTCGATGATCCGTGGAAACGCTGGAAGACCGGGCCGGACGACTATCGCAACCGGGCGAAACGCGCCGAGTATCTCGAAGCCATCGAAGATATGTTCGCAAAGACCAGCACCAAGCAGGCACCCTGGACGGTAATCGACGGTAACAGTCGCAAGGCGGGACGAATCGCGGCGCTGACGGCTATCGCCGATCAGCTTGAGGCGAAGGTGCCGATGGTGCCGCCGGCGATCGATCCGGAATTCGAGTCGATGGCACGCGCCGCCCTGGCGGCCAGCTAGGCGGGAGCGAAGCTGCCGCTTTCGTCCATGACATGCAGCACCCCGTCGGCGATGGCGAAATAGGCGCCGTGGACGGTCAGCCGGCCATCGGCTTCGCGCTCGGGAATGAACGGGAAGGTGCGCAGGTTGGCGATCGAGGTGCGGACGGTTTCCAGTTCCATCTCACGCGACGCCTCCGGCCCGTTGCCGTACTTCGCCTTGACCCGGTCGCGCGCACCATCGAGCAGGCTGACCCAGGCGTGGACGAAGCCGCCGTCTCCGGGTGCGGCGTCCTGAAACATCTCGGTCAGCGCGGCGTGCGCGCCACCGCACATACCATGTCCCATCACCACGATTTCCTCGACGTTGAGTCTGGTCACCGCGAACTCGAGCGCTGCCGAAACGCCATGCCGCCCGCCGTCATTCTCGAACGGCGGGACTAGGTTGGCGACATTGCGGACCACGAAGATTTCGCCCGGCAGCGTGTCGAAGATCTGCGCGGGTTCGACGCGGCTGTCCGAACAGGCGATCACCATGACCTTGGGCGACTGTGCCTCCGCAAGCTGCGCCCAGCGTTCGCGCTGACGGCGATAGTCGGCGCTGCGGAAACGGCGATAGCCGTCGACGAGATCGGTGAAGTGAGTCATGCGCGCTTCATTGGCGCAGGCCGTAGGGGCTGGCAAGCGGCGTGCGGGATCGCTATCTGCGCGCGATGAGCGAAATGGCACCGATCCCCGAAGCCCGTCCGGAACGTCAGCGCAAGCCCGACTGGATCCGCGTAAAGGCGCCGACCTCCGCCGGCTTTGCCGCGACTCGCGCGCTGATGCGCTCAAAGAGCCTGACGACGGTGTGCGAAGAGGCCGCCTGTCCGAACATCGGCGAGTGCTGGAGCAAGAAGCACGCGACGGTGATGATCCTGGGCGACACCTGCACCCGCGCCTGCGCCTTCTGCAACGTCAAGACAGGCATGCCGCGCGCCGTCGATCCGATGGAGCCGAACAACGTCGCCGACGCCGCGGTTCAGATGGGGCTGGAGCATATCGTCATCACCTCGGTCGATCGTGATGACTTGCCCGATGGCGGCGCGAAGCAGTTCGTCAAGGTGATCGAGGCGATCCGGAAGGCCAGCCCGACCACGACGATCGAGATCCTGACGCCCGATTTTCGCAACAAGCATGAGCAGGCGGTCGAGATGATCGTCGCGGCGCGGCCCGACGTCTACAACCACAATCTCGAGACGGTGCCGAGGTTTTATCCGACGATCCGCCCCGGCGCGCGCTACTATGCCTCGATCCGGCTGTTGGAGACGGTCAAGAAGCTCGATCCGTCGATCTTCACCAAGTCGGGCGTGATGCTCGGCCTCGGCGAAGAGCGGCTGGAGGTTCATCAGGTGATGGACGACATGCGCAGCGCCGACATCGATTTCCTGACGATGGGCCAGTATCTCCAGCCTACGCCGCGCCACGCCAAGGTGCAGGATTTCGTGACTCCGGCGGCGTTCGACGCCTATGCCGCGATCGCGCGCGCCAAGGGCTTCCTGCTCGTGGCGTCGTCGCCGCTGACCCGGTCGAGCTACCACGCCGGCGACGATTTCGCGAAGATGCGCGACGCCCGGGCCGCCAAGCTGGCGAAGGCGGCGGTTACCGCCTGATGCCGCGTCACGCCGAAACCCGGCGGCTGCCCTATACGCCGGAGCAGATGTTCGACCTGGTGGCCGATGTCGCGCGCTATGGCGAGTTCCTGCCCTGGGTCAGCGCGGTACGCGTCCGTTCGGACAGCGAGACGGAGATGGTCGCGGACCTGATCGTCGGCTTCAAGGGGCTGCGCGAGACGTTCAGCAGCCGGGTCACCAAGCAGCGGCCCGGGCATATCCGGGTCGACTATCTCGAGGGGCCGCTCAAGCACCTGCACAACGACTGGAAGTTCCGGTCGGACGGTGAGGGCGGAGTGCTGATCGATTTCGAGGTCGACTTCACCTTCAAGAGCCGGGTGTTCGAGATGCTGGCGGGGCAGGTGTTCGACCGGGCGCTGCGGATGATGATCAACGCCTTCGAACAGCGCGCCGCCGCGCTCTACGGCGATTCGTCGGCCGGGACCGCGGGCTCGCCCGGCAGCAGCAGCTCGAGCGCGCACAGCGCAGCCTGAAGGCGAACGCCGCCGCGGCCGAGATCGCCGAACTCGCGCGTATCGGCGACCACCACATCAGGATCGGCGTTTTTCTCCGCGCGGGCGAAGACGACATGGCCGACCGGCTTCTTGTCGCTCCCGCCGCCCGGGCCGGCAATGCCGGTGATCGCGACCGCCACATCGGCGTCGCTTGCCTCCAGCGCGCCCTGCGCCATGCTCCACGCCGTCGCGATCGAGACCGCGCCGAACGTCTCCAGCACGTCGCGGCTGACGCGCAGCTGCGCCATCTTGGCCTCGTTCGAATAGGTGACAAAGCCGGCGCTCATCACATCGGACGAGCCGGGAATTTCGGTGATCGCGGCGGAGACGAGGCCGCCGGTGCAGCTCTCGGCAATGGCGACCTTGCGCCCTGCGGCGCGGTTCGCATCGACGACCTTGCGCGCAGCCTCGACCAGCGCCTCGGGGAGAATCACTTCACTCATCGCGGGCGGCCCATAGGGCATATCGGCAGCCTTGGCGCGCGCTTTTCGTCATTCTGACTGAGCTGGAGCAACGCGGCGAAGACCCCGGCCAGATTGCGGGGCGGGAGCGGAGCGAGATTGGTGACGATCTTGTCGAGCCCCGGGCAATCGGCAGGCTTCACCTCCTGCGCGATCGCGGGCGCGATGATCGCGCGGACGGCCGGAATCGCGAACTGCGACTCGGCGATGAACCCGGCATCCGGCCCGAGCAGCTTGCGGATCCCGCCCTGTGCAGCGGGCATGGCAGGCGCGACCCCGGCATTGATCCGCGCCATGAAGGCAGCGCTCGGCTGACGCAGGAACGCATTGGCGGGCAGCGCGGTGCAGACGCGGCCCATCTCGCGGATCATGTCGGGCAGCATCACCTGGAACAGCGCCTCCGCCTCGTTGCCGGTCAGGCAGGGACGGGCGGACTGGCCAGAAGCGGCGGAGGACGCGGCGAGACCGGCCCAGAGCATGGCAGCGGTGGCGAGACGGGAGATACGCATAGACTTACTCCGGCAAACGGACCGTGGCGATGGCCTGTGCGGCCATGCCTTCGCCGCGGCCGGTAAAGCCGAGGCGCTCGGTGGTGGTGGCCTTGAGGCTGACCCGCGATACGGGCAGCGCAAGGATCGCGGCGATGCTGGCGCGGATCGTCTCGCGATGCGGGCCGATCTTGGGTGCCTCGCAGATGATCGTGACATCGACGAAATCGACGATCCCGCCCTGTTCGCGCACCAGTCCCGCGGCATGTTCGAGGAACTGCGCGGAGGCGGCGCCGCGCCATTTGGGGTCGCTGGGCGGGAAGTGCATGCCGATATCGCCCGCACCGATCGTGCCGAGCAGCGCATCGGTGATGGCATGGAGCGCGACATCCGCGTCGCTATGCCCCGACAGCCCCCTGTCGTGCGGGATCAGGACGCCGCCGAGCCACAATTCCTGTCCGGCCTCGAAGCGATGGACGTCGAAGCCGGTCGCGCTGCGCGAGATCATCGTGGCGGCATGACGCGCCTCCGCGGCGGCGAAATCGGCGGGGTGGGTGATCTTTTCGAGCATTGGGTCTCCGGGCACCAGCATGACGTCCTGACCCATGCGGCGGAGCATCTGGGCGTCGTCAGTAGCTTCTTCGCCTCCCGGCCAGGCGCGGTGCGCGGCGAGGATGGCATCGAAATGAAAGGCCTGCGGCGTCTGGATGCGGTTGAGACCGGCGCGGGGGACATTGTCGCCGAGCAGGGCGTCCCCCCTGGCCAGCGTGTCCGCGACGGGCAGGGCGGGGACGGCGCCCGGCGCGTGATCGAGCGCGGCGAGCAGGGCATCGATCACCGCAGCGGACAGGAAGGGGCGGGCGGCGTCGTGGATCAGCACGCGGGTGACGCTCTTGGCGTCGAGCGCTTCAAGCCCCGCGCGAACCGAGTCGCGGCGTTCGGCGCCGCCGGTCACCAGCTTCACGAAGTTCATGCAACCACCCAGTTTTTCACAGGCGTCATCTTCCTGGCCCTCGCCGACTACGAGGGTGATGTCGGTTATCGCCGGATGCAAGGATAGTGCGGTAACACTATGCATAAGCGTCGGTTTTCCGCAGAGTAGGGCGAACTGCTTCGGCACGGAACCGCCGGCGCGAGCCCCCTTTCCGGCGGCGACAATGATCGCGGCGACGGTCATGACGCGACAGCGACGCGACAGTGACGCGACACGGACGCGACGGCATTGAACCGATATGCGACAGGCGCGCGACATCGATGCGACACCGAAGCGGCGATGTCGCGACGGTCGGGCGCCACCATGGCAACCCCGGTGACGGGAAGGGCGGGAAGTGCAACGGATCGCATCCAGCCTGCCTAGCGGGGCGGGGGCGTGTAGGAAAGTTGTTAGGCCCGCAACGATTCGAGCTTTCGGCACGATGCGCTATGCGGATCTTGCCAGCATTCTACGCATGGACTCCGTCACAAACAGCATGACTGCGATCGTGGCAGCGTCCGCTTCGAAATCTGCCCAGCTGGCTTCCCGGCCAAGAGCCGGAATCATCTGCAGAAGTTCGATCGTTGCTCCGGCAAGCGTAAGGCCGCCCAGGATCAGCATCCAGTGCAGCCGGGGAAAGCCAAACCGCGCAAGAGCGGTCAGCACCGCAAAAGCAACAATATGCTGAACCTTGTCATTCGTTTCAGCGAGAAGCGCCGGCGGTTGGGGCCGGGTGGCCATGAACACAGCGAAGGCAAGGGCGGCCCAGAACAGGGCTGCAAACAAACGCGAGTTACTCAGCATGTGCGCCGCCTAGGGTGGATAGCGTTTCATGCCAAGTGGATAGAGATGGATCGAGCCGCCCTTGAGGAGCGGCTGAGCATAGAAGGACGAGCGCAGCCCAATCAGGCCGGGGCTGCGCTCGATAGAATTGCCGGGCGTTCGGATCGGCAGCCAATGGATATGGCCCACTGGGCGATCGCGATCGCGCAACGAGAGGCGTTGCCGACTCCCGCCTATCCCCGCTTGGCCGCCGGGAAGCCATGGCTACGGGCGGCCGCAGCGACTAGCAGGGTCGCGGCAAGCAGGGCGAGCACCGCGAAGGGGAAGGCCCCGACGCCGATGCCCTCCAGCAACAGCCCGCCGGCGATGCCGCCGCCCGCGACCGCGAGGTTCCAGGTGGTGACCAGCATCGACTGGGCGACGTCGGCAGCTTCGCCCGCAGTCTTGGCCGAGGCGGTCTGGAACAGCGTTGCCGCACCGCCGAATGCCAGTCCCCAGATCGCCGCAGAGGCGTAGACCACCACCGGCACCGTGCCCGCGATACCCAGCGCCACCGCCGAGAGGGCGAACAGGACGATGCTGATCAGGACCAGTTCGCGCAGCCAGCGATCGATCAGCACGCCGGTGATCCAGATGCTGGCCAGCGACGCGACGCCGAACACCAGCAGCACCGTATCGACCCGATCGGTGATCCCCGCCTGCGCCAGGAAGGGGGCGATATAGGTGTAGAGAATGTTGTGGGCGAAGACATAGGCGAAGATGACGAACAGCACCGGCCGGATGCCCGGGATGGTCAGCACCGACTTGAGCGAGAATGCCTGACCCTGCTTCTGACCCGGGAAGTCCGGCACCTTGGCGAGCACCCAGAAGACCAGCACGACGGTCAGCGCGCTCATGATGCCAAAGGTCCAGCGCCAGCCGATGAGCGTGCCGAGGAAGGTGCCCGCCGGGATACCGAGCGACAGCGCGAGCGGCGCGCCGACCATGGCGACGGCGATGGCGCGGCCCTGAAGATGCTCCGGCACCATCCGCGCAGCATAGCCCGCCGCCAATGCCCAGAGCAGGCCGGCACTGACCCCCGCGAAGAAGCGAGCGATCAGCGTGACGACGTAGTTGTCGGAGACCGCCGTCACGGTATTGACCACCGCGAACCCGCCGATGGCGAGGAGGAGCAAGGTACGGCGCCGCCAGTTCTGGGTCAGGATCGTCAACGGGATCGCCGTGAGCAGCGAGCCGACGGCATAGACGGTGACGAGCTGGCCGATCAGCGCCTCGGACTTGCCGAGGCTGGCGGCCATCTGGGGAAGGAGGCCCGAGGGCAGGATCTCGGTCAGCAGGGTGATGAAGGCCGCCATGGCAAGCGCCAGCAGGCCGGAAAGCGGCAACCGGGCCGTGGCCGGGCTGTCTGGTATCGCGATCGTCGCACTTGTCATGATCGAAACCCCTTGTCGAAACGTGTTGCAGAGCAGCAATCAGCTCGTGGGGCGGGAATTAGGCGGTTCCGAATTCGAGAAAAATAGGACATAGTGCAAAACACTTTGGCTATTTTGTCGGGCATCGGGGAAGTGCGATGGACAGTCTGGGTGCGCTTCACGCCTTTGTGCAGGCGGTCGATGCAGGGGGCTTTACCGAAGCGGGGCGGAGACTTGGCACATCGGCATCCGCGATCAGCAAGGCAGTGGCGCGGCTGGAAGACCAGCTGGGCGTGCGGCTGTTCCACCGATCGACGCGCAGCATCACGCTGACGCAGGAAGGCGCGACCTTCCTTGAGCGCGCGCGGCGCATCCTGTGCGAGTTCGAAGCGGCGCAGCTGGAGGTCACGCAGGGCCAGGCGGTGCCGCAGGGCAGGCTGCGGGTCAGCGTGCCGTCGATGAGCATGGTGCCGATGCTGCAGCTCGCGGCGTTCAAGCGCCGCTATCCCGACATCGAGCTGGAACTGGATGCGAACGACCGGGTGGTCGATGTGATCGGGGAGGGGTTCGACGCGGTGATCCGCACCGGGGAGCATGACGATTCGCGGCTGATGACGCGGACGCTCGGCCATTTCCGGCGGATGATCGTGGGGTCGCCGGACTATTTCCGCGAGGCCGGGACGCCGGAAACCCCTGCGGACCTGATCCGGCATCCCGCCTTGGTCTATCGCTACACGTCCAGCGGCAGGCTCGATCAATGGCCGCTGGCGCACGATGGCGAGCCGGTGCCGTTCGAGATGAATGTCAGCCTGGTCACCAATGCGCTGGAGGCACAGATCGGGCTGGCCGAGCTTGGGCTGGGCATCGCGTGCGTTCCGGACATCTCGGTGACGGAGCAGTTGAAGCGCGGGACGCTGGTGAGCGTCCTTGACGATTATCTCGAAAAGCGCACCAAAGTTTGCGTGATGTGGCCCAGCAGCCGCCATGCCTCGCCCAAGCTGCGTGCATTCGTCGACTTCGCCCCGAACCTGCTGCCGCGCTGAGCTTGCATCATCGCGGTTGCACCTGTAGAGGCCGCTGCCTATTTTTCAGGCACAGATGACGATGTTGAAGCCCATCCAGATCGGCCCGGTGACGGTCGAGACGCCGGTGCTGCTCGCGCCGATGACGGGGGTCACCGACCTGCCGTTCCGCCGGCTCGTGCGCCGCTACGGCTCGGGGCTCAACGTCACCGAGATGATCGCAAGCCAGGCCGCGATCCGCGAGACGCGCCAGTCGATCCAGAAGGCGGCATGGGACCCGATCGAGGAGCCGGTGTCGATGCAGCTCGTCGGCTGCACCCCCTATGAGATGGGCGAGGCGGCGAAGCTCAACGAGGATCGCGGCGCTGCGATCATCGACATCAACATGGGCTGCCCGGTGCGCAAGGTTACCAATGGCGATGCCGGGTCGGCGCTGATGCGCGTGCCGGACCTGGCGGCCAAGCTGATCGAGGCGTGCGTCAAGGCGGTGAAGGTGCCGGTGACCGTCAAGATGCGGATGGGCTGGTGCCATGACAGCCTCAACGCGCCCGAGCTGGCGCGGGTGGCCGAGGATATCGGCGCGCAGATGATCACGGTGCACGGGCGCACGCGCAACCAGATGTACAAGGGCAGCGCCGACTGGGCGTTCGTGCGCAAGGTCAAGGACGCGGTGTCGATCCCGGTGATCGTCAATGGCGACATCTGCTCGCCCGACGACGCGCGCACGGCGCTGGAGCAATCGGGCGCGGACGGGGTGATGATCGGGCGTGGCGCCTATGGCCGGCCGTGGCTGCTGCGGCAGGTGATGGACGCGCTGACCGGGCAGGGCGAGCGGGAAGACCCGAGCATCGACGAACAATATGCCCTGATCGCAGAGCATTACGCGACGATGCTCGATCATTATGGCGAGATGACCGGCGTCAATCTGATGCGCAAGCATATCGGCTGGTACACCAAGGGGCTGCACGGATCGGCCGAGTTCCGCAACAAGGTGAACCAGGAAGCCAAGGCGGCGACGGTGCTGGCGATGCTCGACGAATTCTATGCGCAGTTCCGCGGCAAGCCGTTGCACGAGCTATGGCGCCCTCAAGAAGCGGCCTGAGGCCGCCGCCGCAGGCGGGCGAACCCGACCTGACCGAGCTGTTCGGCGGGTTGCCCGTGGCCGCACTGGTGCTCGATCCGCAGGACCGGGTGGTACGAGCCAACATGGCGTGCGAACATCTGCTCAACCATAGCGAGAAGGCGATGCTGGGGCAGCGGCTGGACCGTATCGTCACGCCGCCCGAGGGGTATCTGGGGCGGCGCGACGGGCATGGCTTTGCCGCGTTCGACGTGGAGATCGAACCGACGCGATCCCCGCGGACGCGGGTGGATTTCATCGAGCAGCCGATCTCGGAACATCCCGGCTGGCGGATCGTGACGCTGCATCAGGCACCGACGTCGCGACGCCTTTCCGTCGGCGCGGACCGCAGCGCGGGCGCACGAGCGGCGGTAGGCGCCGCGGCGATGCTGGCGCACGAGATCAAGAACCCGCTTTCGGGCATTCGCGGCGCGGCGCAGCTGCTGGCGGACGACGACGGGGCCGATGGCGGCGAGGGCAGGGTCGAGCTGACCAAGCTCATCACCGACGAAGTCGATCGCATCGCCGCGCTGATCGACCGGATGCAGGATTTCACCGACACGCGCCCGCCCAAGCTGGCGCCGCACAACATCTATCCTCTGCTCGATCATGCCCGGCGCGTGGCGCTGGCCGGCTTCGCGCGCGGGATCACGATCGAGGAGCGGTTCGACCCCTCGCTTCCGCCGGTGATGATGGACAGGGATGCGTTCCAGCAGGTGGCGATGAACCTGCTCAAGAACGCTGCCGAGGCGCTCAAGGACACGCCCGATCCGAAGATCGTGCTGGTGACCCAATATCGCCATGGCGTCGCGATGCGGCCGGGCCCGGACCAGCCGCGCCGCTGGCTGCCGATCGAATTCTCGGTCAGCGACAACGGCCCGGGCGCGCCGGCGGATATCGCCAGCCATTTGTTCGAGCCGTTCGTCTCGGGCAAGCCGGAGGGCAAGGGGCTGGGGCTGCCGCTGGTCGAGAAGCTGGTACGCGACATGGGCGGGGTAGTCGAATACGCCCGCGCCGGCGATCCCGAGATGACCGTGTTCCGCGTCAACCTGCCCCGCGCGGACGGTTGACTATGGACTGGGTCGATATCGTCGGCTGGGCAGGCGCGGTGCTGGTGCTGGCGGCCTATGGCCTGGTCTCGACCAAGCGGCTCGACGGCGACAGCATCGCCTATCAGACGCTCAACGTCGCGGGCGCCGCCGGGATGCTGATCAACACCTATGTCCGCGGGGCGCTGCCCTCGGCGGCGCTCAACGTGATCTGGATCGGGGTCGGCATCTATGTGCTGGCCAGGATCGTTCTTCGAAAGCGGCAACACACATGAGCGTGACGGGCTCCATCCTGATCTGTGACGACGATGCCGCGATCCGCACGGTGGTGACGCAGGCGCTGCGCCGCGCGGGGCACCGCGTCACCGCGGCCGCGTCGCTGGGCGATCTCAAGCGCGAGATGCGCGGAGCGATGCCGGATGTGGTGGTGACCGACGTGGTCCTGCCCGACGGCAACGGCCTCGATCTGGTGGCGACGCTGACCGGCGAGTACCCCGATCTGCCCATCATCGTCCTCTCGGCGCAGAACACGCTGGCGACCGCCGTCCGCGCGACCGAGGCGGGGGCGTTCGACTATCTGCCCAAGCCGTTCGACCTCGATGCGCTGACCACCACGGTAGCGAGCGCACTGGCACGGGGGCGGCGGCTGGTGGACGATGTCGCAGCAAATGAAGATCACGCCGTCGCGTTGATCGGCCGGTCACCGGCGATGCAGGACGTGTACCGCATCATCGCACGCGTCGTCTCGAACGAGCTGACGGTGCTGATCACGGGGGAGAGCGGGACCGGCAAAGAACTGGTCGCGCAGGCGATCCACGATCTGGGACCGCGGCGGCGTGCGCCGTTCGTCGCGCTCAACATGGCCGCGATCCCGCGCGAGCTGATCGAGGCCGAGCTGTTCGGGCACGAGAAGGGCGCGTTCACCGGCGCCGCGGCGCGGGTCGCGGGCAAGTTCGAACAGGCGTCGGGCGGGACACTGTTCCTCGACGAGATCGGCGACATGCCGATGGAGGCGCAGACGCGGCTGCTGCGCGTGCTGCAGTCGGGCGAATTCACCACCGTGGGCGGAGCGCGGGCGATCCGCGCGGACGTGCGCATCGTCGCAGCGACCAACAAGGATCTGATGAGCCAGGTGGTGGCGGGAGCGTTCCGCGAAGACCTGTTCTACCGGCTCAACGTGGTGCCGATCGCATTGCCCGCGTTGAGGGAGCGGCGGCAGGACATCAAGCTGCTTGCGCGCCACTTCCTCGACCGCGCGGTCGAGGACGGACTGCCGCGCAAGGCGATCGGCGACGATGCCATCGCGACGCTCGAAGCCCATGACTGGCCGGGCAATGTCCGCGAGCTGGAAAACCTGATGCGCCGCATGGCCGCGCTCCACCGCGACGAATGGATCGATGCGGCGGCGGTGCGGACGATGCTGGGCGAGGCCGCAGCGTTGCTGCCCGCGGCGCGCGACGAAGGGATCGAGGCGGCAGTGCATGCGCGGCTGGCGCGGATCGCGGTCGAGGAACCCAAGGTGCTTGAGGACGGCACGCTCTACGACCGCATCATCGGCGAGGTCGAGCGTCCGCTGATCGAAGCGATGCTGGCACGCCACGGCCAGAACCAGCTGCGCGCGGCGCGGGCGCTGGGGATCAACCGCAACACGCTGCGCAAGCGGCTCGATACGCTGGGCATCGATGTCGGCGGATCGCGCCAGGATGATCATGCATAGAGTGGGAATTATAGTCATGCGCCGAGCGTTCCAGAATTCACGGCCGCACGTCGCAATGCCCAACCTAGAAGCGACTTAGCACTTGAACAGGTCCCTCCAATACGATAGCCAATATGTCCCTAGCATTTCTCTCGGAACTCGCCGGAGGCTTGTGATGAAGACAATATCTCTTTTATCACTTGTTATTGCGGGCTTCACCGCGCCGCTTGCAGTTTATGCGCAGAATCAGGATCCAGCCCCTAGCACAGTTACGGTGTGCTCGGGAAATACATGTTACGTAATGTTGTGCAGCAATTCAGGCTGCCAAATAGTTCATCAGTACCCTTGGGCAAAGAAAGTTACTAATTAGACATCGGCTTTCGGACTTGCTTGGCATTTAAGGAAGACGGCTTCTGCACTACTCGCCGGTTGGCGGGAAAGTGACGTACCCATACTCCGCAAGCGGCTGGATACGCTAGGGATCGACCTCGGCGGACCGCGGCAGGATGGCACGCCCTAGCGACGGATTGCCGCAAGAAGTGTGTTTTCAAGGCAACGGCTATGTTGTAGCCATGCAACGATGACCGCCGTCGCCGAGCCGATTGCCGATACACTGCCGGGTGCGCGGCGGTTCACGCTTACCCCGATCCTGGAGCTGGTCATCTTCGGCGTGGCGGTCGGCATGATGCTGACCACCTATCTGGTGATCAGCGGCAACACCGAATCGCAGCGCCTGCTGACCCCGCCCCTTGTCGCGCTGCTGCTGGTCGCAAACCTTGTTCCGTTGGTCGCGCTGATCGTGCTGATCGGCCGCCGCGTTGCGATGCGGCGCGCGGCGCGTTCCGTGCTGGGCGGGCGGGCGCGGCTACACGTCCGGCTGGTGGCGATCTTCTCGATCCTGGCGAGCGTGCCGACGATCTTCGTGTCGATCGTCGCGTCGCTGCTGTTCCAGTATGGCGTCGAGTTCTGGTATTCGGACCGTGCGCGATCGATGCTGGAGAATGCGTCGAAGGTGGCGCAGGGCAGCTTCGATGACCTGGGACAGCGCGTCGGCGCCAACACCGAGGCGATGTCGATCGATTTGGCGCGCGCGCTGAGCGAAGGCGTTCCGATCGATAGCCGCGAGTTCTTCAACTATCTGCTGGTTCAGACGACCCAGCGCGAACTGTCCGAAGCCGCAATCGTCCGTGAATCCAGCACGGGCGAAATTCTGACGCTTGCCATCCTCAATCCGTATGAGCGATTGATCGAGGAGCAGGTGAACGCAAGCGCGATCCGTGAACTGAAATCGGGCAAGAAGCAGATCGTGGTCGAGGATGCGGGCGGACGCATCCGCGCGCTCACGCGGTTTCCGGGTACGCCGAACACCTATCTCTATGCCGCTCGCGTGGTCGACCCGGCGCTGCTGGAACGCAAGGCGCGTGCAGAGTCAGTCGTGCGGGACTATGCCGCACTGACCGAGCGTTCGCGCTCCCTCCAGCTCCAGTTCAACATCGCGCTGCTGGTTCTCTCGCTGCTGATCGTCGGTCTTGCCGTCTGGGTCGCGCTGGAGATCGCCGATCGCCTCGTCCGTCCGGTGGGCGACCTGGTCAAGGCGGCGCGGGACGTGGCCGAGGGTGATCTCGCCACGCGCGTGCCGACCACGCGTGCGGAGGACGAGCTGGGCATCCTCGCGACGGCGTTCAACCGGATGACCGACCGGCTGCAGGAACAGACCAACGCGCTCGTCGCTGCCAACGCGCAGTCGGAGAGCCGCCGCGCGCTGATCGAGGCGGTGATGTCCGGCGTGACTGCGGGCGTGGTTTCGATCGATGCGGACCAGCGCATCCGCGTCATCAACAGCTCGGCCATGGCGCTGCTCAATCCCGGCGAGGCACCGGTCGGGCGGCTGCTGTCCGACGTCGCGCCCGAGCTCGACCATCTGCTCGGGGGCGAAGCGCGCGAGGATATCGTCCAGCTCGCCAGCGGCGGCGAGGCACGGACGCTGGCGGTGAAGATCACCCGTGACGAAGGCGGGCAGGTGCTGACGTTCGACGACATCACCCAGCAGTTGCTCGACCAGCGGCGGGCAGCCTGGTCCGACGTGGCGCGCCGCATCGCGCACGAGATCAAGAACCCGTTGACCCCGATCCAGCTCGCCGCCGAGCGCCTCCAGCGCCGTTATGGCAAGCAGGTCGATGCCGAGGACGGCACCTTCGCCAAGCTGACCGACACGATCGTGCGGCAGGTAGGCGACCTGCGGCGGATGGTGGACGAATTCTCGTCCTTCGCGCGGATGCCCAAGCCGATCTTCCGCGAGGAATCGGTGCTCGATATCGCGCGGCAGACGATGTTCCTGCACGAGGTGGCGAAGCCCGAGATCCGTTACACCTTGACTCATCCCGATCCGGTGCCGGCGCTGGTGTGCGATCGCCGACAGCTGGGCCAGGCGCTGACCAATCTGGTCAAGAACGCGACCGAGGCGGTCGAGATGCGGACCGAGGCGGAAGGCGAGGGCGAGCGCGGCCTGGTGGAGATGACGATCCGCGCGGGCGAGTCGGGGCAGCTGCTGATCGACATAGACGACAACGGCATCGGCCTTCCCGCCGAACGCGAACGGATCGTCGAGCCCTATATGACGACGCGCGCGCGCGGCACCGGCCTGGGGCTCGCGATCGTCAAGAAGATCGTCGAGGAGCATTTCGGGACGATGACCTTTGCCGACCGCCCCGGCGGCGGCACGCGCGTGACGCTGTGCTTCGACATGGCAACGCTGGAGCGCCTGGCGGGAACCGGTGGCGAGGACGGCAGTGACGAACCCGGTGGCGCAATGCCGGCCGGGCTAACCAGAACGAAGAACGGGTAACGCGTATGAGCTTGGACATTCTGGTCGTCGATGACGAGCGCGACATCCGCGAACTGGTTGCAGGCGTGCTCGAGGACGAAGGCTATGAGACGCGCGGCGCCGCGGACAGCGATGCCGCACTCGAGGCGATTGCCGAACGGCGGCCGAGCCTCGTGCTGCTCGACGTATGGCTGCAGGGATCGCGGCTCGACGGGCTGGAACTGCTCGACGAGATCAAGCGGCGCGATCCCTCGCTCCCGGTGCTGGTGATCTCCGGCCACGGCAATCTCGACACCGCGGTCGCGGCGATCCGGCGCGGCGCGAGCGACTTCATCGAGAAGCCGTTCGAAGCCGAACGGCTGCTGCTCCTGGTCGAGCGCGCAACCGAGACCGAACGCCTGCGGCGCGAGGTCGCTTCGCTGCGCGCGAGCGTGGGGCGCGAGACCGATCTGACGGGCACTTCCGGATCGATCAACAGCGTGCGCGCGACGCTGAAGCGGGTCGCCGCGACCGGCAGTCGGGTGATGATCACCGGCGGGCCCGGTACCGGAAAGGAAGTCGCCGCGCGCCTGCTCCACGAATGGAGCAACCGTGTGAGCGGACCTTTCGTGATCGTCAGCGCGGCCCGGATGACACCCGAGCGCGTCGAGGAAGAGCTGTTCGGGGTCGAGGACGGCGATCTCGTCCATCCCGGCCTGCTCGAACAGGCCCATGGCGGAACCCTGTTCCTCGACGAGATCGCAGACATGCCGCTGGCGACGCAGGGGCGGATCCTGCGCGTGCTGACCGAACAGAAATTCACCCGCATCGGCGGGCAGCGGCAGGTGAAGGTCGATGTGCGCGTGGTCTCCGCCACGGCGCGCGACCTGATGACCGAAATCGCCGAGGGGCGGTTCCGCGAGGATCTGTTCTACCGGCTCAACGTCGTGCCCGTCGCGATCCCGCCGCTGACCGAGCGGCGTGAGGATATCCCCCCCCTGGTCGAGCATTTCGTCGCGCATTACGCCACCGAGCGCCGCGTGCCGACTCCCGAGGTCGCGGCCGATGCGATGGTCGCGCTGCAAAGCTATGAATGGCCGGGCAATGTCCGCCAGTTGCGCAACGTGGTCGAGGCGACGGTGATCCTTGCGCCCGGCGACCGGATCGGCCGGATCGATATCGACCTGCTGCCTGCCGACGTACTCGGCCGCCGCAGCGGCGAAGGCGATGGCGCCGGGGCGACGGCGATGATGGGCGCGCCGCTCAAGGAAGCGCGCGAGACGTTCGAGCGCGAATATCTGCGTATCCAGATCCGGCGCTTCTCGGGGAACATCTCGCGCACCGCCCATTTCATCGGGATGGAGCGATCTGCATTGCACCGGAAGCTCAAGCTGCTGGGGATCCACGAGGAACGCGAAGACTGATCGCCGAATTCCGGCGCAAGACGCTCGTCGGTCGAAAACCCGTCCGACAGGGCGGGGGAGGCCACTGGACCTTCCCCGGCCGACCGCCTACATTGCTCCACGCGCCGCGGGTGGCGCACCTCCGACGCCGGGAAACGGCGCTCTCGCGGGAAAAATCCTGCCAAAAACAATGGAAGTCGCTCCTATGGCCGACAAGCAGACATCCCTCCAGGATCTGTTCCTGAACGCACTGCGTAAATCCAAGACCCCCGTCACGATGTTCCTGGTCAAGGGCGTGAAGCTCCAGGGAATCGTCACCTGGTTCGACAATTTCTCCGTGCTGCTGCGCCGCGACGGCCAGTCGCAGCTGATCTACAAGCACGCGATCTCGACGATCATGCCGTCGGGCGCGGTCGATGTCGCATCGATCGTAGATGCGGTACCCGATTCGGCGTCCAAGAACCCGGTTTTGCAGGAAGTTTTCCTGAACGCGGTGAAGCGTCAGCAGGAAAATGTGACCATGTTCCTGGTCAATGGCGTGATGCTGCAAGGCGGGATTGCGGCGTTCGACCTGTTCTGCATGCTGCTGCAGCGCGATGGCGTCTATCAGCTGGTCTATAAGCACGCCGTGTCCACGATCCAGCCCGCCCATCCGCTGAACCTGGCTGATGACGGCGAGGAAGGCTGAGAGGCAAAGCGCCTGAGTTTATGAGTACCGGTTTCGATCGCGATACAGACGAGTTCGCACGCGGCGCGCGGGCGGTGGTGGTCTATCCCGACCTCGGCGGCAGCACACGCGACGCCGAGGCGCGGCTGGAGGAAACCGCCGGCCTTGCGCTGGCGATCGGGATCGAGGTCGTCGAGCGCGTCGCGCTGCGCATCCGCGCGCCCAAGCCGGGCACGCTGATCGGATCGGGCCAGGTCGATGCGCTGGCCGAGACGGTGCGCGACAGCGAGCTGGGTCTCGCCGTGTTCGACGCGGCGCTGACGCCGGTGCAGCAGCGCAACCTTGAAACCGCACTCGGCTGCAAGGTGATCGACCGCACCGGCCTGATCCTCGAGATTTTCGGTGAGCGTGCGCGCACGGCCGAGGGCCGGTTGCAGGTGGAACTGGCGCATCTCGACTATCAGGCGGGACGGCTGGTGCGCAGCTGGACCCACCTCGAGCGCCAGCGCGGCGGCTTCGGATTCCTCGGCGGCCCCGGCGAGACCCAGATCGAGGCCGACCGCCGGCTGATCCGCGACCGCATGGCGCGGCTCCGGCGCGAGCTCGACTCGGTGAGCCGCACGCGCGGCCTGCACCGCGACCGGCGCCAGCGCGCACCCTGGCCGGTGATCGCGCTGGTCGGCTACACCAACGCCGGAAAATCGACGCTGTTCAACCGCCTGACCGGCGCTGACGTCATGGCGGAGAATCTGCTGTTCGCAACGCTCGATCCGACGTTGCGGCAGATTTCGCTGCCCGGAATCGACAAGGCGATCTTGTCGGACACGGTGGGGTTCGTGTCGGAACTGCCGACGCAGCTGGTCGCGGCGTTCAAGGCGACGCTGGAGGAAGTGGTGTCGGCCGACCTGCTGATCCATGTCCGCGACATCGCGCATCCCGATACGCAGGCGCAGAAGGACGATGTCGAGGCCGTGCTGAAGGAGATCGGCGTCGATCCCGCCACGCCGCGGTTCGAGGCATGGAACAAGCTCGACCTGCTCGATCCGGAACAACGTGACGAACTGCTCGCCGAGGCCGGCAAGCACGACGATGTGGTCGCGGTGTCGGCACTCAGCGGGGAAGGGGTCGCGACGCTGATCGGTAAGGTCTCCGGCCTGCTGACCCAGGGGCACCGCCGGTACACGATCCGGCTCGACCCCAGCGACGGCGCCGGCGCGGCATGGCTGCACCAGCATGGCGACGTCGTCGAGCATTGGATGGATGGCGAACATGCCGTCTATGAGGTCCGCATGGCGCCGAAGGACTATGAGAGGTTCGAGGTTCGCGGCGCATAATGTTGGATCGGCGTGTTTTTCTTGGGTTCTGCGCGCTCTCGCTTGTCTCTGCCGCGCCGCCGCCCGAACCACCCGTTGTTCGCGTCCGGCTGGTGACTTCAGCGGGCAGTATCACAGTCGCGCTCGACGCGCGGCGCGCGCCGAAGACCGTCGCCAATTTCCTCCTCTATGTCGATGACGGCCGATTCGAGGGCACGGAATTCTATCGCACCGCACGGCGCGCGAGCGATCCGAAGCTGGGATTCGTCCAGGGCGGAATCGGAACCGATGCGCGACGGATGTTGCCCGCGCTTCCGCTGGAACCGACCAGCCGCACCGGGATCCGGCATCTGAGCGGGACGATCTCGATGGCGCATGGCATCGATCCCGATTCGGCGAACGGCAATTTCTCGATCATGGTGGGGGACAATCCCTCGCTCGACGCGCGGCCGAACACGCCGGGCTTTGCGGCATTCGGCAAGGTGATCGGCGGCATGGACGTGGTGCGCCGGATGCTCGCGATGCCGAGCGGCGGGGGGAGGGGCGTGATGCGGGGGCAGATGATCCTGAAGCCTGTTAAGATCCTCCGCGCCGAGCGGCTCGACGGCACACCCAAACCGAGCGGGCGGCCCAAAAGCTGGCTGATCACGTTGCCCTGGCACAAGAAATAACAGGCGACCGGCCGGTTTTTCCGGCCGTCCGGAAGATTCTCCACTTGCTGCATCGCAACATAGTCGCCAGATTATTGCCATGGATACCGCTAACGGAGCCGAATCACCGGCCAACCCGACACCGATCGTGCTGGAGGGGATCGTCAGGCAGCTTTGCCTGAACGCCTTCTACAACCGCACGCGCATGGTGCTGGCGCCGCATATCCTCTACATGCGCGGCGATGCGCTGTACGTCGATGCGCAGATCATCTCGCGCGATTTCGTGATCCCGCGCGAGGAGAAGATCGGCACGTTCAAGCTCGATGGTCTCAAAAACCTCGCTCTGACCGAGCGGAGCTTCACGATCAGCAAGCTCTTCGAGCGCGAGGCCGAGAAATATGCTGCCGCGCTGATGGCGGTAGAGGCCGACGCGACGGTCGCGGCCTAACTGTCGCTGCGGCAGATCACGCCAAGCTTGTTGCCGACCGGGTCACGGACATAGGCGGCATACCAGTTCGGACCATAGTGCGCCCTCAGCCCCGGCGCGCCCTCATCGCTGCCGCCATTGGCAAGCGCCGCAGCATGGAAGTCATCAACCTGTTCCCGGCTCGCGGCAGGCAGGCCGGTCATCGATCCATTGCCAGCGCTCGCATCGCCGCCGTCGAAGGGGCGGGCGATCCAGATGGTGAACCCGTCGCCGCGACCGCCCTCGGAATAGGCGCGCCAGCCGGGAAATTCGACATGGCTGGACCAGCCGATCGTGCCGAGCACGGCATCGTAGAAGCGGTTCGACGTTTCGGAATCATTGGCGCCGATCGTGACATAGGCCGACATTGCGGTTCTCCTCTCGGTGAGGAGGGAGCCTATCGCAGCATATGGAACACAACAAGAACAAAGCTGACTAGCGCCGCTTGACCTGCTGCCAGAGCGCCTCCTGCGCATCGAGGTCGAGCGTGGCGAAGGCGTCACCGGCCTCAGCTTCCATCGCGCGGAAGCGGGCCTCGAACTTGGTGTTGGCGGCGCGTAACGCCGCCTCCGGATCGACGCCGAGCTTGCGCGACCAGTTGACCATCGCGAAGAGCAGGTCGCCGATCTCCTCGGCGCGCTCGGCATCCGAGGCCGCAGCCTCGACCTCGGCGAGTTCCTCGTCGATCTTGGCGCGCGCGCCCGAGGGATCGGGCCAGTCGAAGCCGGTGCGCGCGGCGCGCTTCTGGAGCTTTTCGGCGCGGAGCAGGGCGGGGAGGCCGGTCGCAACCCCATCGAGCGCACCGCTGGCCCCCTTGTCGCCCCGCTCTGCGGCCTTGATTTGTTCCCAGAGGTGATGGCCGCCTTCGGCCGCGCCGAGGAAGATATGCGGGTGGCGGCGCTCCATCTTGGCGCAGATCCCGGCAATGACGTCGGACAGGTCGAAGTCGCCGGCTTCCTGCGCCATGCGGCTGTGGAAGATCACCTGGAGCAGCAGGTCGCCAAGCTCATCCTTGAGATCGGCCATGTCGTGACGCTCGATCGCATCGGCGACCTCATAGGCTTCCTCGATCGTGTACGGCGCGATCGTCGCAAAGGTCTGAACCGTATCCCATTCGCAGCCTGTCACAGGATCGCGCAGCCGTGCCATGATCGCCATCAGCCGCTCGATGCCAGGGGGCTCGATCGCAGCGATATCGATGGCAGGGGGTGCTTCCCGGTCGCTCATGACGAAAGTCCGATAATATACATTATGTTAAATCGCCACCCGATTGCGGTTCGAGGATCAGCACATTCCCCTCTACCCGCCAGGATTTGAGCCGCGACAGGAAATTCATGCCGAGCACGTCGAGATCGCCGAAGCTCGACGCGACGAACACGGTGAGATCGTCGGTGCCGAGCGGCCCGACCTCGACCCGCTGCGCACGTGCGCGCCGTGCTTCCACCGTGCCGTTCGCCGTCGACACGCTGACCGGCATCCCGCGCGCATAGTCGATGCCCGCGGCCTGTGCCGTTTCCTCGCTGATCGCGCTCACTGTCGCGCCGCTGTCGATCAGCATGCGGCGTTCGACCCCGTTGATCGTTGCACGCGCCCAGAAATGGCCGTCCGGCGAGAGCTGGATGCGGATGGTTTCGCCTTCGGCAACCTGTGGCGCCTCGGAAATCCCGACCTTCGACCCGATCGTGTTGAGCTGATCGAGGATGGTGTGGCGGTTGACGACGACGAGATAGATGACGCCGGCGATCGCAGCCCAGCCGATCACGGTCTTGAGGATGAAGCCCAAAGGCAGCCTGCGGATGCTGAGCGACCCCAGCACCAGCACGAGGAAGCCGACCAGCGCCACCAATTGAACGATCTGCGTCTCGCTCAAGCCACGATCTCCATGCCGTCATAGCCGGGCTCGACCCCCGCAGGCAGTTCGGCAATCAGCATCCTATAATCCATCGTATTGTCCATATGCACGAGGACGGTTCGGCGCGCACGGCATTTGCGCGCCCAGCCGAGCGTTTGCGCAAGATGGGGATGCGTCGGATGCGGCTCGCGGCGAAGCGCATCGGCAACCCACAGATCCAGCCCCGTGTAGAGCCGCTCCATTTCCGCCGTAAATTCATTGAAATCAGTTGCATATCCAACCGACTTTCCATCAGTCTCGAACCGAAGCCCTGCCGACGTGATGCCGCCATGCGGCTGATCCACGGTGCGGACGACAATGTCGCCGATGACCACGCCGTTCGTCAGCGGATCGATCGTGGCGGTGGCGCGATACGGCCCTCCGCCCTCGAAGACATAGCGGAAGCGCGCGGTGAGGCCCGCAACCGTCGCCGACGGCGCGAAGCCCGGAACCGGCTCACCCCGCGCGTGCATCAGCTGCCGCAGATCGTCGATGCCGTGCGTGTGGTCGGCATGCTCATGAGTCCAGATCACTGCATCGACATCCGCGATATCGGCGGCGAGCAGCTGTTCGCGCATGTCGGGGCTGGTGTCGACCAGGATGCGGGTCGTCGCACTCTCGACCAGGATCGAGGCGCGACTGCGGCGGTTGCGCGGTTCGGCCGGGTCGCAGTCGCCCCAGTCATTGCCGATCCGCGGCACGCCCGACGAGGTGCCGGAGCCGAGGATGCGGATCTTCACGCCCGCACCTAGGCCAGCGTTTTCGCAAACAAGGCGTGGAAGTTGGCGCGCGTCGCTTCGGCCAGTTCCTCGGCATCCTCGCCGCGCAGCTGGGCGAGGAAACGGCAGGTGTCGGCGACGAAGGCCGGCTCGCCGGTCTTGCCGCGGTGGGGCACCGGGGCGAGGAAGGGCGCATCGGTCTCGATCAGCAGGCGATCGAGCGGGAGCCGCGCAGCGGTTTCCTGCAGGTCGCGCGCATTCTTGAAGGTCACGATGCCCGAGATCGAGATGTAGAAGCCGAGCTCCATCGCCCGGTCGGCGAAGGCGCCGCTGGCGGTAAAGCAATGGATCACGCCGGGATAGGCGCCCTTCCCCATCTCCTCCGCGAGGATGTTCGCGGTATCTTCCTCGGCATCGCGGGTGTGGACGATCAGCGGGAGGCCGGTCTCGCGGCTGGCGGCGATGTGCGCGCGGAAGCTCGCCTGCTGCCGCGCTCGGTCGCTATGGTCGTAATAATAGTCGAGCCCGGTCTCGCCGATACCCACGACGCGCGGATGCTGCGCGCGGGCGACGAGCTTGGCGGTGTCGATATGCGGATGCTCGTCGGCTTCGTGCGGGTGGATGCCGACGGTGGCCCAGACATCCGCTTCGCGCTCGGCGGTGGCCAGCACCTCATCCCATTCGCGCTCGCGCGTGGCGATGTTGAGCATCGCCACCACGCCGCTCTCACGGGCGCGCGCCAGCACATCGGGCTGCTGCTCGCCCAGCCCCTTGTAGTTGAGGTGACAATGGCTGTCGGCGAGCCTCATGCCGCCGGATCCGCTGCCAGTTCGAGCCGCGGAAACACGCCGGTCGGCGGCGCGAGGCGGAAGCCCGATGCCGTCAGCGCGTCATACCAGCCCTTGTCGTCGAGCGCGGCGTGGTCGCGCGCATCCTGGCCGAGCTGATCGAGGATCTTGCCGGCGGATTCCGGGATCACGGGCAGGACGATGATGGCGAGATCGCGGATCGCGCGCACCAGCGTGCCGAGCACGGCGTGCATCCGCTCCGGATCGGTCTTGCGCAGTGCCCAGGGCGCCTGCGCGTCGATATACTGGTTGCAGGCGAAGACGGCGCGCATCCACGCCTCGAGCGCCTGACCGAGCGCAAGGTTCTCGAACGCCTCGCGGAACTCGTGACTGGCCTGGGTGACGGCGATCAGCAGTTCGGTATCCGCCGCCTCGCCGCGGCCATTGCCGGGCAGTTCGCCTTCGAGATTCTTGGCGATGAAGGCGAGCGTGCGCTGGGCGAGATTGCCGAAGCTGTTGGCGAGATCGGCATTGGCGCGGGTGACGATCGCTTCGTCGCTGAAGCTGCCGTCGCTGCCGAACGCGACCTCGCGCAGCAGGAAGTAACGCAGCGATTCGACACCATAGAGGCGCGCCAGTTCCATCGGATCGACGACATTGCCGGTCGATTTCGACATCTTCTCACCCCGGTTGAGGATGAAGCCATGCGCGAAGACCTGTTTGGGCAGCGCGATCCCGGCGGACATCAGGAAGGCCGGCCAGTAGACGGTGTGGAAGCGGGTGATGTCCTTGCCGATCAGGTGCAAATTCGCCGGCCAGTAATGCGCGAGATCGCTGCCCGCATCGGGATAGCCGATGCCGGTCAGATAGTTGGTCAGCGCATCCACCCAGACATACATGACGTGGCCCGGCGAATCCGGGACCGGCACGCCCCAGTCGAAGCTGGTGCGCGAGATGGAGAGGTCGACGAGGCCGCCCTCGACGAACTTGACGATCTCGTTGCGCGACCGCTCGGGCCGGATGAAATCGGGCTGCGCGGCATACAAGTCGAGCAGCTTCTGCTGGTATTTGGAGAGGCGGAAGAACCAGGTTTCCTCGGCGGTCCACTCGACCGGCGTGCCCTGGGGCGAGAGCTTGATGCCCCCTTCCCCCTCGGTAAGTTCCTTCTCTTCGTAGAACGCCTCGTCGCGGACCGAATACCAGCCCTCGTAGCGATCGAGATAGAGGTCGCCATTGGCCTCCATCGCCTTCCAGATCGCCTGGCTCGCGGCATAGTGATCGGGATCGCTGGTGCGAATGAAACGATCATATGAGATGTTCAGATCGCGCGCCATATCACTGAAATAAGCGGACATTTCATCCGCAAGCTGACGCGCGGTCAGGTCGCGGGCGCGCGCGGTCTGCGCCATTTTCAGGCCGTGCTCGTCGGTGCCGGTCATGAAGCGCACGTCGCGCCCCGCCTGCCGCTGGAAGCGGGCGATCGCGTCGGCGGCGATCATCTCATAGGCGTGGCCGATATGCGGCTTGCCGTTGGGGTAATGGATCGCGGTGGTGATGTAATAAGGTTCGGCCATGCGGGCGCTCTAAAGCAAGCACGCGCGGGTTTGAAGCGCTAGCGTGTGGCAAGTCGAGCCAGGATGCCCCCCATCTCGAACACCGTCGCCTGCGCATCGAGCGACTGGGCAAGTGCGAGCGGGCCGAGCTGGGAGGCTTGTTCATACGCACCCAGCGCATCGGCAAGTGCCCTTCCCTGCTTGGAGCGTGCCTCCGCGGCGATGAAAGCAGGGACGCGCGCGAGGAAAGCCTCGTAGCGTGGCTGCGCGGCCTTTGGTCCCAGCGTCTTGGCGAGACGGGAGCGGATCGAATTGTCCGGGTCGCCACGCGACGCAATCGCCATCATCTCGGTATCGAGCGAGGCGAGGTCGAGCCCCGCAAAGCCCAGCGCCCTGCCCGGCGAGCCGGCACCTGCACGGACCAGCGCGTCGATCTCCGCCGCGCTGGCCTCAGGCAGCTCGATGCGGAGGACGGACGCGACCTCGGCATCGCTTAGCGGATCGAAGCGCAGCAGGCGGCAGCGCGAGCGGATCGTAGGAAGCAGCCGGCCCGGCGAATGGCTGACGAGCAGGAAGATCGTTCCCTGGGGCGGCTCTTCGAGATTCTTGAGCAAGGCGTTGGCGGCGCCGGGGCGTTCGACATCGTCGATCGCGTCGATGACCACCACGCGGCGCGACGACATGCTCGGCTTGGTCGCGAACATCGGATTGAGCCCGCGGACCTGAGCGATCGGGATCGAGCGGGCGAGGTTCTCGCCGGGTTTGTCGGGATCCTTGGGAAGCCGCCCCATCAGGCGATAATCGGGATGCGCACCCGCTTCGATCATCCGCCGCGTCGGGCTTTCCTCGGGAACGTCGAAATCGCCGGAAAGCCCGCTTTGCCCCGCCGCCTCTGCCAGCATCCGCATCGCCGCCTGCCGCGCGAAGCTCGCCTTGCCCACGCCTTCAGGGCCGGCGAACAGCCATGCATGGTGGAGCTGCGCACCGGACAGCGCGGCGCGAAACGCGGCCTTTGCCGCGGCATTGCCGGCAAGTGACGTCATGGCAGCAGATCGACGAGCGCGTCCAGAAGTGACGCCGTGACGTCACTTTTCGCCCGCGAGGCATCGATGACGCGCACGCGATCGGGCTCTGCCGCAGCGATGCGGCGGAACTGCGCGGAAACCGCGGCGTGGAAGTCAGGCCCGCGCGCGCCGAACCGGTCGTGCGCGCCGCCGTCGCGGGCATGCGCGCGTTCGGCCCCCGCCCCTTCGGGCAGGTCGAGGAAGAAGGTGCGGTCGGGCAGCAGCCCCTTCGACCCGAAGCCGTGGAGCGCGAGGATCGCGGCGTCGTCGATGTCCTGCGCGCCCTGATAGGCGCGGGTCGAATCGATATAGCGGTCGCAGATCACCCAGCTGCCGGATTCGACCGCGGGGCGGATCAGCTTCTCGACATGGTCGGCGCGCGCGGCGGCGAACAGCAGCGCCTCGGTATGCGCGCTCCAGCGGTTGACCGCGCCCTGCATCAGCAGGCCGCGGATCGCCTCTGCCCCTTCGGTCCCGCCCGGCTCACGCGTCAGCACGACGGGGATGCCGCGTTCCTCCAGCGCCTCAGCCAAAAGGCGTGCCTGGGTCGACTTGCCAGCGCCCTCCCCGCCCTCAAGGCTGAGGAAGCGCCCCCTCATGCGAAGAACGACATGAGGCCGGCCCAGATTCGGCCGAAGAAGCCCGCCTCACCGACGTCGCTCTCAGCAACCAGCGGCATGCGCTGCTCGGGCAGGCCCGGCGCGGTGATGACGAGATCGGCGACATGTGCGCCCGCCTTGATCGGCGCCTTGATCGGGCCCTGATAGATCACGGTGGCCTTGAACTGCGGGCTGGTGCCGGCGGGGATGGCAACCGAGAGGTCGCGCGGAGCCACCAGGCCGACTTCGGACGCATCGCCAAGCTGGACCTGCGCGGCATCGACCTTGCGGCCCTTGCTCACCACCTTCTGCGCGCTCCACGCGCGGAAACCCCAATCCATGAACTTGACCGATTCCTCGATCCGCTGGTTGAAGCTGGTCAGGCCGGCGACGACCATGACGAGGCGGCGGCCATTCTGCTCCGCCGATCCCGTAAAGCCGTAGCCCGCCTCATCGGTGTGACCCGTCTTGAGACCATCGGCACCTTTGACGCGGCCCAGCAGCGGATCGCGGTTCGCCTGGGTGATCGGCGCGCCGCCCATGGTGGTGCCGAAGGTGAAGCTCTCCCGCGAGTAGAAGCGCTTGTAGAGATCGGGATGGTTCGAGATCGTCGCCTTGGCGAGATGGGCGAGGTCGCGCGCCGTCACATAGGTGCGGCCTTCATCGGGCCAGCCGTTCGAGGTGCCGAAACGGCTGTTCTTGAGGCCCAGCTCAGCCGCCTTCTGGTTCATCAGGTTGACGAAGGCTTCCTCGGTCCCCGCCACCGCCTCGGCCAGAACGACGCAGGCGTCGTTGCCCGAAACGACGACGATGCCATTGATGAGGTTCTCGACGCTGACCTTCTGACCCGGCGACAGGAACATGGTCGAACCTGCTGAAGGGCCATGCCATTTCCGCCAGGTTTCCGGCCGGACATCGACCATCTGGTCGAGCTTGAGCTTGCCCTGCTTGATGAGGTCGAACGCGACATAGGCGGTCATCATCTTGGCCATCGACGCGGGCGGCATCCGCCGGTCGGCATCCTTGGCATAAAGCACCGCGCCCGACGACAGATCCTCCATGAACGCGACCGGCGCCACGGTTTCGAACGGCGGCGTCTGGGCAGCCGTAGCGCCGGCATTCTGGGCCGCAGTGGGGGCGATGGCGGTTGCGAGAGCGGCGGCGGAAAGCAGGAACTTCTTCATGGGATAATCGGGATCCGAAGGCTGGAGGTCAGGGATTGGAAAGGATGCGAGCGTCGCCATAGCCGCGTTTGGCGGCGTCAGCACGCGCGCGTTCGGCGGCGGCCCTGTCGGCGAACGGGCCGAGCTGGACGCGGTGGATGTTGCCCGCGCTACGCACGCTGCCGCCGAGCTGATCGGCGAGTGTCCGGGCACGCTGGACATTGGAAAGCGCGGCGACCTGGACGATCAGATTGCCGCGAGCCGCGGGTTTCGGCGCAAGCTGAACCTTGACCGGCACCGGCTTGGGAACCTCCGCCCTTGCCGGCTGGGCCGGGACGGGTTCGGGTTTGACGGGCTGCGGCTTTACCGGCTTCGGCTTGGCGGGCTGCGGCTTGACGGCGGCCGTCTGAGCGGGCCTTGCCGCCGGCCGAACCGGCGCGGGCTGCTCGGCGAGCATCCGGCGCAGACCGATGAGCAACGCTTGCGGCGCGTCGGCGCGCGTTGGTGCGGCGCGGCCAGCGGAAAGCAGCGCGGTATCCTGTGGCGTTACGGTAACGCGGCGGATTCGGACCGGGGCATCGGCTGCAACCCCGAGCTGGGCGGCGGCGGCCGGCGACAATGCCACCAGCCCGCTACCTTCCCCGCGAACCTGCACCAATATGGTCCGGCCGGTGTCGAGCGCGGTGACCTCGGCAAAGCTGCCGGCGGCGAGTTCGCCGCTGAGCGCGAACGTTCCCTCCCCCTCCGCGAGCGTGATCCGGCCGACGCGGTCGAAGCGCGCTTCGCCGGGGCGGAGCTGGGACGACCCCTGCGGCGCGGAACTGGGCGGCGGTGCGCCATAATCCGCTCCGGCGCGCGGAGGCTCCTGCGCCGCGCTCGCGCCGGTGGCGACGAGCAGGAATAGAACGAAGCTAGTTTGCGACTTCATCGGCGAGCAACCCCACGGACAGCGCATAGAAGTTCGAGCAATTATAGTCGAGGATCACGCGGTAATTGCCGGTGAGCAGATAAGCGGTACGGCCCGGGCCGTCGGGTTCGAGCAGGGTCGCCTGGATGTTGTCCGCGGGCCAGCTGCCCGATTGCGGGACGACGCCCAGCGCGCGCCACTCGGCCATGGTCTTCCACCCCCAATGGCGATCGAACACGCGGCCGCAGCGCGGCGAACGGGTACGGTTGGCAACCAGGGTGCGGTTGAAGCCCGACGGCACGTTGACCGCAACGCCCCAGGGCTGCCCCGGACGCCAGCCCGCATTGACGAAGTAATTGGCAATCGAGGCGAGCGTGTCCGCTTCGTTCGACCAGATGTTGGCGACGCCGTCGCCATCGCCGTCGCGCGCGAGGCGGAGATAGATCGACGGCAGGAACTGCGGATAGCCGAATGCGCCGGCCCAGCTGCCCTTCAACCGCTCACGCGGGACGCCGCGGTCGATCATCTTCATCGTCGCGATGAATTCACCCGAGAACAGGGCGCGGCGGCGCCCTTCATAGGCCAACGTGGCGAGGCTGCGCGGAAGATCGAAATCGCCCGTGTAGCTGCCGTAATTGGTCTCATGCCCGAAGATCGCGACCATGATCGATTCGGGAACCCCCGTCTCACGCTCGACCCGGGCGAGTTGCGGGCGCAGGCGGCGATAGGTGGCGCGGCCGCGGTTGATCCGCGCGGCATCGACATGGCGCGCCTTGTAGGGCGCAAAGTTCGGGATCGGGGCGTTGGGATTGGTCCCGCCGGGCTGGTCGCGGTCGAGCTCGACCACCCGCGCATTGTAGCTGAGCGACGGCAGCACCGCATCGAGCGTGCGGGCGCTGACGCCCTCACGCAGCGCCTGCTGGCGGAGCGGGCCGTTGATATATGCCTGAAATCCCGCCTCGTCCTGAGCCACCGCCGGAGCGTTTGCGAGCGTACACGCCGCAATCACCGTCCCCAACACACCGATACGCCGTACAAGGCCCTGAAAATCCCGCATCCGGCATCTGTGCCACAGCGTTTCGCGGGCATGAACCCCCAAGCGCAACGAAATCGCTGGCCTCTTGCAGAAAACACGGCGAACGCCCAAAGGCGCATGCCAGCGCGGAAGGGTGGCCGAGTGGTTTAAGGCAGCGGTCTTGAAAACCGCCGTGGGTGCAAGCTCACCGTGGGTTCGAATCCCACCCCTTCCGCCAGTTTCTGCCGTATTTGGATGCAGCATTGTTGAAAGGCCGAGCGAGCGATTGCGCGATCGTCCCTGCCCTTGGGTGTTTGCCACTTGTCAGGGTTCTACAAAATCGTAGGCAAATCAGCTGGGCAAGGTCGCAAATGCACCTCACCCCGGCCATCCAAGCTACTGGCCAGCAACCCCGAAGGCGTCTACTAGTTAACTGGAGAAGCGCGCCCTAACAGAACTCTACAACGCCCCCAAGGGCTGCAAAATGCACACGCCGAACTGGATACTGCGGTTGCGGATACTTACGGTTGGGGCGATGCTTGGCATGCCGCGTTCTAAAGCGACGACGATGTTCGGGTTCGTCTGTTTTCTCTAAACCAAGCGCGCTGGTTGATAATCTGGTTCGGGGCTAGCTATCGGCGATTTTCGAGGGCGTAGCCGAGGTTGCCGACGCTCCGCTATCGAGGAGCAGAACAGGGCGGCTGAGCCCCTTGAGTTGGTGGCACTACCCGAAGCTTCCAGACCGGACTAGGTCATTATCCGATATTGCTACGAAACCGGTGATAGCAGGCTCGATCAGGGGATCGGAGTACGGCAGATTCGAATTGCCGAGCGGATCGGCCTTGCCGCAGATCGATCGTCACAGAATCCAAGATGTCCTTGTAAGCTCCGGACGGCTTAAGCATCGTCCGAAACGCGAAGCATCAATGTTTCGCCGTTTTTGGGTGCGCGGATTGTGCGCTCGACTGCGTTGCGAAGCGTCACCTCAGGCAACTTCCAGAATGTAGATCATCGGCGCTTGCTCCAGCAATCATGCGCCATTCCTAGATATAACTATCTCAGAATGCGCTCTGGGCCCATGCGATTCGGATGAAATTTGACGCGCGCAATTGATCCGGAGTTGATGTGAACGTAACCATAATGGGCATGTCCACACGCCGATCTTCGCGTCCTATATTCGCAAGGCATTTAGGCGAGCGCAGTATGGAGTGGGCCGCCAGGCGCGCCGCGTACCCGGGCGGCGAGATCGGGATCGAGGGAAGGCCGCAAATGCGGCGTCGGCCCAAAGTTGTCGAGGCAGAATTTCTGTCGCCGCTACTGCTTTGCGGTGCTGTCCGGGTGTCAGCGAATCAGATCATCCGGTGGGCGAATATCAGCGTGTGTCGTGCGATGGTCGGCAGTGGGGGATCGAGTAGTGCGTAGTTCGGGGCCTGGCATGAGTCCGGGCGCATCCTTTGCCTCCAGCACCTGTGTTGGCGACGCTTGGCCATTGCATCATGCGTCCTGACGAACCGCATTCCGATCCGGTTGATGGCAGGCGGCCGACCGATCATGCGATCGAACGCCTGAGCGAACGTCAGAAGGATTGCCTTCGCCTCGTCGCCCGAGGCTACACCTCCAAGGAAATTGGTCGCCAGATTGGGATTAGCCCGGCGACAGTCGACAACCATGTACGCGCCGCACTCGATACTTTGCATGTCGAAGGCCGTGCTGAGGCAGCACGTATGCTGGTGGCCGCAGAAGCTAGTCAGCCGTTGACTAGTCAGCCGCAACCACTTGTCCAAAAGGCGTTCGATGCTGCAATCGACGTGGTGTCGGGACCGTCGCGCCGCTGGTGGCAAAAGGTCGTCCCGCCAATGGGAGGGTCGCGCAATAGCCTAGGGGTAGAAGCCAAACTCTTTGCGATTCTATGGGTCGCAGTGCTTGGCTTTTCGAGCCTGATGATCCTGACGATCGGGATCGCGGTGCTGCTTTGGCTGCTGCGCTAGCCTGCTCAACCACAACGCAACCGAAAGGGGGCGAAGGCGCTAGAGCGTTTTCGCTACAGGGGAGAGCTATGCATCATATTTCCGAAAGCGCTGTGACCGTCGTCGTCGGCGATACACGTGCCGTACTTAAGGCCACGGACGAGACGTTGCTGGCACATGCCCATATGCTGGCGTCGGTGATCGAGGGTATGACTGCCTCCGATCTACCAATCAGCATCAGTCAGGACCTGTCAACGGCGGTCGGATTTCAGGCCAGCATGGCGGAGTAAAAGCAGGCCATTGAGGATGAACGCGGACTATATGCAAAGGGCCCCGATCGGGGCCCTTTGCATATTTGCCGTTTTGCGGCGGGTCAGTCGGCGGGGGTGGCCTGGTTTTGCTCCGCCCTGGCAGCGCGGCGACGGTGGGCGGATTGCTTCAGGCGGTAGCTGTCGCCGTTCATGGTCAGGATGCTGACGTGGTGAGTGAGCCTGTCGAGCAGCGCTCCGGTGAGCCGCTCGGACCCGAGGACCTGCGTCCAGTCCTCGAACGGCAGGTTGGAGGTGACGATGGTCGATCCGCGCTCGTAACGCTGTGAGAAGGTCTCGAACAACAGTTCCGCGCCCGTGGGGGAGAGCGGAACGTAGCCCAGTTCATCGACGATCAGCAGCTTCACGGCGGCAAGCTCGCGTTGCATCTTGAGCAGCCGCTTTTCGTCGCGGGCTTCCAGCAACTGGTTCACCAGCGCTGCGGCGGTGGTGAACGCGACCGTGAAGCCCTTCTGGCAGGCGGCCAGTCCCAGGGCGAGCGCGGCGTGCGTTTTGCCCGTGCCACTGTTGCCAAGCGCGATGATGTTTTCCCGGCGCAAGATGTACTCGCAGCGTGCCAGTTCCAGCACGAGCATCTTGTTGAGGCTGGGGATGGCCGTGAAGTCGAAGGTATCGAGGCTCTTCACCGCCGGGAACCGGGCAGCACGGATCCGGCGCTCGACCGTGCGGCGCTCCCGGTCGATCAGCTCCAGTTCGATGAGACGCAGCAGGTAGCGGGTGTGATCAACGCCATCGCGCGCACATTCCCGGGCCAGCTTCTCATACTCGCGCAGGACCGTGGGCAGCTTGAGCTGCTTGAGGTGATGCGCCAGCAGAACCTGCGGCGTGCCCGCCGTCGTACCGGGCGGCATCTTGTCGTCCGCCGCCCGGCTCATGCCGCCAGCTCCGGCAGGAGAGCGGCGTAGTCGGCGGCGCGCGTCGTCTTCACCTCCATCCTGGGCAGGTGCGGATAGGCGGTTAGATCGAGCCGGGCAGGCCGACGCTCGATGCGCGCAAGCGCGATCTGCTTGATCGCATCGAAGCCGATCGCACCGATATGGATCGCCTCGTTCACCGCGAAGGTGACCACCTCCATCGGGAGCGCTTCCAGAAGGCGCAGCACCTGGATGAACTCGCGCTTGCCCTTGTTGCCCATCCGCGCCTCCAGAAGATGGCGCAGATGCTGGAACACCTCGGGCAGATCCCAGCCCTGAAGTGCGGCGGCCTGGTCAAGGGCTCCAGGCTTGCTCTCGATCAGCGCCAGGTAATGCAGTGGGTTCGCCACGAACATGGCTTCGCCATAGCAGCGCGGATGGCGGGCGATCTCCTCGCCGCCGCACAAGATGACGACCTGATCGACGAAGCCCTTCACCACCACGTCCTGGAAGCCGTAGCGGGTCGGAACCGAGTAGTCGTTGGTCCGGTAGCGCACCAGCGCGGTCGAGGAGACGCGCGCAGCCCTGGTTTCACACGGCTCGAACGTCCCGACCGGCACAGGACACATTGCCGCGAGATCGGCCACGAGCCGTTCGCCGATCGTCTGGCTGTGCCGCCCAGCCCGCTCTTCCTGCCGGGCGCGGCAGCGGCGTTCCAGTTCGGCATTGAAGGCATCGTAGCTCGCCGCGTGCGGGATCGGCACCATGAAGTGCGTTCGGGCGTGCTTCACCAGCCCTTCGACTTTCCCCTTGTCGTTGCCCTTGCCGGGGCGACCGAAGCGATCCGTGAACAGGTAATGGCTGACCAGACCGGTAAACGCACGGGTGCGCTCGCGCTTACCGTCGCCGCAAATCTTCGCGACCGCGATCGTGGTATTATCGTACAGGATCGAGCGCGGCACAGCGCCGAAGAAAGCGAACGCCGACACGTGCCCGTCGAGAAACGCCTCGGTCGTCTCCGCCGGATAGGCCTTCACGAAGCAGGCGTCCGATTGTGGCAGGTCCATGCAGAAGAAATGCACCTTCTGCCGGACGCCGCCGATCACGCCCACCGCCTCGCCAAAATCCACCTGCGCGTGGCCCGGTGGATGCGCCAGCGGTACGAACGTCTCGCGGCCGCGCGCCCGGCATTGCCGGACATAATCCTTCACCACCGTGTAGCCGCCACCGTAGCCATGCTCGTCGCGCAGGCGCTCGAAAATCCGCTTGGCCGTGTGCCGCTGCTTCATCGGCGCCGTCCGGTCTTCCGCCAGGATCCGGTCGATCACCGGCAACAACGATCCCAGCTTCGGCTTCGCCACGGGCTTCGTGCGCGTGTAGCCCGGCGGCAGCGAAAACCGGCACATCTTCGAAATCGTTTCACGGCTCAGGCCGAACACTTTCGCCGCTTCCCGTTGGCTGTTCCCTTCCACGAACACAAAACGACGAACCGCTGCGTAGACCTCCACGGCAAACATCCCTGGCCGCTCCAAAAGGAGCAACCTTATCCAATGGCCGGCTTTTACACCGCCGCGCTCAGCAAATCACCGGCGCTCCAGTGGCCTGGTTTGTCACCGCCCTGCACACAGGATGAAACGGATCAGATCGGCGCTCGATTTCTTATCGCGGGTGTGGGCCGCGGCACTCCAGCGCCCAAGCGCGAGCCAACAGGCGCCTACTTTGGGATCGAGGACGCGCGTGTTGCGGGGACGCAGGCGAACTTTGTCATCCTTCAGGGCCGCGACCGGGTTGCGAGCGATCAAGGGTGAGCCATCGGTACGCCGGTGCTCGCGTCCCGAATAGTCGATCAGCGCAGTACGTACGGATGGAAGGTTTTGTTGGCCTGACCCGGAGCGCCCTTCTTCCCGCGAAGCCCTCTGATCAGAGGCCGCGATAGGGTGCTCTGCACATCTCTTCGGTGATCGAAACAATGGGCCTACTCCTGATTCATAAGCACAAAGCAGCCCGGAAAAACCCACTGAAACACCCACAAATCCTCTAGAGGCAAAGAACCCAAGAAATCTTCGATTCCATATGCTTACGTATACGTGCTTAAACTTGGATAACCTAATTAAGGCGGTCCTTGAAAACCGCCGTGGATGCAAGCTCACCGTGGGTTCGAATCCCACCCCTTCCGCCAGCCTGTCAGCGCCGCAGCAGGCGGACATAGTTCTCCACCGATCGCGCCAGGGCCGTGGCGACATCCTCCCTGCCCTCGACCACACAGAGCAGCCCGGTACCCTCGATCAACGAGAGACAGTGATCCGCGATGGTCTGGGACTCGAGCGATTCGACGAGGATTCCCTGCCCCAGGTCGAACGCCGCCGCGGCAGCGATGCGCCGACGCGCATCGGCAATCTGCCCGCGAAGCTGATCCTTCACCTTAGGCAGAATGGAGAAGACGAAACGATAATAGGCTGCGCGATCGGGCACGACGGCGGAGATGGCATCCAGGAGGCAGACATAGCCGGCGCACAGGTCAGCCAGGACTGCGTCCAGTCCCTCGCTCTCGCTTGTCGCCGCGACCTCGTCCGCGCCGAAGAAGCGCAGGAAGAAATGCTCGATCGCCGCGTCGTGCAGCGCGTCCTTGTCCTTGAAATGGTGGTAGACGGCGCCCTTGGACAGCCCGGTAACGGCGACCAGATCGGCCATGCTCGCGCCCTCATAGCCGCGCTCGATGAACAGCCGGAAAGCGCTTTCGACGATGGCTGCGCGCGTATCCTTCATTCCGGCTCTCCAAAGGGCAGGACCATGCAATGGGCACGGACGCCGCCAAGGTCCAGCGACGCCGTCTTACGGAAGCCCAAGTGTTCGTAGAGACGGACATTGGCTTCATTCTCGGTATCGAGCGCAATCCCGATCGCACGAGGGTCGCCGCGGGTCCGTGCGATCGCATCCTCGACCAGGCGGCGCCCCAATCCCTGCCCCTGCGCCTGTGGCCGTACGCCGACCATGACCAGATAGCCGTGGGGGCCCCTCGGTGCGGCGGCGCGGGTGCGCCTGGTGTAGCTGTTCAGGAAGGCGCTCCCATCGACCGGAAGAGCGAGCGCCACAGGCAGGAAGCGAAGCGCGGACGCGAATGCGCCGAACATCGAGACGAGCGGAGAAGCAGGCGGATCGAGGAGCGCGCCGGCTGTCAGCCGCCCGTCGACGAACACGCCGCGCGGGGTTCCCCGCATCAGGCGGTTCATGTCGAACATGAAGGACAGGAACGACGTGACCCGGCGTTCCCAGCTCCCCTCCCTGCGCAAACCAAACGCCTTGATAAACAGCGGATCCGCCTCGAACGCCTGCGCCATGACCGCGATGAAATCGTCGCGGTCGCCGGCGTGAAGGTCCCGGATCCGGATTGCGTCAGCCATGGCGGTAATGGTCGACCGCGAAGCTGAAGAGCACCTTGAGCATGAACAGCGCGCAAACGGCGCCCATGAAGGGCGACAGGCCAGGCCATAGCGCGATCCCGGTGAGACCGGCCGACAAGAGCAATCCTCCGGCGAAGGTCTGCGACGGTTTGCCGGCGAGCAGGTTGATCAGGATCGCTGAGGCGATGGTGTAGCCCCAGACCGCAATCGATGCGGCGACATCCAGGTTCAGCAGCGCTGCAACGGCGACGATATGGACGTGGATGGCGATGAAGATCCAGCGATTGCGAGGACGCTCAGCGTAGAAATCGTTCGTTCCGCGCGTGAAGTTTGCGACGCAGCCCGCGGCGATGTCGAGCACCAGCAAGAGCGCCAGCAGCCCGCGCCACAGCGCCACGGAACCGAAAGTCTCAGGCGATGTAGTGGCGAGCGCGGTGGGCACCGCAACCCCGAACCCGAGGATCGCGATCAACTGGCCGAGCTGCTGCGCCTTACCGAACAGATCTTGCAGATGCCGATGCATATGAACCGAGCTCAACCCCACCTCCCGAATCAAACCGAACGGTCGGTTTGTTCGTAGAAGCGGCCCGCCCCCTGTCAATCCGAGAAGTGCCTCACAAAGAAAAACGCCCCGGCCACATGATGTGGCCAGGGCGCTCTTGGCAGCGAACCCCGGTCGCGGTTCAGCCGCGGCCGATGAGACGCTTGGCGATCGTGTCCGCCACCTCGCTCGCCGGCGCGCCGGTGCGGGCGCTCTCGTCCCAAACCTCGTTGAGGCGATCGGGGATCTTCGCGATCCGCGCCTCGACCTCGGCGCGGTTGCCCTTCCCGAGATACTCCAGGCCGACATTGATGATGCCGCCGGCATTGATCACATAGTCAGGCGCATAGAGGATGCCACGCGCATGAATGCGATCGCCGTCGCCGCGGGTCGCGAGCTGGTTGTTGGCGCCGCCCGCCACGACCTTGCAGTCGAGCGCGGCGATCGACTCTTCGGTCAGGATCGCGCCAAGCGCGTTGGGGCTGACGATATCGGCCGAGACGCGCAGGATCGCGTCGGCCGCGACGGCGTCGGCGCCCAGTTCCTTCGCCAGCGCAGCCGCCTTGTCGGCATTGACGTCGGCGAGCGTCAGCTTGGCGCCATCAGCGGCGAGTCGGCGGGCAAGGCCGCCGCCGACGCTGCCCACGCCCTGCACCGCAACGTGCACGCCGGCCATCGAATCGACGCCGAGCGCACGCTTCGCCGCAGCCTTGACCCCGAGATAGATGCCAAGCGCGGTGAACGGGCCGGGATCGCCGCCCGCTTCCCCGCCCTCGACCGGCAAGCCCGAGACATGGCGCGTGCGGGTCGCGATGACCTTCATCCGCTCTTCGGACATGCCGACATCCTCGGCGGTGACGTAACGGCCGCCGAGCGACTCGACGGCGTCGCCGAATGCCAGCAGCTGCGCTTCGCTGATCGTCGCCCCACGCTCGGGCGCCAGAACGACCCCCTTGCCCCCGCCGAGCGGAAGACCGGCCATCGCATTCTTGAACGACATGCCGCGCGACAGACGGAGCGCGTCGGTGACGGCGGCACCGCTGTCGGCATAGTGCCAGAAGCGCACGCCGCCCGCTGCCGGGCCGAGCTTGGTCGAGTGGATCGCGATCACCGCCTTGAGCCCGCTCTGCGGATCGCAGATCAGATGCACGCCCTCGTGCTCGTCAAAATCGGGAAGGTCCCAAACCGCGCTCATACGCCTCTCCAATGACGCTAACAAAATTTCCGGAGCGCGTAATATTGTTCTACGCAAGGGAGCGCCAGCCCCAAATTGAGGGTGCGGTATAACCTGGAGAGAAATGGGGCGATCGACGGGACTTGAACCCGCAACCCCCGGCATCACAAGCCGGTGCTCTAACCAATTGAACTACGATCGCCGTGGAGCGGCGCGCTTAGCGGCACCTTGGGCCAACCGTCAAGCCAATCCCCGCTTATTGGCTGCGGAATCGAGAATATGCGGGTGGTTTCCGCCCGCGGCCGGGCCTCCGGCGCTTGCTCGGGTGATGCGAATCGCCTCGTCGGCGGTGATCGTGCCCTCCCGCGCGAGCGTACGCGCCGATGCCGCAAGCGTCGGGGCGGAGAGGAAAGCCTGCCGACTGAGCAAGGCGCTGTCGGCGCCTTTGGCGAGCAGGCCGTGGATCTGGCCATCGACCGTCACCGCTTCGTACACCAGCGCAGCGCCGGAATAGCCGGTCCCGTCGCAACTGCCGCACCCCGCCGCGCGATAGATCACGGTACCGGGATCGATGCCGAGCAGCGCCGATTCGGACGGCCGCGCCTGAACCGGCAGGCGGCAATCCGGGCAAAGCCGGGGTGCCGCATGCACGGCAACCGCGGCCCGGAGCGCAGCGCCGAGCAGATGGCGCTCGATCTTCAGCGCACGAATCCGATCGATCGCCGCCACCGCACCGATGCCGTCCATCGCGATGACGATTCGCTGTCCTGCACGCGCCAGGTCGAAGGCCAGTGCCGCGGCGGTCCGATCGAGCGGGCCATCGATCAGGATCGAGTCGCAGTCCATTCGCGCGGCGGCTTCGAGCGATTCCCGCCCGCCCGGGATCCATGGAGCGTAGCTCGCCGGTTCGGCCAGCGCCTCAGCAAGCGTCCGGCGGCTCGCGGACGGACCGACCACAACCACGACCCCGCCGGGCAGCGCGAGCGCCGCGTGGAGCCGCTTGCGCATTGCGCCGGGGATTCCAGCAGCACCAAGCGAGTCGGACACAACCGCGTGCGAATCGATCCGGATGACGATCCGGTCGTCCATATGCGTGGCGCCGGGGTGCGCCTGCGCGCGATCGAGCCAGGGAGGCGGCGCGGTAAACCGGCGAAGCGGCGCGAGCGCCCGCCCTTGCCGCACCATCGCCGCCACCGAGCCACCGTCCAGAAGCAGGTGCAATGCGGTCGCGCCACCACGGGCGGCCGCGCCAATCAGATCTTCGAGTGCGGGAACCGCTGTCATGTGTCGCAGCTATGGCGTTCAGATGACAAATCCACTGCGTTTTAATGACAGTTTGGAGACTATATCTGCCGCTGGCAGGGCGCCCGCCCTTCTGGCATCTAGCCGGCATGATCGCATCCTCAGGCTATCCCATCGAACCGGTTATCGAGCGGCTTTCGGCGCAGCCGGGCATCCAGAAAGTGCCGAGCCCCAAGCTGACGCTGTTCGTGCGCAAGAACTTCCTCGAGCCCGAATTGTGCGCACGGCTGATCGCACTGATCGACACGAACCGGCGCCCATCGACCGTCTCCGACTATAATGGCGACGCGGCGTTCCGGACGAGCGAGACCTGCGACCTGTCAGCCGATCTTGCCGAGACGGAGGAGGTGAATCGGCTGGTCACCGCATTCACCGGGCTCGATCCCGCGCATGGCGAGCCGCTGCAGGGGCAGCGCTACGAGGTTGGCCAGGAGTTCAAGGCGCATACCGACTATTTCGAACCGACCGGTGTCGACTTCGAGAAATTCTGCTCGGTCGCGGGGCAACGCACCTGGACCGTGATGATCTACCTCAACGACGTCGAGGCGGGCGGCGCGACGCGGTTCAAGGCAATCGACAAGATCATCCAGCCCGAGACCGGCAAGCTGCTCGCGTGGAGCAACCTGCGCCCCGACGGCACCCCCAACCCCACCACGCTGCACCATGCGATGAAGGTTCGCGCGGGTCTGAAGTACGTCATCACCAAATGGTTTCGCGAACGCCCCTGGGGATAGGATGGCCCCGGGGCATGAAAAAGCCCCGGCCGCATAGGGGAGCGGCCGGGGCTTTCCCCCTTTTGTCCTGACCGGCGGGGTAGCCGGTCAGAATCTCGCATCAGAACTTCGCGCTGGCACCGATGCTGAAGACGCGGCCCAGACGATAGCGGTTGATGTAAACCAGACCGTTGTCGCCGAAATCCTGATATTCGTTGTACTTGGTGCCGGTGAGGTTGCGGCCCTCGAACTTAACCTCGAACTCGCCGCCCATCACCTTGAAGCCCTGGCGCGCGACCACATCGAGGCGGAAGCCCGGCTTTTCGATGATGTCGGGCAGCAGGTTCGGGCCGCGATTGGTCACACGCTCGCTCGCATAGTTGAGCAGCAGGGTCAGCTGCGAGAGCGATTCGGTATCCTCGATCCCGAACTGGAAGTTGACGAGGTGGTCCGACTGGCCGGTCAATGGCGCGCCGTCGCGGAAGATCAGGTTGGCGGGCAGCATCCTCGCGACGCCGCTACCGCTTTGAATCGGGCTCGGCACCAGCGTGTCGTCCGCCTTAATCTCGGACTGGGTATAGGTGTAGTTGAGCGACAGCATCAGACGGCGGGTCGCAAAGAAACCCTCGCCCAATGTGTCGAGTGGAATGTACTTCACCGCCTCGAACTCGGCGCCATAGAGCTTCGCCGAAGGCGCATAGGAGAAGCCGGTCTGGAGCGGCGATTCGTTGGTCGGGAAGAATGCGACCTGTTCGGTCGGGTTCTTGATGTCCTTGTAGAAGCCCGCGACCGTGATCCGCTGCCCCTTGGGCATGAACCACTCGTAGCGCGCTTCGAAATTCTTGAGTTCGGAGTCACGCAGCTGCGGGTTGCCGAAGAACAGGCGGTCGGATTCGAAATCGCGATAGACCTGCGGCGCCAGCTCGCGGAACTGCGGGCGGGCGATCGTCTTCGACCCGTGCAGGCGGAGCTGCATGTCGGGCGCGAAGTTCCACGTTACCGTCGCCGCAGGCAGCCAATAGCTGTTCGCCAGCGTCGTACCCGCGAACTGCGCCGAACTTGTGGTCACCTTCTCCTCGGCGTCCTCGTAGCGGACGCCGACCGTGGCGCGCAGGCCATCGGCGATCTCGCCTTCGGCTTGTAGATAACCGGCATGGATACGCAGGTTGGCCTGATAGGCTGCAGCGCCTTCGGCGCCGGAGAGGTTCACCAACCGGATGCAGCCATCGCCTGCCGGATTGGCGCAGGCGCCCATGATCGAGTCGTAGGACAGGAGTAGATCGGGACGCAGATAGCTCCACGGCGTGTCGATGCCGCCGCCGAGATACGTGCGGTAACGGAAGTCGTAGCGGAACGATTCGCGCTGCGTGTCGCTGTAGAAATAGCCTGCCGAGACGGTGATCGGGCGCGCCGTGGGAAGCTTGTAGGCGATGTCGGCCTGGCCGCTCCACAGATCCTCGCTCAATTCGCTGAATGCGATCGTCGCGCCTTCGCCAAGACGGTTGAGGCTGTTGACCCAGGCGCCCTGCCCACCTGCTGCGGTCTTGTCGAAGCGGTAGCTGAAATAGCGCTCATATGGCGCGTTGCGCTCGGTGTTGGCGTAGCTGCCGCGCAGGTCGATCTTGAAATCGTCGAACTTGAACTCGCCCGCGATCTGCGTGTTGATCAGCTGGCGTTCGAACCAGTTGGTGTTTTGCTGAAGCACCAGATCGCCGCTGCTGTTCGGATAGACCGTAGCAGCGCTCATCCGCGCCTGCTTCAGCGTGTCGTGGATATAGACGTTGGTCCAGCGCAGCTTGTGCTCGCCGAACTCGGCGCCGAAGCCGAGCAGACCGTTCACCACCGCGCGGTTGTCGGTCAAGACGCTGCGGAAATCGCTGCGCAGTGCGCCATTGGTGTCGGTCGTGTCCTGCTGAATGGCGTCACGCGTGCGGAAGGTGTTGCTGACGCTTGCAGAAGCGATCACGCCGAGGCGGACCGAACCGACATCGACCGAATGGCCGAAATTCACATCGCCGTTCCAGTTCGGCGGGATGTGATAATTGGCCTCGACCAGGGTGGTCTGGGCGTTGGTGAGCGAAGCGGTCTGTGCCGATGTGAAGACCGGCGTGGTGAGCCCGCCGGAGCGGATGAAGTCGGGGACGTCGCGCTCGCCAGTGTCGTAGCCCAGCGTATCGAGGCGGCCGCCGTCATAGACATAACCCAGCTCGCTGGTGCTGACGGTGTCGAACGCAACCGATCCGCCGAACTGGATGAAGCTCTCCTCGGGCACGGCGCGAGTGGTGAGGTTGATCACGCCGCCGCCGAATTCGCCCGGATAGTTCACCGAATAGGTCTTCTGGACCAGCGCCGATCCGACGATCGTCGTCGGGAAGATGTCGAGCGGAACGGTGCGCTTGAGAGGCTCCGGCGAAGGCAGCGGCGAGCCGTTGAGCATCGACGAGGAATAGCGATCGCCCAGGCCGCGGACGAAGACGAAGCCGTTGCCGACGACGCTGAGGCCAGTGACTCGGGTCAGCGCGCCGGCGATGTCGCCTTCACCCGTGCGGGCGATGTCCTCGGCCGACAGGACCGACACCACCTGCGGCGTCGCGCGAATGACGTTGGGGATGTTGCGGCCTGTGACGACGATTTCCTGGCCGGCATCGGCATCGAAGCCCGGAGCCGAGACATCAACGGTCTCTTCCGCCTGGGGTTCGGCCTGAGCCTCCGGCTGGGTCTGCGCGGGAGCTGCGGGCGGGGTAGTGGCGTCCTGTGCCAGCGCCGCCGGCGACACCAGCTGGGTCGAGACGAGGAGCAGGGTTCCAAATGCGAGACGCTTGGTCATGGTCGCGGGATCCGAAGTCTTGAGGTCTGTCTTGTTGGACTTGTGCCGGGACAGCGGTTGAACCGCCGCCCCGGCACGTGTCCGTCGAGTGCTTGGGGCGCGGATCAGGCGCCGTTGCAGGCGAAGTAGACCGAGTTGAACTTCGGCGGGCCTTCCTCCTGCAGTGCGGGATCTGCCGGACGGATCGTCGTCTTGCCGCCCGCGGTGGTGGCACCAGCCATGATGTTGAGGCAGGGCCCAACCGCCTTCACGATGCCGTTGACGAAGGTGAAGTCGGCACCGCCGCGCAGGCGGATCGCCGCCGGCGTCGCGCTCGCCGTGTGGATGAAGGTGAAGTTGGCGATCCGGCCGAACTGGCGGGGCAGCGCGTCCTCGTTGTCGTTCGAGTCGATTTCCATTGAGAAGGCGTCGTTGGTCGCACCGCTTGCCTTCTGAACGACGATCGCGAACTGGATGAAGCCGCGCCAGCCCATGTCGGTGTCGAGACCATCGTCATCCGCGCCGGTGATCGCGAGATACTTCATGTTGGTGGTGCCGCCGAAGACCTCGATGCCGTCGTCCGAGCTGTTGTGAACCTGGACATGGTCGATCACGGTGCCCGAACCGGTGCCGCCGAGCGTCAAGCCCTGAAGCTCGTTGTTCGGTGTGATTTCCGTGCCCGAGTAACGGATCTGAACATATTGGACGGTGCCGCTGCTGTCGGCATGAACGTTGCCGCCATAGAGCGCGTTGCCTGTGCCTTCAACGGTCGCTTCGCAGGTTGCGCTGGTCCCGTCGGCATTGTTCGAACCGCTGGAGCAGTTGGAAATCGGCGCACGTCCGGCGAGGATGATGCCGCCCCATTGGCCCTGGCTGGCTTCCGACATGATTGCCGGATTCAGGTTCTGGCCCGAAGTGAAGATGATCGGCGAGCTGGCCGTGCCGATTGCATTGAGCTTCGACCCCCGATTGACAACCAGGAAGTCGTTGGCAGTATCGACATTATCCGAAACGAAGAGCGCACCGGCGCCAATGTTCAGGGTTGCCGCGGCACCGCCGGGCGCCGAGCCCGAAATGCCGACATCAACGCCAACGTCCACGCGGCTGCGGATCTGGTAGGCGACGCCGTCGATCCGGTTGAGCGTGACGGTGCCCGAGATGAGCGTCGGCAGACGGCACAGGCGATAGTTATTGGCGGTGCCGGCATCGGTCGTGCCTGCTGGGCACGCGCTCGCGGCGGGCGCGGCGGCCGAGCGCGACAGCGAGGACAGGCAGGTGCTGGCCGCAGGAGCTGGCGACGCGCCGAAATTGGCGGTTGTCGAGTTGCAGGTCCAGTTCTGGAACGCCGTGTCGCCCGCACCGCCGAGCGCGCCGATGAAGCTGGTGTTCACGAAGAACGAGTTGAGCGTCGAGGCATTGAACGGTGTCACGCTCGACGCCGCATTCTGCGCAACCAAACCGTTCAGCGGATTGGCGCCGTTGACGACGTTGTTGTTATTGTTGGTACCCGCGTTGAAGATCGCGAGCTGCTCGTCACGGGTGACGGTGACGCCGTTCCGTGCGGTTTCAACGAACGATGCGAGGGGCGACGGGGTCGGCGTCGGCGGGGTCGGCGTCGGCGGGGTCGGCGTCGGGGTGCCGCCGCCCGGCGGAACGACGATCGTGCCCGGGCCAGGCGAGGCAACGCTCGACGCGCCATCACAAGCGGCCAAGGTGGCGCCCGCGACGCTCGTCATCAGGATGAGGCTCAAACGCTTGAAGTCGGCCATGAAATTCTCCGTTCCGGGGATCCCGGTTCTTGTCAGATTCGGGCGTGCGCCCCGGATCGACTCGGAACATCCCCCTGCCGACCACGCCGGTCGCGCTAGGGGGCCCGCATGACGCGCGGATGGGATTTCAGAGAAACTTCGGAGACTCTGGTGTTACGCTTTGATGACGTTTGTTTCAGGTATGTGAAACTGCGCTCTGCAGGGATATCGATGACGGTCCGGAGCGGCGGACAAGAAAAAACCCGCCAGGCTGGGCCCGGCGGGTCTTTGGGGTGGTGGGCGCGGCAAGGATTGAACTTGCGACCCCTGCGGTGTGAACACAGTGCTCTACCACTGAGCTACGCGCCCGATACCCTGTTTGCTCCTGGCTTTATCAGGGCAGCCCCGGCGAACCGGAGCGCCCCGCCGAACTGGTGATCCGAGCGGGGAGCGGTGCCTCTAGGGTGACGAAGCAGGCTTGTCCAGCCCCGTCCGCCCCGAAATCAGCAACCGAAGATCAGTTGACCGCGTCCTTCAGGCCCTTGCCGGCCTTGAACTTGGGCTGCGACGAAGCCTTGATCGGCATCGGCTCGCCGGTGCGCGGGTTACGGCCGGTCGACGCCTTGCGCTTCGAAACCGAAAACGTGCCGAAGCCGACGAGACGAACTTCATCGCCCTTCTTGAGTGCGGTGGTGACCGCGTCGAAGACCGCTTCCACGGCCTTGCTCGCATCGCCCTTGCTGAGCCCCGCGGTGTCAGCGACCGTCGCGATCAGTTCCTGCTTGTTCATGCCCTTAGAACCCCTGCTCTTCTGTGGCTATGTGATGAGAAGACTCAACGGCGCCGGAACGCCGGTGGGGCAGAAAACAGGCTCCCGCCCCCGCTGTAAAGCGGAAAGCGCGCCAAAGCGCCGAAACGACGCGAGAATCTGCCCTTACGCGATCTCAACCTAGTGCCGAAGCGGCTCGCTACCCGAAGTGGAGACCGGCGGTTGCGCGGCCAGCTCATCCGCTTCGGTCCAGTCTATCGCGGCCAGCGGCTCGGTCAGCGCGAGCTTGAGCACCGCATCGACATGGCTCACCGGAACGATCGTCAGACCCTCGCGGATGTTTGCGGGGATCTCGGCGAGGTCCTTCTCATTCTCCTGCGGGATCAGCACGGTGGTGATGCCCCCGCGAAGCGCTGCCAGCAGCTTCTCCTTCAGGCCGCCGATCGGCAACACGCGGCCGCGCAGCGTAACCTCGCCGGTCATCGCGACATCCTTGCGCACCGGCACGCCAGTGAGGGTCGAGACGATCGCGGTGACGATGCCGATGCCGGCCGACGGGCCATCCTTCGGCACCGCGCCTTCGGGCAGATGGATATGGATATCCTTGCGCGCGAAGATGCTCGGCTTGATGCCATAGGCCGGGCTGCGCGCCTTGATGAAGCTGAACGCGGCCTCGACCGATTCCTTCATCACGTCGCCGAGCTTGCCGGTGGTCTTGATCGCGCCCTTGCCGGGCACCGTCACGCTTTCGATCGTCAGCAGCTCGCCGCCCACCTCGGTCCAGGCAAGGCCAGTGACGGCACCGATCTGGTTCTCGTCCTCGCCCAGGCCGTGGCGGTACTTCTGCACGCCGGCGAACTCGGAGAGATTGTCGGGCGTGATCGTCACGCTCTCCGCCTTGCCCTCCAGAATCTTGCGCAGCGCCTTGCGGGCGAGCTTGGCGATCTCACGCTCCAGGGTACGGACGCCCGCCTCGCGCGTGTATTTCTGGATCAGCGCGCGCAGCCCCTCGTCGGTGAGGGTGAACTCGCCTTCCTTGAGGCCATGCGCCTCGATCTGCTTTTCGATCAGGTGACGCCTGGCAATCTCGACCTTCTCGTCCTCGGTATAGCCTTCGAGCCGGATGATCTCCATTCGATCGAGCAAAGGCTGCGGCAAATTCAAGGAGTTGGCGGTCGTAACGAACATCACGTCCGAAAGATCGACGTCAATTTCCAGATAGTGGTCGTTGAATTTGCTGTTCTGTTCGGGGTCGAGCACCTCGAGCAGCGCCGAGGCGGGGTCGCCGCGGAAATCCTGGCCGAGCTTGTCGATCTCGTCGAGCAGGAACAACGGGTTGCTGGTGCCGGCCTTTTTCAGGTTCGACACGACCTTGCCCGGCAGCGAGCCGATATAGGTGCGGCGGTGGCCGCGGATCTCGGCCTCGTCTCGTACGCCGCCCAGCGACTGGCGGATGAACTCGCGCCCGGTCGCCTTGGCGATCGACTTGCCGAGCGAGGTCTTGCCGACGCCGGGAGGACCGACGAGGCACAGGATCGGGCCCTTCAATTTGTTGGTGCGCGCCTGCACCGCGAGATACTCGACGATGCGGTCCTTGACCTTTTCAAGGCCATAGTGGTCCGCGTCGAGCACCGCTTCGGCCTCGACCAGATCCTTCTTGAGCTTCGACTTCTTGCCCCAGGGCAGGCCGAGCAGCACGTCGAGATAGTTGCGCACGACGGTCGCCTCGGCGCTCATCGGCGCCATGGTCTTGAGCTTCTTGAGCTCGCCCTGCGCCTTGGCGCGCGCTTCCTTGCTGAGCTTGAGCGTGGCGATCTTCTGGGTCAGTTCGGCGATCTCGTCGCCTTCGCCTTCCTCGCCTTCGTTACCCAGCTCGCGCTGGATCGCCTTCAGCTGCTCGTTGAGGTAATATTCGCGCTGGGTCTTCTCCATCTGGCGCTTCACGCGCGAACGGATCTTCTTCTCGACCTGGAGCACGCCGAGCTCGCCCTCCATGAAGGCGAACACCATTTCGAGCCGCTTCTGCGGGTCGGTCTCGACCAGCAGCGACTGCTTGTCCGCGACCTTGACCGCAATATTCCCGGCGATCGCGTCGGCGAGGCGCGAAGCCTCTTCGATCTCGCCGAGCTGGACCGCGGTTTCGGCGGGCAGCTTGCGGTTGAGCTTGGCGTAATTCTCGAACTGATCGACCGCCGAGCGCATCAGCGCCTGGATCTCGTTCCCTTCGACGGTCTTCTCATCGACCGGCGAAACGGTCGCGGTGAGGAAACCGCCGGTCTCCTCCATCCCCTCGAGCTTGCCGCGCTCCTTGCCCGCCACCAGCACGCGTACCGTGCCATCGGGCAGCTTGAGCAGCTGCATGACCTCCGCCGAGACGCCGATCTCGTAGAGGTCGTCGCGGCCGGGATCGTCATTGGCAGGGTCGAGCTGGGCGACGAGGAAGATTTCCTTGTCGTCGTTCATCGCCGCTTCGAGCGCGGCGACCGACTTGTCGCGGCCGACGAACAACGGCACGATCATGTGCGGAAACACGACGATGTCGCGAAGCGGAAGGACGGGATAGGTGGACTTCATGTGTACTCCAGGGTCCGCCGCACGGAGCGGATTCGAAGGACTATATGGGGTGCGGGGGCGTGGCATCAATCAGCTGTTGACTGCCGGACTGATTCTCCTGTGTTCCCCGGCACTTGCCCAGAAGGGCGAACCGCCGATCACGCCGGTGACGATGCGTTCGGGCGGCGAGATCGAGCCGGAGCGTGCGGCACTCAAGATAGAACATGTCGAACTCGATGTTCGGATCGACCCCGAACGGCGATTCCTTTCCGGGCTCGCGCAACTGACACTCTCGACACGCATCGCACAGACCCGCCTGCTGATCGACCTCGACAAGAATTTCGAAGTTTCAGAGATCATTATAGACGGTGCAGCCCTGAAGACCGGAAGCTGGCGCAACCCCGACGGGCGGCTGGTGATCGATCTGCCAAGGCCGGTCGCGGCGGGCGGCAGGATCGTCGCCAGGATCCGCTATGCCGGGCGCCCGCACGAAGCGGTCAACGCACCCTGGGACGACGGCATCGTCTGGTCGAGCTGGCAGGGCAAGCCGTGGATCGCAACCACCGCGCAAGGCTATGGCTGCGACCTGTTCTGGCCGTGTCTCGACTTCCCGGCCGGCGAAGTACCGGAGATCCGCCTCAGGATCACCGCTCCCTCCGGCACAAAGGCGATCGCCAACGGCAAGCTGGAGTCCGTCTCACCTCCAGTCCGCGGCGTGGGAGAGTGGCGGTGGGTCGCGAAGAACATCAACCCCTATCTCGTCGCGATCAACATCGGCCCCTATGGCGAGATCAAGGGGGCGTACGACAGCAAGTTCGGCAACAAGGTGCCGCTGCATCTGTGGCACCTGACCGGCAAGGAGCGCCAGGCGCGGGGCCTGTTCGCCGAATTCGCGCCGACGCTCGATTTCTTCGAGAGCGTGATCGGCCCCTTCCCCTTCGCCGACGAGAAGCTGGGCGTGGTCGAGACGCCGCACATGGGCATGGAGCACCAGACGGCCAACGCCTATGGCAACGACTATAAGAAGGACGAGACCGGGTTCGACTGGCTGTTCCAGCACGAGCTGGCGCACGAATGGTTCGGCAACCAGATGACCGCGGCCAATTGGGACGATTTCTGGCTGCACGAAGGCTATGGCCAGTACATGCAGCCGCTCTACGGCCAGTGGCGCGAGGGCGAGGCCCGCTATGCCGCGATGATGGCGCACCAGCGCAAGTTCGTCCTCAACGGCAAGCCGCTGGTGTCGGGCAAGGTCCGTACATCGGACGACGTCTATCAGGCCGAACGGGGCGGCCCCGGCCAGGACATCTACTACAAGGGCGCGTGGGTGCTGCACACGCTGCGCTACCTGATCGGCGACAAGCCGTTCTTCGACGCAACCCGTCGGCTGGTTTATGGCCGGCCCGACCCGAAGCCGGGCAATTTCAAGCCGCGCTTCACCTCGACGCCCGAGTTCGAGCAGCTGATGAACGCAGCGGGCGGGCGCGACCTTACCTGGTTCTTCGACATCTATCTGCGCGAGGCAGCGCTGCCCGAGCTGATCGAGACGCGCACCGGCGACACGCTCAATTTGCAGTGGAAGACGCCGCGTACGGCCCCCTTCCCGCTCCCGGTCGAGATCGCGGTGAATGGCGAGACGCGCAAGCTGGCGATGGCGGGCGGCAGCGAGACGATCCGTGTGCCCGCGAGCGCGCATGTGGTGATCGACCCGATGGCCCGCATCCTGCGGCGGAGCGCGGCGATCGAGGCGATGCAGCGGAGATGATGATGCGCGCTGCATTCCTGACCGCCGCGTTGCTGGTAGCCGTGCCCGCCGCCGCCCGACCGGCGCGGATCGACCTTTCGGCGATGTCGGCGGAGATCGAGGCGGGCAAGTATCGCAAGATCGAAGCCATCCGGGTGATCCGGGATGGACGCACCGTCTTCGAGGGCGACTATCGCGGCAACACGCCCGAAAGCCGGATCGATGCACGATCGAGCGGCAAGTCGATCACTGCACTGGCGATCGGCATGGCGATCGACGACGGCAAGCTGGCGAGCGTCGATCTGCCGGTCTTCGAATTCTTCAAGGATCGCGAGCCCTTTGCCCATGACGGTCCGGCAAAGCGCGCGATCACGATCCGCGACCTGCTGACCATGTCCTCGGCGCTCGACTGCGACGACTGGACCGATGCGAGCCCGGGCAATGAGGAGCGGATGTACGCGACGCGCGACTGGACCCGCTTCGCGCTCGATATCCCGATCGCCGGGAACTACGCGCGGGGAGCCAATGGGCTCGGCCGCTATTCCTATTGCACCGCCGGGGCCTTTCTGCTCGGCCGCATCGTCGAGCGCGTCACGGGCGAGCGGTTCGACGCCCATGTCCAGCGGCGGCTGTTCGATCCGCTGGGCATCACCGGCGCGCAATGGAAAACCTCCCCAAATGGCGAAGTCCAGAGCGGCGGCCAGCTGAGCCTGCGCGCTCGGGACTTCGCGGCGATCGGGCAGCTGGTCCTGGATGGCGGCATGGCGAGCGGCAAGCAGGTCGTTTCCCGCGCCTGGCTGCGCGAGATGCTGACCGTACGCGCCAAGGCGACGCCGTTCGACGGCTATGGCTATCTATGGTGGGTTCGCGACTATCGCACGCCGGACAATTCCCGCCCCTGGCCGGGTTTCTACATGTCGGGGAATGGCGGCAACAAGGCGGTGCTGTTCCCCGATCTCAAGGCCGTCGTCGTGATCCTGAGCACCAACTACAACCAGCGCGACATGCACCAGCTCAGCACGGCGCTGATCGAGCGGCATATCCTGCCCGCGCTGGTGACGCCGTAGCCAAGGGAGCGGCGCGCGGCGCATCCGCCGGCGTGCCGTCGCGAACCTCAATGGGCGTCGGTCTTTCCATGGAATAGCTTCCCGATGACGAAGGCGATGACGGTGCCGACCGCCAGACCGACGATGCCCGACCCCGTCGCGGTGACGATCCAGGTGATGACGCCACTGTGCGAGATCGCCTCGGCGACGTGGTGGATCGCCTCTTCCGGCGCGTGCCAGCCGAGCTGTGCCGCGCCATGGACGAGGATGCCGCCGCCGACCCAGATCATCGCTGCGGTGCCGATGATCGACAGCGCACGCATCACCACGGGCATGCCCTTGACCAGCCCGCGCCCGATCGCCTGGGCGAGCTGAGCGGGGCGGCGAGCGAGATGGAGACCGAAATCGTCCATCTTCACGATCAGGCCGACCACGCCATAGACCAGCACGGTAATACCGATGCCGACAAGGGCGAGCACCACGCCGCGTTCCCACAAGGGCTTGGCCGCGACGTCGTTGAGCGCGATCGCCATGATCTCCGCAGAGAGGATGAGGTCGGTGCGGATCGCGCCGGAGACCTTGGCAGCCTCAAGATGTGCGGGATCGCCGATCGCTTCCTCATCGGCGCCGTGCCCGCCGCCGCCAAAGGCCTCGATCACCTTCTCGGCGCCCTCGAAGCACAGAAAGGCGCCGCCGATCATCAGCAGCGGCGTGATCGCCCAGGGTACGAGCCAGCTGAGCAGCAGCGCGCCGGGAAGCAGCAGCAACAGCTTGTTGCGCAGCGAGCCCATCGCGATCTTCCAGATGATCGGCAATTCGCGGTCGGGCGTCAGGCCGGTGACGTAGCGGGGGGTGACAGCGGCGTCATCGACCACCACCCCCATCGCCTTGCTGCCTGCCTTCCCCGCCGCGGCGCCGACATCGTCGAGCGAAGCGGCGGCGAGCTTGGTGATGGCGGCGACATCATCGAGAAGCGCGGCAAGACCTGACGGCATGAAATCCCCTGTGGCTGAACCCCTCCGCCGCGGCGGAACGCCTTCTCTATGCCGTCTCCGGGCGATTCCGCCAGCGTTTCCGCGGGGCGGGTTCGGCCGTCACGATGCGAAGCCCGCAGATATGCGGGAAATGAAGGTGCATGGATTGGTTCTATATTGATATTGCAATTGTTATATTGGATCATCGACCTCGATTGGGAGGGGTCGATATGCGTTATCTGATCGCGGCATCGCTGGCGGTGCTGGCGGCGTCCGGGGCCGCTGCGCAAGGACAGACCGCAGCGGCTCCGGTCGTTCTGAACGAACCCAGCGCCAATTGGAGCGTCTACGGCTCCGGGCAGACGCACAAGGGGCGCAAGGACGATCAGGTGCAGGGCGGCGGGGCGATGCGCGTGACGATCCCGGCCAAACCGGCCAATCCCTGGGACGTGGGAGCCTCCGCCCCGATCAAGGGCGCGATCGGGCGGGGCGACAGGCTGGTACTGGCATTCTGGGCGCGGCTGGCCGATGGCGGCAGCGACAGGCGCACCCGGATCGCAGGCACGATCCAGCAGGCCTCGGCACCCTATGCGCCGGTGCTTACCGGATCGGTCGAGCTGACCCGCGAGTGGAAGCTGGTGCATATCGAAGGCGTTGCGGCAGGCGACCACGCAGCCGGAAGCGCGAACATCGCGCTTACGCTGGGCGGCGCTGCCCACACGATCGATCTGGGACCGGTGTTCGTCCTCAAGAACAACTGATCAGGCGGCGCGCGACACCGACTTGCTCGGCGCCTCGGCGGGCGCGCCGAGCAGGAAGCCCTGAACCTCGTCGCATCCTTCGCTTTCGAGCATCTTCAGCTGCGCGGCGGATTCGACCCCTTCGGCGAGGACCGGGACGTTGAGGCTCTGCCCCAGCGCCAGCACCGCGCGGATGATCGCCCGCGCCTGCGGGCTTTCGCCCGATCCGAGCACGAACGACTTGTCGATCTTGATCTTGTCGAACGGGAAGGAATGGAGCGTGTCGAGCGAGGAATAGCCCGTGCCGAAGTCGTCCATCGCGATGCTGATGCCCAGCGCCTTGATCCGGCGGAGCACCTGAAGCGCGCGGACCTTGTCGCCGATGATCGCAGTTTCGGTGATCTCGAGCTCGAGGCGCGAGGGCGAGAGGCCGGTCTCAAGCAGGATCTCCGTGATCCGCTCGGCAAGGTCCGGCTGCATGAGCTGGACGGGCGAGAGGTTGACCGCGATCTTGGTGCTGCCGGGCCAGCGACCGGCTTCGGCGCAAGCCTCGCGCAGCACCCATTGGCCGATGCGGAAGATCTCGCCCGTCTCCTCGGCGACGGGGATGAACTCGGTTGGCGATATCCAGCCGCGCGTCGAATGATTCCAGCGCAGCAGCGCCTCATAGCCGCTGAGCTCGCCGTCGCGCAGCGAATGCTGGGGCTGATAGGCCAGCGAGAACTCGTCGCGGTCGATCGCCTGGCGCAGGTCGTTGGCAAGCTGGCGCCGGGCACGCGCGGTCTCGTCCATTCCCGGCTGATAGTAGCAGGTTGCCGAGCCGATCATCGCCTTCGCGCGGTACATGGCGAGATCGGCGTTGTTGAGGATGGTCTCGCGATCGCCGGCATCGGCGGGCCAGGCCGCGACGCCGATGCTGGCGCCGACGAGGAAGCTCGATTCGGCATTCGCGAACGGATCGGCGAAGCAGGCTTCGAGACGGTTCATGAACGCCTCCAGCTCGGCATCGTTCTGGAAGGTCTTGGCCGCGGCGAACTCGTCTCCGCCGAGGCGTGCGACCACCTCACCCTCGCCGAGCGCGGCGCTGAGCCGGGCGGCGAGTGCGGCGAGCAGCATGTCGCCCGCGGCGTGGCCGTGGGTGTCGTTGATCTCCTTGAACCCGTCGAGGTCGATGACGATCACCGCGAGCCGCTGGCCGATGCGCTCCGCGCGCTCCATCTCGAAATCGAGCCAGAGGTTGAAACGCGCGCGGTTGGGCAGGCCGGTGAGGCTGTCGTGCATCGCGAGAAAGGCGATCTTCTCTTCCGAACGGCGGCGTTCGGTGATGTCGTCGAAGGTGCTCACCCAACCGCCATCGGGCAGCGCCCTGCTGGCGATGGAGAGGACAAGGTTGGGGCTGATCTCAGCGATCACGGGTGCGGCCTCGGGACCGGCAAGGCTTGCCCAAAGCTCGTCGTGCATCCGCGCATACCAGTCCTCCTCCAGGGGAATCGCAGCACGGCCGCCAAGCGCGCTGAAGGCGACCTCGCGCAAGGTCATGCCAGGAATGCAATCGTCCGGAGACAGGCCCCAGAGGTCCAGAAAGCGCTGGTTGCGCAGGATCAGCCGCTCGTTGCGATCGAACAGGCACAGCCCCTGATGCATGTTCGACAGCGCCAGATCGAGTTGCTTGCGCAGCGCAGCCTGAGTCCGCCGCGTCACCAGCACCGCGGCGCAGGTGAGCAGCAGGATACCGATCGCGCCTGCGGCCAGCGACACCGACATCGACCCGGACGACAGCAGCACTCCGCGCAGTTCGTCGCTCGGGATCGGCACGATCTCGAGTGCGGTCATCCCCATGAAGTGGAGCAGCACGATCGCGAGCGTCATCAGCGCCGCAGCGGCCGCGCCGCGCGCCAGGCTGCCGCCGTCGAGCGCCAGCCGAAGCGCCGGATAGACCGGCAGGATCGCAAAGAGCAGCGACAACAGGAGATAGCCGGTGTGCCACGAGAAGGTGCCGGGGAACTCCACCGCCGACATGCCGGTATAGTGCATCGCGGCGATCCCGCCGCCGATCATTACCGCCGCGGCCGCGCGCGGAAAACGGTTACGATTGCGCACCGCGACGAAGAAGCCGGCGGTGGTTAGAGCCATCGCGATCACGAGCGAGAGCGCGGTCAGCGCAAGGTCATAGCCGACGACGATTCCGGGGTCATAGCCGAGCATCGCGACGAAATGGGTGGTCCAGATGCCGAGCCCCGTGGTGACGCCGGCGACGATGGTCCAGTGGGTTCGCCCCTGCCGCCCCGACAGCCTTGCCTGGCGCAGCAGGAGCACCGCCGACGCCGTCGAGACAAGGCACACGATCGCCGCCAGGATCACGAGTCGGATGTCATGCTCACCAGTGATGCAGTAATAAAGATCGAACATGGGCGCCCCGGCTGGAATCGAAACCGTCCAGACAGCGCGCGCGGTAAAGTCCGGGTTAATTCAACCGGAACGGATCGCAGAAAGATGGGGATTTCCAAGCTTCTACCCATTGCGGTGACCGGAATGGGGAGAAACCTGTCCGTTTCGGGTTAACCCGGCATGAAAAAGGCGCGCTCGCTGCCGGAGCGCGCCTTCTTCGATTTCGCGATTCGGTGGAGATCAGGCGGCGTCGCCCGTCGCCCCCGCCTTCTTCTTCTCGGCATAGACGCGGATCGGCTCCTTGCGGCCCTCGACCACGTCCTTGTCGATCATCACCTCGTCAACGCCGTCCATCGACGGCAGATCGAACATCGTATCGAGCAGGATGCCCTCGAGGATCGAACGGAGGCCGCGCGCACCGGTCTTGCGCTCGATCGCCTTCTTGGAGACCGATACCAGCGCGTCGTCAGTGAAGCTGAGCTTCACATTCTCCATCTCGAACAGCTTCTGGTACTGCTTGACCAGCGCGTTCTTCGGCTCGGTCAGGATCTTGACCAAGGCCGCGATGTCGAGATCCTCGAGCGTCGCGACGACCGGCAGACGGCCGACGAATTCGGGGATCAGACCGAACTTGAGCAGATCCTCCGGCTCGGTCTGGCGCAGCACCTCGCCGGTGCGGCGCTCTTCCGGCGCGGCGACATAGGCGCCGAAGCCGATCGACTTGCCCTGCAGGCGGTCGCCGATGATCTTTTCGAGGCCCGAGAAGGCGCCGCCGCAGATGAACAGGATGTTGGTCGTGTCGACCTGAAGGAATTCCTGCTGCGGATGCTTGCGGCCGCCCTGGGGCGGGACCGAAGCGGTGGTGCCTTCCATCAGCTTGAGCAGCGCCTGCTGAACGCCCTCGCCCGACACGTCGCGCGTGATCGAGGGATTCTCGGCCTTGCGGCTGATCTTGTCGATCTCGTCGATGTAAACGATGCCACGCTGCGCCCGCTCGACATTATAGTCGGAGGCCTGGAGCAGCTTGAGGATGATGTTCTCGACATCCTCGCCGACATAGCCGGCTTCGGTCAGCGTCGTCGCATCGGCCATGGTGAAGGGCACGTCGAGGATGCGCGCCAGCGTCTGCGCCAGCAGCGTCTTGCCGCAGCCAGTGGGGCCGACGAGCAGGATGTTCGACTTGGCCAGCTCGACCTCGGCACCCTTCGCGCCGTGGTTGAGACGCTTGTAATGGTTGTGCACCGCCACCGAGAGGACGCGCTTCGCCTGCTTCTGGCCGATCACATAATCGTCCAGGACGTCGCAGATCTCCTGCGGCGTGGGGACGCCGCCGTCCTTCTTGCTGACCAGCGCCGATTTGGTCTCTTCGCGAATGATATCGTTGCAGAGCTCCACGCACTCGTCGCAGATGAACACGGTCGGCCCGGCGATGAGCTTGCGCACCTCGTGCTGCGACTTGCCGCAGAACGAGCAGTAGAGCGTGCTCTTCGAATCGCCGCCACTCAATTTGGTCATTCAATCACCTTTCGCACCAGAAGGGGCGCGTTCCTTTTCCGGGCACATATCCTAACGTGCACGGGTAAACCCACAATAAAAATCCGGCAGCGCTACCGAAGCGTCGCGTCGTTCTGCCGCATCGCCTCGATATAGTCATGGGCGTCCTTGAGCCCAACCCCCGTCCGATCACGTACCAGCTTGATCGCCATGATCGGGTTTCCGGTGTGGATCAGCTTCCACAATTCGAGCCGGAGCTCTTCGGAAATCTCGACCGGTTCCGCAGCGGCGGACGCGGGCGCAGGAGGGGGAGAAGGCCGCGACCGGGAGCGTGGCGGGGCGACGAGATCACCCCGCTCCTCTGCCCTTCCGCGCAGTGCCCAGAAGAGCACCGCCAGCACGACGAGCGCGCCGAGGATCAGCAGGGGAAGCGGAATGTAGATCGCCCGGTCTCCGCTCAGGCGGCGCTGCCGCCCTCACCCTCGGCCGGCTGCGGGCGCTTCTCGTACACTTCGTCGACCAGACCGAAGGCCTTGGCCTCGTCCGCTTCGAGGAAGGTGTCGCGATCCATCGCGGCTTCGATCTTCTCGAGCGGCTGGCCGGTATATTTGACGTACAGGTCGTTCATCCGGCGCTTGATGCGCAGGATTTCCTTGGCCTGAATTTCGATGTCCGACGCCATGCCCTGTGCACCGCCCGAAGGCTGGTGGACCATGATGCGCGCGTTGGTGAGCGCGACGCGCAGGCCCGGCTCACCCGCGGCGAGCAGGAAGCTGCCCATCGACGCCGCCTGGCCGATGCAGACCGTGCCGACGCGCGGACGAATGTACTGCATGGTGTCGTGGATCGCCATGCCGGCGGTCACGACGCCACCCGGCGAGTTGATGTACATCCAGATGTCCTTCTTCGGGTTCTCGGACTCGAGGAAGAGCAGCTGGGCGGTGATGAGCGAGGCCATATGGTCCTCGATCGGCCCGGTGATGAAGATGATCCGCTCACGCAACAGGCGCGAGAAGATGTCGAAGCTGCGCTCGCCGCGGCTCGACTGTTCGATGACGATGGGAACCAGCGCGCCGGTGACTGGATCGACGGTCATATGACCCGAAAGGGGATGCATGTGCGGGAATCTCGTGTGTTTGTTTTTGCCCGTGGACTACATCGGCGCTCGGCAAGCCCCGCGCAAGGGGGGAAGACGGTGAACGGAACGCGGTTCAGGCTCCGTAGCGCGGCAAACGCACGCGCACGGTGAAGCGCCCCGCCCCGCCCTCGAATGCGATCTCTCCGCCATGGCTGCGGATCACGTCGCGGCTGATGGTGAGGCCAAGGCCGGTACCGCCGGTTTCGCGCCCGCGCGAGCTTTCGAGGCGGACGAACGGCGCAAAGGCGCGCTCGACATCCTCCGGCGCAATGCCCGGCCCGCGATCCCGGAATGCGACCGACACCCAGTCCTGTTCCGCTTCCAGCACGATATGCACCGCCTCGCCATATTTGCAGCCATTGGCGATCAGGTTGGCGAAGGCGCGGCGGATCGCGACCGGCCGGCAGCGGATGTCGAGGTGATCGGGGCCTTCGTACAGCACCTCCTCCCCCAGATCGTGATGCGTGTCGGCAAGGCTGATCAGCAGCGCTGCAAGATCGACCGTCTCGAGCGATTCCTGGCTGGCCTCCTCCCGCATGAAGGCGAGCGCATCGGACACCATCGACTCCATCTCGGCGACATTGGAACGGAGTTGCGTGCGCTGATCCTCGTCCTCCACATATTCGGCGAGCAGCCGCAGCCGGGTGAGCGGGGTGCGCAGATCGTGCGAGATCGCGGCGAGCATCTGGATACGCTCGTCCACGAACCGCTTGAGCCGCAGCTGCATCGTGTTGAACGTGCCCGCGATCGCGGCGAATTCGGGCAGGCGCATGTCGCCGATCAGCGTCGGCTCACGCTCCCGCCCCAACCGCTCGGCGGCGTTGGCCAGGCGGGTCAGCGGCACGACGATACTGCGCGCCATCCAGATCGAGAAGATCATCAGGATCAGGAAATTACCCGCGAAGGTCAGCACCATCCGCATCTGATGCCAGCGCGCGTCGGTCGTCTGCCGCGCGGTGACGACCAGCCATTGCCCGTCCGCGCGCCGCACGGCGATTTCCAGCCGTCCGAGCACGCTGCTGCGATTGCTCGCCAGTTCCTGGGCCGTGAGCAGCATCGGCACCCTGGGAATGATCGCGACAGCGGTATCGGAGGACCGCTCCCAGGCATTGTCGCTGAACGTATCCGCCCATACGCGGACATCCTGCTCGGGTTGTCCCAGCGCGGTGGCGACGGCGCTACGCAGCCCGCTCGCGAACTCGGCGCCGCGCCCGCCCTGCTCGAACGGGGGCGCCACCCTAGTCGTGAACACGAGATAGTCGGAAACGCCGGCGGGACGTTGCGCATCGGCGGGCGCCCGCGCTTCTTCAGCGACGGCCTTCACCAGCCAGTCGCGCTCGACCATCAGGAAAGGCGGCGGCGGGATCATCACGCGCAGCGCCTGGTCGAACAGGAAAGACGCCAGCACCGCCAGAACGATCGCGATTCCAAGCCGGACCGACAGCTTGAGCCGCGGCAGACCGAGACGAGGCCGGTGCGGGATCATGGGCGCGGCACCGGATCGACCGCGGCGGTGAAATAGTAACCGCCATTGCGGACGGTCTTGATCAGCTCGGGCGCGTGCGGATCGGCCTCGACCTTGCGGCGCAGCCGGCTGACCTGAACGTCGATGCTGCGGTCGATATTCAGGCTGGAGCGGCCATGGACATAGTCGAGCAGCTGGTCGCGGCTGAGTATCTGCTGCGGGTGCTGCACCAGCGCGACGAGCAGATCGAACTCGCCCGTCGTCAGCTCGACCAGCGACCCGGCGGGCGAAACCAGCGTCCGCTTGCCCGTGTCGAGCGTCCAGCCGGCAAAGCCGAACCGGTCCGCCACGGCCTCCTCCTCCGCCGCCGGGATCATCGCCGCACGCCGCAGCGCGGCGCGGATACGGGCAAGCAGTTCGCGCGGGTTGAACGGCTTGGGCACATAATCGTCGGCGCCGAGCTCGAGCCCGATCACCCGGTCGGTCTCGTCCCCGCGCGCGGTGAGCAGGATGATCGGGACCGTGCTGCGTGCGCGCAGCCTCTGGCAGAGCGTGAAGCCATCGTCGCCCGGCATCATCACATCCAGCACGATGACGTCGAAGCGGAACTTGCCGACCAATTCGGTCATCTGCCGCCCGTCCTCGGCCGCCGTCACGCGCAGGCCGTTGTCGCTCAGATACCGCGCGAGCATCGTGCGGATCTGCCGGTCGTCGTCGACGACGAGGATATGGGCGCCTTCCTGCCTTGCCATGGCCGTCAGATAGCGCCCGGCCCGGGCCGAGTCTGTAGCCGTAACAATCTGAAACAAACCGAAACCCGCCTGCAATCGGCGGCGGCCGGCCGCGGCCTATAGCGCCGCTACCCCATTCCCCATGGAGTATCCCCGATGCCCGTCATGCTTGCATTCCATTGCCGCGTCAGCCTGCGCAGCGCGCTGCCACTCCTGATCGTACCCGCCATTTGCCTGATCGCCTCCCAGGCGCGCGCCCAGTCGCGTGAGGACGAAGGCAATGACTGGCAGGTGATGCTGGGCGGGGGCGCCATCTACTCGCCCGACTTCGAAGGGTCGGACGAATATGAGGTCCAGCCCTTTCCCTTCATCTCGGTCGAATATCGCGACATCGCCTATATCCGGGGTCCCGAGATCGGGGTGAACCTGATCCGGCTGAAGGCGTCGGACGATTTCAGCATCAAGGCCGGCCCGTTGGCGCGCTATCGCCGCGACCGGAAGGTGAAGCGCAACGCGGATCTGAGCGGGCTGGGCGATGTCGGCACCGCGGTCGAGCTGGGCGGCGCGCTGGCGTTCGAATATCGCCAGGCCTGGGTGCGCCTCTCGCTGGCGAAGGACGTGGCTGGCGGCCATGACGGCCTGGTCGGCGAGGGCGAAGCGGGTATCCGCTTCAACCTCAGCGACACGCTGGTCGCTTCCGCCAGCGCCAAGGCGAGCTGGGCCGACAAGGACTATATGGGCACCTATTTCGGGGTGACCTCGGCGCAGGCGGCGCGGAGCGGCCTGCCGGTCTATCGCGCCGAAAGCGGCCTGAAGGACGTGGGTGCGGGTCTGAACCTCAGCTACATGCTCGGCCGCAACTGGATGGTCACCGCGGTCGGCGGCTACTCGCGCCTGATGGGCGATGCCGCCGATGCGCCGCTCGTGGTGCGCTACGGATCCCTCGATCAATGGCATGGCGGCCTGTTCGTCGCCTATCGCTTCTAGAAGATTCCGGGCTCCTCCCCCTTCCTCCTCCGCCATCCCCCCGGCGGGGGAGGACTTTCAATAGTGATCCGCTATTCGGGACGGAGCGGTCCCGGCACGGCCAGATAGGCGAGCCGGCGCATCTCGCGCCGCCCCCGCACCACCGTATCCAGGATCAGCCCCGCGAACAGGCCAAGTGCCGACAGGATGACGAGGCCGGTGGCGAGGATCGCCGTCGGGAAGCGCGGGACAAGACCGGTATCGACATAGGTGATCACCAGCGGCACCGCGAGGATCAGCGCCAATAGGCCGAGCAGGCCGGCGACCCAGCCGAAGAACAGCATCGGCTTCTCGATCCGGTAGAGCGTCAGGATCGTCCGTGCGATGCGGAAGCCGTCGCGATAGGTCGACAGCTTCGACGCCGAACCTTCGGGCCGCGCGAGATAGCGGGTTTCCACCTCCCCAACCGGCATCTTGAGCTCGAGCGCGTGAACGCTGATCTCGGTCTCGATCTCGAACCCCGCCGACAGCACCGGGAAGCTCTTGACGAAGCGGCGCGAGAAGACGCGATAGCCCGAGAAGATATCGGTGAAGCTTCGTCCGAACAGCCGGGCCAGCAGCCCGGTCATCGCTCGGTTGCCGAGAACATGGCCGCGGCGATAGGCGTCGGCGGCCTCATGGATGCGCGTGCCGACGACCATGTCGAGCCCCTCGGCCAGCATCTTCTCGATCATCGCGGGCGCGGCGGCGGCGTCATAGGTCGCGTCGCCGTCGGCCATCACGTAGAGGTCTGCATCGACATCGGCGAACATGCGCCTGACGACATTGCCCTTGCCCTGCATCCGCTCGCTGCGGACGATCGCGCCGGCATCGCGCGCTACCTCGACCGTGCGGTCGCGGCTGTTGTTGTCGTAGACATAGATGGCCGCGCCGGGGAGCGCCGCGCGGAAGGCCGCGACGGTCTGCCCGATAGCGGCTTCTTCATTGTAGCAGGGCAGGATGACGGCGACTTTGGATTCCATAGCGGTGCCATAAGGCCGAAATCGTAACGATTCGACCACTTTGTCATTCGACGGCTTAGACGGCTCCTGAAACGAAAAACCCCGCCGCGCCGGGTGGCGAGGCGGGGTTCTCAAATCGCTTGCGCGAAGGAGAGACTTAGTCGGCCTTCTTCTTGGCCGGGGCCTTCTTCTTCGGGGCTTCCTCAGCCGCGTCGTCGGCCTTGGCAGCGGCCTTCTTGGCCGAAGCCTTCTTGGCAGGCGCCTCGGCTTCCTCGGCCGCCGCTTCCTTCTTCGCCGCAGCCTTCTTGGCCGGCTTCACGTCCTCGGCGGCGGGAGCCTCGTCGGCCTTCTTCGCCTTGGCCTTCTTCGCCGGCTTCTCGTCGTGGTCGTGGTCGTGGTCGTGTCCGCAGCCCGGGCCGTGGACGTGGGGGACGGCGCCCTCCTCGCTCTCGATCGCTGCTTCAAGTTCCTCACGCGTCACTTCGCGCTCGGTGATCTCGGCCTTCTCGAACAGGAAGTCGACGACCTTGTCCTCGTACAGCGGCGCGCGCAGCTGGGCAGCGGCCATCGGCTCCTGCTGGATATACTGGACGAAGCGCTGCTGGTCCTCGGGACGATACTGCTGCGCGGCCTGGGCGATCAGGCGGTTCATCTCCGCCTGGGTCACCTCCACGCCGTTCGCCTGGCCGATCTCCGACAGGAGCAGGCCAAGGCGCACGCGGCGCTCGGCGATCGCCTGATAGTCGCCCTTCTCGGCTTCCAGTTCCTTCTTGGCAGCCTCGGGATCCTCCTCGTGGCTCGCCTCATGCTCGAGCTGGGCCCAGATCTGGTTGAACTCGGCCTCGACCATCGACGGCGGAACCGGGAAATCATGGCCCGCGGCGAGCTGATCGAGCAGCTTGCGCTTCATATAGGTACGGGTCAGGCCGCCAGTCTCGCTCTCGAGCTGGCCCTTGAGGATGCCGCGCAGCTGGTCGAGGCTCTCAAGGCCGAGATTCTTCGCGAAATCCTCGTCGATCTTGGTCTCGCCCGAGGTCTTCACCGCGGTGATCTTGAGGTCGAAGGTCGCAGGCTTGCCGGCAAGCGTATCGACGCCGTAATCCTCGGGGAAGGTCACTTCGATCTGCTTTTCGTCGCCGGCCTTCACGCCGACGAGCTGATCCTCGAAGCCCGGGATCAGACGGCCGGTGCCGATCTCCACCGACATCGCCTCACCCGTGCCGCCGTCGAAGGCGACGCCATCGACCTTGCCGACGAAGTCCATCGTGACCTGGTCGCCCTGCTTCGCCTTGTGCTTGGCGGGGGCATCTTCCCAGGCCTTCTGCTGGCCGGCGATCTGCGCGAGCTGCGCGTCGATCGCGCTCTCGTCGACCGGGACGATCAGACGCTCGAGCTTCAGGCCTTCGATCGAAGGGGTCGGGACGTCGGGGAGCACCTCGAGCTCGACCTTGACCTCGGCATCCTTGCCCGGCGCGAAATCACCTTCCAGGCTTACCGAAGGTTGCATTGCGGGACGCAGCTTGTGGTCGGCCAGAAGCTGCTGCACGCCCTGCTGGATCGTGGTGTTGAGCGCGTCCTGGGTCAGCGCCTCACCGTGCATCTTGCGGACGAGATTGGTGGGAACCTTGCCGGGGCGAAAGCCGGGCATGCGGATCTGAGGCGCCACGCGCTTCACCTCGGCATCGACGCGCGCGTCGATATCCTTCGCGGTGATCTTCAGGGTGTAGGCGCGCTTCAGGCCCTCGTTCAACGTCTCGACAGTCTGCATTTCTTTCAGGCTTCCTGCTCTGGAAGTGGAATCGGTTTAGCGGCGTCCACCCCGTGCGCCGGGCGGAAACTGGTGCGGGCGAAGGGACTCGAACCCCCACATCTTTCGATACTGGTACCTAAAACCAGCGCGTCTACCAGTTCCGCCACGCCCGCATTCAGGGACACCGCAAGTCGGCGGGCTCTATAGCAAGGGATGGGCCGGGGGCAAGCGGCGATGCGTTCGCGATGTGACGGATCCATTGCAAGGCGAGACGGACAAGGATGAACCGTCGCACGCCGCGGTGCGTTGACCGGGCAAAAGGAGTGATCCGATGCCCGTCGAACCGCCGATCCCGCCAGCCAAGCCCAGCGTGCCGCCGCCCGAGGCGCCGCCAATGCCCCAACCGGGCCAGCCGACGCCGGGCGGACCGGAGATCCACCCGCCCCAGCCCGACATCGACGTACCGGCCCCCGTACCCCAGGGCGATCCGCCCGCGACACCGGTGCAGCCGGTGGCGTGACGCTAAGGAATCACGTCAGCGCTCCCGTCGATCCTCGCAATACCCCTGCGGCCATCGCGAGCCGGCCTGTTGCGCGTTAGCACTAAGGGTCTCCAATAAAAGCGCGTCCACGCTCTCAATATGCTTACCGGCACGTAACTCGCTGTCTTGTGACATCTGCCAAATGACACGTCCCTCTGTTGCAGAGTAGACTTCCCACAGGATGGAGATTGCGGCCGTGCCACGAATCCTTCGTCCACCAAGAACCCCACTGGTCGCCTTCCACGGCGTGCAGGCATCGATACTGAATGACATCACGCGCCCTCGGAGACGGTAGTCCGCAAGGGAACGATGATCGTCAAAGTCGTCACCGGTATGAACGGCCACCGGGACCCCGGCATTCACTAGAGCGGTCGAGACCATTCTCTTTGAAGTCGCTGGATCGATCACAGCGTCACGCCAGTACCAACTCCCGCCAGGTGCGCAGATAAGGCCGCTAGACTTCCTTCCAATCTTTGTTTCTGGGCCGAACTCGACTCTAATGGGCAAGACTGAAACCTGCTGATCCGCCCGGATGCACGCGTCGGCCTCTTCGGGCGCACCGAAACAAAGAAAAGCAGATGCGATAAATGACACTATTGGTCGCCCCCACGAACGACACATGGGTTAGAACTGAGAAGGGGGCGAGGGCACTTCACCAGCGGGCTGCCCAGCAGGCGACGCGGAAGCCGGCTCCACAAATTTTGGTGGTAGCGGAGCAATTGTGGGCGCTTTCATGCCCCGCTTTCCGACTACGAAACCGAACCGGTACTCGTCACCATTCCATCGCACACTAACAATCAGGTTCTCAGGAAACTTCTTCAGCTTGATCTTCTTCAAGATCACCTGGCCCGCATAGCTTTCTGACGGATCAACTGTGGTCCGCTGCACAATGTTGTTACCCAGCGCTTCTCTCGTGGCGTCAAGGTTCTCCTGAATCTTCACTAAGCTATAGCCCGTTCCGGCGGCAATCGCTGTAGCTTGGATCTGACCGACTACACTTGGAGCGCTATATGAACCATAATAAGTTCCTCGAGGCGTGATGAACGTCGAGCGATAATGATCTCGCTGGCTTGCGGCGGCCGCTGCCGACAGCCCACCTGCCAATCCCACGGCAATGGCAGTCCACATTGCGCGGCTCTTTGCTTTTTTCTCGAGCTCCTCCTTTGAGAAGGCAGCCACTTCTGCGCCAACAATATGAGCCGAGACGTCAGAAACATCGAAGTCCGACGAAACTTGCCCTTTATTCAGCACAGCGACCGAAAATGAGAAGCTGCCGTGATCCATGGGGAGCGGACTGATTTGAACAGCACCTTTCTCCGTATCAATATCGATTGTCGGCACCCCCTTGTAGAACCGAATGGATTCGTCCGCCAATCGTACGGGGTGCACCACGTACTTATCCTGCGCAGCCGCTACCGATGGCACTAAGCACAGGCCAACCGCCAATAGGCAGGTCAAATTTTTCGACATCCCATCCCCCATCGCGCCGAATCAATCCCCCGATTGGCGCTGGTACGATGGTGATCCCGAGTCAGTTTACTTGCAAGGCGTATCAACTACGGCCGTTCAAGAGCCTAGCGCGTGCAGAAGTCCACGAAGCGCTTGATCGCCTGCTTGCCCGCCGCGGTTCCGGTCATCCCGGTCGTCTGGCCCAGCGCGGTCATGCGCAGCCAGCCATTGGCGGCGAAGGCACGGATGAACGGGGAATTTCCCGCAATCTCCCTTGAGGTGAAGTGCGGCGGCTCGTCCTCGTTCGCCTCGGTCGTGCCGGGAAGGCGCAGGCTTTGCGGGCCGGAGTTGAGGACGATCCCGCGCAGCGCCGGATCGCCGCCGGAAATGCTGGCGAAGATGCGGTTGCCGCCCTGCTCGCAACTGAAGTTGAGCGGCTGGTCATCGGTGCCGTCGACCTCATAGGCGAGGATGGCGCTCGACACGCGGCTCTCCTCGTCGATGCGGATCACCCAGTCATAGCCGTCGCTGACGGGCGGCGGACCGGCGCGCTGCGCCATGCCCGGCGCCGCGAGCAGCAGACCGAACGCGGCGACGGACAGGAACGGCATATGCTTCATCGATCGATCCTTTGTCCGCTCAGCCGTTGAGTGCTTTCTTCAGCAGCTCATTCACCACGCCCGGATTGGCCTTGCCGCCCATCGCCTTCATCGTCTGGCCGACGAAGAAGCCGAACAACGCCTCCTTGCCGCCGCGATACTGTTCGAGCTGGCCGGGGTTCTTGGCCAGCACCTCGGCGATCACCGCCTCGATCGCGCCGGTGTCCGAGGTCTGCTTCAGGCCGCGTTCCTCGACGATCGCCGACGGGCTGCCGCCGGTTTCAAGCATGATCTCGAACACCTGCTTGGCGAGGCTGCCCGAAATCGTGCCGTCGGCGACGAGGCCGAGCAGTTCCGCCGCCTGCGCGGGCGAGACCGGACTGTTCTCGATATCCTTGCCCAGCTTGTTGAGCGCGCCGAACAGCTCGGAAGTGACCCAGTTGGCCGCCGCCGGCCCCTTGGCGCCGGCATCGAGCAGCGCATCGAAATAGCGCGCCGATTCGACCTCGGCGGTCAGCACGCCGGCATTGTACGGGGTGATGCCGAGCGCGAGGTAGCGCGCGCGCTTGGCGTCGGGCAGCTCGGGCAGCGAGCCGCGGCATTCCTCAAGGAACGCGTCGTCCAGCTCGAGCGGGAGCAGGTCGGGGTCGGGGAAATAGCGATAGTCGTGCGCGTCTTCCTTGGAACGCATCGACCGCGTCTCGCCCTTGTCCGGATCGAACAGGCGGGTTTCCTGGACGATCTTGCCGCCGCTCTCGATCACGTCGATCTGGCGCAGCGCCTCGATCTCCACCGTCTGCATGACGAAGCGGACCGAGTTGACGTTCTTGGTCTCGGTACGGGTGCCGAACGCCTCGCCCGGACGGCGCACGCTGACATTGACGTCGGCGCGCATCGAGCCCTGGTCCATATTGCCGTCGCACGAGCCGACATAGCGCAGGATCGAGCGCAGCTTCGACAGATACGCCCCGGCCTCCGCCGGCGAGCGCATGTCGGGCTTCGACACGATCTCCATCAGCGCGACGCCCGAGCGGTTGAGGTCGACATAGGAGAGGCGCGGATGCTGGTCGTGCATCAGCTTGCCGGCATCCTGCTCGACATGGATGCGCTCGACGCCGATCGTCTTGGTTTCGCCGTCCACCTCGATCTCGATCTCGCCCTCGCCCACCAGCGGATGGTAGAGCTGGCTGATCTGGTAGCCCTGCGGCAGATCGGCGTAGAAATAGTTCTTGCGATCGAACCGCGACCATTTGTTGATCTGCGCGTCGATCGCCATCCCGGTGCGCACCGCCTGACGGATGCACTCGCGGTTCGGGACCGGGAGCATGCCGGGCATTGCTGCGTCGATCAGCGACACCTGCGTGTTCGGCTCGGCGCCGAACTCGGTCGCGGCGCCCGAGAAGAGCTTGGCGTTGGACGTGACCTGGGCGTGGACCTCAAGGCCGATCACGACCTCCCACTCACCCGTTGCGCCTTTGATGCGGTATGTTGATTCCGTCATTCGCTCTTCAATCCAAAGAATTTAATCGGGATTTGTACAAACAGAGTTGAACAAACCCAACCTCCGATCAAACCGCCAGCAAGCCAATAATTTTCGATCAACAGGCCGATAAAGAAAATCGCTGCGCCTGTCTGGATTGCAGAATTTCCGTATCTGTAAAATCCTGAGATCGGCAAACTCACCAGTGAAAAGTACAAAATAGCAATTTGAAACATCGCCACGAATACGAGCGGCGCAGTGTACCACTCGTCAGCGAGCAAGGCGCCTCGAACGCCCACAAACCCGCTGATCATCGTCAACGATATGAGAGTGAAGCTGGCGCGAAGATCAGAATTGATCTTATCAACCGCCTGCCTCACCTCATCAGCCATCTTACCACCACTGCTCCGGCTTCGCCGTGAAACCGGCGCGCTGTTCGATCGCGAGGCTCGCATTGAGCACGCCCTGCTCGTCAAACGGCTTGCCGATGATCTGGAGGCCGAGCGGCAGACCGTCCTTGTCCAGCCCGCCGGGCACCGACATCGCCGGAATGCCCGCGAGGCTCGACGGTACCGTGAAGACGTCGTTCAGATACATCGCCAGCGGATCGGCCGACTTCTCGCCCAGCGCGAACGCTGCCGAGGGCGCGGTCGGGGTGAGCAGCAGGTCGCACTGCGCCCAGGCCTTCTCGAAATCCTGCGCGATCAGCGTGCGGACCTTCTGCGCCTGGGTGTAGTACGCATCGTAGAAGCCCGCCGAGAGCACATAGGTGCCGATCAGGATGCGGCGCTGCACTTCGGGACCGAAGCCCGCGGCGCGGGTTGCGGCGTACATTTCCTGAAGGTTCGCGCCATCGGGCAGGTCGCGCTGGCCGTAGCGCACGCCGTCATAGCGGGCGAGGTTCGACGAGGCTTCCGCCGGAGCGATGATGTAATAGGCCGGAAGCGCGTATTTGGTGTGGGGCAGCGAGACCTCGACGATCTCGGCGCCCGCGTCCTTGAGCCAGTCGATGCCCTGCTGCCACAGCGCCTCGATCTCGGCCGGCATCCCGTCGACGCGATATTCCTTCGGAATGCCGACCTTCTTGCCGCGCAGATCGGCGGAGAGGCCCGCTTCCCAATTGGGCACGGCCATGTCGAGCGAGGTCGCGTCCTTGGGATCGAAGCCCGCCATCGCCTCGAGCATGATCGCACAGTCGCGCACGTCGCGCGCCATCGGCCCGGCCTGATCGAGCGACGACGCGAAGGCGACGACGCCCCAGCGCGAGCAACGGCCATAGGTCGGCTTGATGCCCGAGATGCCGGTGAACGCCGCGGGCTGGCGGATCGAGCCGCCGGTATCGGTGCCGGTCGCCGCGGGGACGAGCCGCGCCGCGATCGCCGAAGACGAGCCGCCCGAGGAGCCACCCGGCGCGAGCGCGGCGTTGCCGCCGTCCTTGCGCCGCCAGGGCGAGATCACATTGCCGAAATAGCTGGTCTCGTTCGACGAGCCCATCGCGAACTGATCGAGGTTGAGCTTGCCCAGCATGCCCGCGCCCGCATCCCACAATTTCTGCGAGACGGTCGATTCATAGACCGGGGTGAACCCCTCCAGCATGTGGCTGGCGGCGGTGGTCTGCACGCCCTTGGTGCAGAACAAGTCCTTCATGCCGATCGGCACGCCGGCCAGCGGCTTGAGCGTCTCGCCCGCCGCGCGCGCGGCGTCGGCGGTGCGGGCCGCGGCGATCGCGTGATCGGGGGTCTCGACGATGAAGGCATTGAGCTGTTTGGCGGCGCTCACCTTGGTGATGAAGGCGTCGGCGACCTCGATCGCGGTGAACTCGCCCGAGCGGACGCCGTCGCGGATCGCCGCGACGCCCAGAGTGGTGACGTCGGTCATTATTCGATCACTTTCGGCACGGTGAAGAAGCCATGCTCGGCAAGCGGCGCATTGGCCAGCACCTCGTCGCGGATGCCGCCATCGGTGACGACGTCGTCGCGCAGGCGCAGCGTGTTGGGGATGACGGCGGTCATCGGCTCGACGGATGAGGTATCGACCTCGCCCAGCTGCTCGATCCAGCCGAGGATGTTGTTGAGCTCAGGCACGAGGCGCTCGGCGGCGGCATCGTCGATCGCGATGCGCGCGAGGCTCGCGACCTTCTTCACGGTTGCGGTATCTACGGACATGAGGGCGCGCCTAGCAGCGACGCCCCCCTGTCAGCAAGCGCGCTTATTGGAACGGGTCGCTCACGGGTTCGCCGCCGACGAAGATCTGGCGGCGTTCGACCTTGCGGATCTCGATCGCGCCGGCCTTGAGGCCGGCCGCTTTGCGGTTCTGCGTGGCGGGATCGAAGGGGACCGCGGGCTGCTTGCTGCCGGCGATCCATTTGTTGCCGACCAGCAGGTAGCGATCCGGCGTCGCCGCCGGGCAATAGCCTTGCCTGGAAGCAGGCACCGCCACCACCGCCGAACCGGTCTTCGTGTCCGGTTCCCGCCCAGGCGCAGGCCGGAAGCATGAATCGACCAGCAACACCGCCTCACGCCCGCCCGGCATGAACGCCAGCGTGCAGGGCTCGCGGCTGCATTGCCATATGCCGGCAACGGCCTCACGAAGTTCACGCGGCAACGGCGTTCCGGCGGGAAGGATACGCAGCGTCTTGTCGAGCGCCTCTTCGCGCACCGCCTGCTGGCCGTCAGAGGCTTCTCCGGGATATTTGGCAGACAATGCCGCGGTCGCGCTGGTTCGGATCGCCGCGACCGGAGACTTTTTGAGCCGCTCGAGTTCACGGCGTCCCGGCTCGCCGAAGTCGAAGGCCAGCGCGCGCCAGTCGAACTTCTCCGGGGTGGTCCGCCCGGACTCGAGCCGCGCGACCTGATCGCGGGTCGAGATCGCGTTGAAGCTGACGACCGGCGTCGCGAGCAACAGCGCGACGCCGCAGGTGATGATGGCAAGATGGAGGTTTGCAGGCCGTACCTTGTCCGCCCAGAGCGCCCTGCCCCGAATCACGCTGACGAGATAGGCGACCGCCACGACCGAGGCGAGAATGACGAACGTGAGCGCCCAGAGCCGCTCGGGCGTGAAGCCATATTGGCCGATGCGCAGGCCCGTGGCGATCTGGGCAATGACGGCGAGCGGAAAGATCACGATCGCCAGCACCAGTGCCGCCCAGCGCAGCACGCGGTTGCGCGGGGCATCATCGGCGCCGTTGCCGATCACGGCATTGACCAGCAGCAGCGCCCCGACGACGCAGCCGAGCAGGATCGGCGTGGTCGACTTGGTCGCGTCCCACAGCGGCTGGAGTCCGGTAAAGGGCAATGCCAGCAGGAACAGGCCGAGGCCGATCGCCAGCACGGGCGCGAGCACGCCCAGCACCAGCATCGCGACATTCTGAAGCAGCGAGACGATCCGGCGATGCTCACGCAGCAATGCGAGGCCGACACCGAAGGCGAGCCCCACCAGCGGGCGCCAGAACCATTCCTTCTGGAGAAGGTCGCCGAGGAACTCGATCCCGATCAGCTGGAACAGTGCCGCGAGCAGGAACGACAACAGCATCGTCACGCCGACGAACGCCCAGCCGAGGCACCAGAGGATCGCGTTGGTCCAGGCATGGTCGTAAGCCGCCGGATAGGAGATCGGCCGGAAGCCCGATTCGCGTCCCGCCTGGTACAGCGGCGCGGCGATGCCGATGGCGAGCGCGAGGCTGAACACCCGCCACCCCTCGGTGCTGCTCCAGCCCGAGGTCGCGCCGTTGAAATAGAGGATCAACGCGGCAACCGCACCACAGCCGAGCGCGAAGACGATCGATCTGCGCAGATCGGCGCGCACCACGACGAACCCGAACACCAGCGCGGAGACACTGACGAAGCTCAGCAATGCAAGGCGAACCGCGCTGATCTGCGGCTGGTAGGTCGAACCGATGATCCAGTGGGCGACCAGTCCTGTGACAAGGCCGAGCCCCGCCAGCAGGAACGGCAGCAGCGGCCAGCGTTCGTCCTGATCCTCGATGCGAATCGTCATGCCCCTGCCCTCTCCCACGATGCTGCGTCATCAAGGTTGCATCCTTCGCAACCATCGCGCAACGGAACGCGATTGCCCGGCAGCGTGTTATGCTGCAATGCACAACAGGAGCCCCGAGTGGCGCGCAAGTTCCTCTATATCGTGGCGGTGTTGATCGTGCTCGCGCTTGCAGCAACCTTTGCATATCGAATCTGGGGCGCCGAGCTGCTGCGGCAGGCGATGGTGCCCGGCGGGCGATTCGAATCGCAGGCGACGCTTCCCGCCGACAGCTACAAGCGGGCCGAAATGTGGCTGGCGCGGCCCGACAAGCCGGGCAATCCGGCGCTGTGGGCACCCGAAGGCTATGCAGCGGCGAAGGAACCGACGGCGGCTGTATTCTTCATCCATCCGACCTCCTACCTCAACCGCGCGCACTGGAATGCGCCGCTGGAGGACAAGGAGGCGAATGATCGCGCCGCGCTGTTCCTGCGCGGACAGGCGAGCGCCTTCAACGGTGCGGGCGCGGTATGGGCGCCACGCTATCGTCAGGCCACCTTCGGCGCATTCCTGACCAGTAAGGAGGATGCCCAGCGGGCACTCGATCTCGCCTATCGCGACGTCACCGCCGCGTTCGACCAGTTCCTTGCCGAAGCGGGTGATCGCCCGATCATTCTGGCAGGGCACAGTCAGGGGGCGTTGCACCTGACGCGGCTGTTGCATGACCGGGTGGCGGGCAAGCCGATCGCGAAACGGATCGTTGCAGCCTATGTCGTGGGTTGGCCGGTATCGAAGAGCGCGGACCTGCCGAAACTCGGGCTGGCGGAGTGCACCGCGGCCGACCAGACCAGCTGCATCCTGTCGTGGCAGAGCTTCGCCGAGCCGGCCGATCCCTCCCTGCTGTTCGACACCTTCGACGCCTCGAACGGATTCACCGGGCAAAAGCGCGCCGGTACACCGATGATCTGCACCAATCCGATCACCGGTACGCCGGGTGTCAGCGCCGAAGCCGCCGCAAACCGGGGCAGCCTGATCCCCAATGTGGATTTCTCGAATGCGACCTTACTCAAGGGGGCGGTCGCCGCGCGGTGCAGCGAGCGCGGCATCCTCTTGATCGGTAATCCCCCGGAAAACCTGAGTGGGCAGTATGTGCTCTGGGGGAACAACTACCACGTGTTCGATTATTCGCTGTTCTGGGCCAACGTCCGCGCGGATATTGAACGGCGGCTCAAAGCGTTCAAACCGTGATCACCACCGACCGCGATACCTTCCGCGAGGCTCTCCCTTCAGGCGGGCGGCTGCTGGGGCTGGATGTCGGTACCAAGACGATCGGCACGGCGCTGTGCGATGCGGGCTGGTCGTTCGCCAGCCCCGCGCACCTCGTGAAGCGGACCAAGTTCACCGTGGACAAGGCGGCGCTGGCCGTGCTGATCGCGGAACAGCAGGTGAAGGGGATGGTGATCGGCCTGCCCCTCAATCTCGACGGCACCGATTCACCGCGCACCCAGTCGACCCGCGCCTTCGCCCGCAATGTCGAGGATCTGGGGCTTCCGGTGCTGCTTTGGGATGAGCGCTGGTCGACGGCCGCAGTCGAGCGCCAGATGATCGCCGAGGACCTGTCGCGCGCCAAGCGGGCGGAGCGCGTCGACAAGCTCGCCGCAAGCTACATCCTGCAGGGGGCGATCGACGCGCTGGCCACCGGCTGACCGGTTTCCCATGAGACAATGTTGCACAAGCGCGCGGGAACGGGCAGCGTCGCGCGACTTCAAGACTCGGGGGTCTTTCATGCGCCAGTTGCTTCTTGCCGCCACCTTTCTCGCCCTCCCTGCCCTTGCGCAGGACAAGCCTGCCCCGCCGAAGGACGCCAAGGCCGAAGCCGAAGCCGCCCAGATCCGCGCGCCAGTCGAGGAGCAGAGCGCGGTGAGCAGGGGCAGCGTCACGGTGAGCGGGCAGCGCATCGCCTATACCGCGACCGCGGGAACGCTGACGATCCGCGACGATGAGGCGAAGCCCTCCGCCAGCTATTTCTACACGGCCTACACCAAGGACGGCGGCGGTTCCGACCGCCCGGTCACCTTCTTCTACAATGGCGGGCCGGGGTCGCCCACGATCTGGCTGCACATGGGCAGCTTCGCGCCGGTGCGCGTTACCACCGCCAATCCCGAATATATCCGCCCCGCCCCCTATGGTTTCGGCCCCAATCCCTATTCGCTGATCCACAAGAGCGATCTGGTCTTCATCGACATGATCGGTGCGGGCTGGTCGCGGCCGCTGGGCGAGAAGAGCGGCAAGGATTTCTGGGGCGTCGATCAGGACGCCGAGGGCTTCGCGCGGGCGATCACCCGCTACATCGCGAAGAACAACCGCTGGCGCAGCCCCAAGATCCTGTTCGGCGAGAGCTACGGCACGCTGCGCAACCCGGTCGTCGCGGCCAAGCTGGAACAGGCCGGCGTGAGCCTCAACGGCATGGTCCAGTTCTCGACCATCATGAACTATGGCGTGCGCCAGTCGGGTTATGACCAGAATTACCTGACGCTGTTCCCGACCATGGCGGCGACCGCCTGGTATCATAACCGCCTCCCCAACCGCCCGGCCGACCTGCGCGCGTTCCTCGACGAGGTGCGCGGCTTCACAACCGGCACGCTCGCCGCCGCGCTCGCCAAGGGATCGAACATCCCGGCGGCGGAGAAGGCGGCGGTGGCAAAGCAGATGGCGGGCTATATCGGCCTCAGCGAGGCGTTCATCCTTCGCGCGGACCTGCGCATCGACCTGTCGCACTTCCAGACCGAGTTGCTGCGCGACCGCCGGCTCGCCGTGGGTCGGCTCGATTCGCGCTACACGCTCAACATGACCGATGCGAATGCCGATAGCCCGGGCGACGATCCGTCCTCGACCGCAATCTCGGGCGCGTTCGTCGCGACGTTCCAGGATTATGCAACGCGCGTGCTGGGCTACAAGACCGACCTGCCCTATCGCATGACCGCGCGCGGACCCGGCTTCAACTGGGACTGGAGCCACCGCCCGCCCAATTCGAACCAGCCGCAGACCACGCCGAATTCGGGGCTGGACCTCGCCTGGACGATGCGGACCAACCCGTATCTGAAGGTGATGTTCGTCAACGGCTATTACGACTTCGCCACCGCCTTTTTCGGCGCGGAGTTCGACGCATCGCACATGCTGCTGGACGAGGCGCTGCAGCGGAACATCGACTTCACTTACTATGAAGCCGGACACATGGTGTATCTGAACCCCGACGAGCTGGCGAAGATGCACACCGACCTTGGCCGCTGGTACGACAAGACGCTTGCCGCTCCGGCTCGTCCCGCCCCGCGCCCGGCGACACAGCCGGGACAATGAGCGCGCTTGCGCCCCTGCCCCCGCCTCGCTAACCGCAGGGTTTAATGCAACCGCCGATCGATCATCGCCCCGGCGCCCAGATTCAGGGGCGCGCCGTGTTTCCGCACGCGCACCTGACGGGTATTTCCGGGCTTCAGCCGCACGAGATATTGTTCCTCCTCGACGAGGCCGAACAATGGATCGAAGCCAATCGCAGCCGCGCCAAGAGCGACCACCGGCTGGACGGGCTCACCCAGATCAACGCCTTTTTCGAGAACTCGACCCGTACATTGCTGTCGTTCGAGATCGCGGGCAAGCGGCTGGGCGCGGACGTGGTCAACATGCACGCCGCGCAATCCAGCGTGAAGAAGGGCGAGACGCTGATCGACACGGCAATGACGCTCAACGCGATGCGCGCCGACGTGATCGTGATCCGGCACATGAGCTCGGGCGCGGTGCAGCTGATCGCCGACAAGGTCGATTGCCCGGTGCTCAACGCCGGCGACGGCAGCCACGAACACCCGACCCAGGCGCTGCTCGACGCGCTGACCATCCGCCGCCGCCGCGGCAGCATCGCGCATCAGCGCGTGGTGATCTGCGGCGACATCCTGCACAGCCGCGTCGCGCGCTCGAACATCCTTGCGCTCACCGCCCTGGCGGCCGAGGTGCGCGTGGTCGCACCCTCGACGCTGATGCCCGCAGCGATCGAGAAGATGGGCGTCACGCCCTATACCGATTTCGATGCGGCGCTGGAGGGCGCGGACGTGGTGATGATGCTCCGCCTGCAAAACGAGCGCATGTCGGGTGCCTACATTCCCTCGACCCGCGAGTATCACCTGAACTACGGACTGACCGAGGAGCGGCTGAAGCGCGCCAAACCAGACGCACTGGTGATGCACCCCGGCCCGATGAACCGCGGGGTCGAGATCGACTCCTCCGTCGCCGATATGCCCGGCCGCTCGGCGATCACCGAGCAGGTCGAGATGGGCGTGGCGGTGCGCATGGCCTGCCTCGACGTGCTCACGCGCCGTGCGCGCGGCGTGGAGGGCTGGGCATGAACCTGATCTTCAGGAACGCCCGCCTGGTCTGCCCCGAAGGCGGCGAGCGCGACGGCGAGCTGTACGTTGCTGACCATAAGATCGCGGCGCAAGCGCCTGAGGGCGCGCAGGTGATCGATTGCGGGGGCAAGCTGCTCGCCCCTGCCCTGATCGATCTCGGCGCCTTCGCCATGGACAAGGCGGCGTGTCGCGCCGGCGGTATCGCTCGCATCGGCCTGATGCCCGACCAGTCGCCGGTGCTTGACGGCCCCGGCATCGTCCAGCGCGCCGCCGACATGGGCAAGCCCGAATTGTGGGTCCATCCGATCGCCGCGGCCACCCGCGGGCTGGAGGGCACCGACCTCGCCGAATTCGCGATCAACGCCGATGCCGGCGCGCGCGCCGTTTCGACCGGGCGGCGCTGGATCGCCGATTCGGGGGTGATGCGTCGCGTACTCGCTTATGCGCGCGATTGCGGCCTCACCGTCATCGCGCATGCCGAGGACGGCGGTCTGGCGGGACAGGCAGTCGCGACCGAAGGCGAGACCGCGACGCGGTTGGGCCTTCCCTCCGCTCCGGCGGTCGCCGAAGCGCTGGCGATCGCGCGCGACCTGATGCTGGTCGAACAGACCGGCGCCGCGATCCACTTCCGCCAGGTGACCACGGCGGCCGGGTTCGACCTGATCCGCCGCGCCAAGGATCGCGGGTTGCGCATCACCTGCGGCATCACCCCGGCGCATCTGCTGTTGTCGGACATCAACGTCACCGACTTCCGCACCTTCGCCCGTCTCTCCCCGCCGCTCCGCGACGAGGGTGACCGGCAGGCGGCGCTGGCGGCGCTGGCAGACGGCACGATCGACATCCTCTGCTCGAGCCACGATCCCCGCGGACCGGAAGAGAAGCGCCTGCCCTTCGTGGATGCGACGCCGGGCATGGCAGGCGCTCAGACGCTGTTGACGCTGGGGCTCGGCCTGGTCCGTGACGAACGGATCGAGCTCGCCCGCTTGTTCGCACTGGTTGCCAGCAACCCGGCACAACTCCTTGGGATTGAGGCTGGAACACTGGAACCGGGCATGCCGGCGGACCTTGTCCTGATCGACCCTGGCGCGCCCTGGCAGATCAGTTCGGACCGGATGGCTGGCAAGGCGGGCAATACGCCGTTCGACGGCCTGCCCGTTCAGGGGAAGGCGATCCGTCTGTTCAAGGGCGGGGCCGAAATCGCCTGAAACGAAAAAAGGCCGGGCGAACACCCGGCCTTTCCCCTATTCCTTGAGACACCGGCTCAGCGCGAGGCGACCTGCGTCCGCGCCGGCCGCGCCCAGCTCGCCGTCTTGTCACCGGCGCCCGAACGGACGAAGCAGCTGCCCCCGCCTGCGCGCACCTTGCGGCACAGCGTATCGGCACCGGTGCGGTCGAACCCGCCGACGGCGAGTCGCTGGAAGCTGCCTGCGCTGGTCGAAACACTGGCGTTCGACGGCGTCATGCCCTTGAGCGCCGGTGTGCGCTTGACCGCGCGGCCCCACGCATCCTGCGCGACACCGACGCTGTCATACGCGCCGAGCTGGACGAACCAGCTGCCCTTGCCGGGCTTGAATTCATCGACCGGCGTCTTGACTGCGATCGTCAGCGGCTTGCGCGCACCAAGCTCGGCCCGGGCCGCGGCCGGAGCCGCCATCGCCTTGACCGCACGTGCGGGGAGCGCCTGGACGACTTCCCGGCGCGGACCGAACACGACCTGAGCGCTGCCGGGCGCGGGAATCGCGGGCGCGATCTCGGCACCGGTCATCGCGGTATCGACGGCGGTCGCAGGGGTTGCAGCCGCAGCCGTCGCAATGCCCATATCGGGCATGTAGTTCTCGATCGGATCGGCGACCTGCTGCGCGGCGACCGCGGTGGTCATCGAACGGGCGAGCGCGAGCTGCTCGGGCTGGCCACGGTCGGCAACGGGCGTCACGCCCAGCAGCGAGGCGACCTGATCATAGGCATTCTGCGGGCGCGAGAAGCTGGCCCATTGCATCAGCCGCGCGTCGAGCTTGTCGGGCGAAAGATCGACACCCGCGACCGCGCGCGCCTGCTGCCACTGGCCTGCCAGCGCGAAGCTGAGCGCCAGGTTCTGGCGCGTCTTGGCGTCGGCACCCGGCTGGCGCGCGGCGTCCGTCAGCAGCGTGACCGCCGTTGCGGGATCGCCGGCGAGCGCGATGGCAAGACCGCGATCGCTGGCAGGGATGGTGTTGGCATGGGTTTCGAGCGTCTGGCGCGCGGTGCTCCACTCGCCGACGGCGATCTGGGCGAGCGCGAGGTTGAGCGCGGTGCGGCCATTCGCCGGATCGAGCGAAAGCGCCTCGTTGAGCGCCTGAGCTGCGGAGACGAAGCGTCCGGCGCGAAGGTAGGTCTCGCCCAGAAGCTGGCGGTACTCGCCGTTCTTCGGGTCGAACGCGACCGCTGCCTCGGCATGAGTCACGGCCTTTTGCGGATTGTCACCCTTGAGCGCCTTGCGTGCGGCCTGGGCTTCCTTCGCGGCCCGCTTTGCGTCCTGCGCGACGGCATCGCTCGCGGCGGCCAGGCCGCCGATCAGCGAGGGGCCGCCGACGACCGGCGCACCAAGGACCAGGGCGGAGACCCCGATGGTGAGAAAACGACGTGCGTTCATGGCTCCAATCCCCCTGATCAGCGAGCCTTGCCCGCCGGGAGCTGGCCAGCCAGCGCCGCGACTTCGGGCAATGTATCGAGAAACGCGTCCAATGCTTCGGTCACTAGGATCTGGGCCGAACGGCCCGACAGTGCCGAAGCGAGACGCAGCTTGAGATGACGTTCGGTATCGAGACGCAAGGTGAAGGCGGCCTTGCCCTTCTTCGAGGCGACCTCGCGTCCGATACGGGCGGCAGTCGCGGTCGAAACGGGGCGTGCTGCCGGCGCTTCCGGCGCGGGCGCCGTGCTGACCGCCGCCGGAGCGGGCGCAGGCGTTTCGTGAGCGAGCGGCTTGGGCTGAGCGACCGGTTCGGGAAGCGGCTGCATCTGCGCGGGCGGCTGATGCGGCGCCTGTACCGGCGGCTGCGGCGCGAATTCTTCGGCCAGTGCGTTACGCTGCGCGAGCACCGGCGGCACCTCATGCGTCACGGGCTGGGCGGATTCGAAACCTTCGAACCCCATGTCGTTCCAGCCGAGATCGTCGAGCGAGGTACCGGGGTTGAGGCCGACGAACCCCTGCGGGCGCATCGCGGGACGGGCTTGCCCCTTGCGGGCCAGCAGGCCCGAGGAAAGCGAGGCGGCGGGTTTGGCGGAGCCGAACATCAGCTCACCACCCGGCGGCCGAAGCCACCCTGCGGGCGTCCGGCGAACGCGACATGAGTCGCGGCGGGCGCAGTGAACACGGTGCGTCGGAAATTCTTCTCGAGCCGGTCGTTGATGTACGACCAGAGCGCGGTGACCTCGAGCGAGGACTTGCCGTTGGGATCGATCTCCATGACCGTCCGGCCGTCGATCATCGACGAGGCAAAGTCGGTGCGCTGATGCAGCGTCACCGGTGCGACGGTGCCGTGCTGCGACAGCGCAACCGCGGCTTCGCTGGTGATCTTGGCCTTGGGCGTCGCGGCGTTGACCACGAACAGCAGCGGCTTGCCTGCGCGATCGCAGAGGTCGACCGTGGCGCCGACCGCACGCAGGTCGTGCGGCGAGGGGCGCGTCGGAATGACGATCAGCTCGGCGACCTGGATCACGCTCTGGATGGCCATGGTGATGGCGGGAGGGGTATCGATCACCGCGAGGCGGAAGCCCTGCTGGCGCAGCACCTCGAGATCCGCGGCAAGCCGGGCGACCGTGGTCTGGGCGAAGGCGGGGAAATCCGTCTCGCGCTCGTTCCACCAGTCCGACAGCGAGCCCTGGGGATCGATATCGATCAGCACGACCGGGCCGTGCCCGGCGCGCTGCGCCTGCACCGCAAGGTGCCCGCTGAGCGTGGTTTTACCCGATCCGCCCTTTTGTGATGCCATCGCGAGTACGCGCATCTGCCCCTCTGAAAATCCCGGTTGCCCGACGATGGGATGCCAGTGGGAAACTAAGAAGCGGTTAATGGCTCGACAGCGACACCTTCCTCATTCCGGCGAGCGACCGCGCCGGGATTTAACGCTTGTTCAAGCATTGCTTGGCCAGAAGTTGGTTAACTGGCATTATCCAAGCGGTGCCGATGTGACCGGGGACTGGCGGTATGCGTAAGATTTCATGGGCGATCCTGCTTGCGGCGGCGGCGCTGCCTGGCGCTCCGGCACTGGCTGACGTCAAGGCGGGCGTCGATGCCTGGCAGCGCGGCGACTACAAGAAGGCGCTCGCCGAATGGCGCGGCCCGGCCGCGAAGGGCGATGCCGATGCGCAGTTCAATCTCGGCCAGGCCTATAAGCTCGGCCGCGGCGTGCCCGTCGATCTCGCCACGGCGGAGGAATGGTATCGCAAGGCCGCGTTGCAGGGCCATCCGCAGGCCGAGGAAAGCTACGGCCTGACCCTGTTCGAGAACAACAAGCGGGCGCAGGCGGCCGAATGGCTCCAAAAGGCCGCGAGCCGCGGCGAACAGCGCGCGCAATATGTTCTCGGCACAATGTACTTCAACGGCGACGGTGTGGAGCGCGACTGGGTACGCGCCTATGCGCTCACCGTCCGCGCCGCGGCACAAGGGATGCAGCAGGCATCCAGTGCGCAGGCGCAGATGGACCGGCATATCTCGCTGGCGGACCGTCAGAAGGGTCTGGAGCTGGCGCGGCAATATGAGCGCGACGCCGGGCGTCCGCAGGTCGCGATGGCCACGCCGCCGCCCGTTTCACGCCCCGCGAACCCGGTTGCCCGTACCGATCCTCCCGCCAGACCGCAGGATCGCCCGCTGCAGACCACGGAGGTGCGCCCTGCCCCGCCCATCGTGCGTCCCGCGCCGCGGCAAGCAGCGCCCGCACCACAGCCTGCGCCGGCTCGACCGGCTGCCGTGCGCGACGGCGGCTGGAAGCTCCAGCTCGGCGCGTTCGGCGATCCCGGCAACGCCCGCCGGCTCGGCGCGCAGATGAGCGGTCGCTTCCCGGGACGGCAGATCTCGTACGTGAAGGCGGGCAAGCTCACCCGCGTGCTGGTCGGACCCTTCGCGTCCAACGCCGAAGCGAGCGGCGCTTGCCGGGGTGTCGGTTCGTGCGTGCCGGTACGGAACTAGGCCGTCAGTCGATCCACTCGCTCCGCGGAATGCCTTGCGCATAGAGCAGGGCCGTCAGGTCGTTGTGATCGATCCGCGCGCCCGCGGCGGCCGCGACGATCGGCTTGGCGTGATAGGCGACGCCAAGCCCTGCCTTCTTGATCATCGCGAGATCATTGGCGCCGTCACCCACGGCAAGCGTGGCGCTCTCATCGAGGCCGAGTTCGGCCATCGCGCCGAGCAGAGTCGTTTCCTTGGTCGTGGAATCGACGATCGGCTTGGTCACGGCGCCGGTCAGCGCTCCGCCCTCGATCAGCAGCTCGTTCGCGATCACCCGATCGAAGCCGATCTGTTCCCCAACCGGCTGCGCGAAGCGGGTGAAACCGCCCGAGACGAGGATCGCAGTCGCGCCGTTCGCCTTCATCGTCTGCACCAGCGTCCGCGCACCGGGCATCAGCTGCACGCGCTCGGCAAGGCAGCGGTCGATCGCGTCGGCGCCCAGCCCTTTCAGCAGCGCGACCCGCGCATCGAGCGCTTCGGCAAAGTCGAGCTCGCCCCGCATCGCTGCCTCGGTCACTTCGGCGATCTGCGCCTTGATGCCGGCATAGTCGGCCAGTTCGTCGATGCACTCGACCGTGATCATGGTCGAATCCATGTCGGCGACGATCAGGCGTTTGCGGCGGTTCGCGACGGGCTGCACGACAACGTCGAGCTTCAGCTCGCGGCCAAAGCCAGCCCGTGCGACCGCTTCGGCCCGGTCGCGGATCGATTCAGCGAGCGATGCGCAGTCGCTCGCGGCAAAGCCGTCAGACGGCGAGAAGAAGAAATCGCCGGCATAGCCCTCGTCGATCAACGCGATAGGTGCGCTTAGCTTGCCTGCCGTACAGTCTATGTCGAACTGATGCGCGATTTCCGATAGGAAACTGCCATCGACCCCGCCGTCAGCAATCAAAGTGGCGACAAACATGAACCCTCCTGCCCGGCCGAAGGTCGCGCTCATTGCAGGCCCGACCGCCAGCGGCAAGTCCGCTTTGGCGATCGCGCTTGCGCGGCGCAGCGGCGGCACGGTGATCAACGCGGATTCGGCGCAGGTCTATGCCGAGCTCCGCGTGCTGAGCGCACGGCCCTCGCCCGAAGAGGAAGCGCAGGCGCCGCACCGGCTGTTCGGCCATGTCGCGGGGACCGAAGACTATTCGGCGGCACGCTGGGCCGGGGAGGCGAAGGCCGAGATCGCCGCAGCGCATGACCGCGGCAGTCTGCCGATCCTCGCAGGCGGGACCGGCATGTATATCCGCACCCTGCTCGACGGGATCGCACCGGTGCCGGAGATCGATCCGGCGATCCGTGCCGAAGTTCGTGCGCTGCCGGTAGCGGAGAGCTATCGCCAGCTCGTACAGGCCGATCCCGAAGCCGCCAAGCGCCTCAACCCCGCCGACACGACGCGCGTCGGCCGTGCACTCGAAGTCGTACGCTCGACCGGCCGCACGCTTGCCGACTGGCAGGACGAGCGCGTCGGCGGGATCGCCGATGCCATCGACCTCGCGCCGCTGATCCTTCTGCCCGACCGCGCCTGGCTCGCGGAACGTTGCGATCGTCGCCTGAGCGCGATGTTCGACGACGGGGCGATCGAGGAGGTCGAAGACCTGCTGCAACGCAGCGACATCCCGGCGAACGCACCGGTGCGCCGCGCCATCGGAGTCGCGGAAATCGCAGCGTTTCTAGAGGGTTCGCTCGATCGGGACGAGGCGCTGGAGCGTGCGCAGGCAGCAACGCGGCAATATGCAAAACGGCAATATACCTGGCTGCGAAACCAGCCGCCGGCGGATTGGCCCCAAACTGACTCGACAGATATTTCCAAACAAGCCGATCATTTTGCACGATTCTTATAATCTTTCAGCTTGACACGTAGTTTTCATACGCATAGCAGCGCCATTCCCAAACCGCTATTGCGGTGCGGAAAAACTGGAAGGAGACGTACAGTGACCGAGAAAAGCGGAGCAGACATCCTGATCGAGGCGTTCAACGACCTCGGTGTGGAAGTCATCTTCGGCTATCCTGGGGGCGCTGTACTTCCGATTTACGACGCGATTTTCCAGCAGACGAAGATTAGGCACATCCTCGTCCGCCACGAGCAGGCGGCGACCCATGCGGCGGAGGGCTATGCCCGCGCCACGGGGAAGCCGGGCGTGGTGCTCGTCACCTCCGGCCCGGGCGCGACCAATGCCGTCACCGGCATCACCGACGCGCTGATGGATTCGATCCCGATGGTCGTCATCACCGGACAGGTGCCCTCGCACCTGATCGGATCGGATGCGTTCCAGGAAGCGGACACGGTCGGCATCACCCGTCACTGCACCAAGCACAACTATCTGGTGAAGGACCCGGCGCATCTGGGCAGCATCGTCCATGAGGCGTTCCACATCGCCACGTCGGGCCGCCCCGGCCCGGTGGTGATCGACATTCCCAAGGACGTCCAGATCGCGACGGCACGCTACAGCAAGCCCGGCCCGATCCAGCACAAGACCTATCGCCCGCAGGTCAAGGCCGACAAGGCGCTGATCGAATCGGCGGTCGAGATGCTGGCCGCAGCCGAGCGTCCGGTCTTCTACACCGGCGGCGGGGTCATCAACTCGGGCCCGCAGGCGTCGCAGCTGCTGCGCGAGCTGGCCCGGATCACCGGCGCGCCGGTTACCTCGACGCTGATGGGCCTGGGCGCCTTCCCGGCATCGTCCGACCAGTGGCTCGGCATGCTGGGGATGCACGGCACCTACGAAGCCAATTACGCGATGAACCAGGCCGATTTGATCGTCGCGATCGGCGCGCGGTTCGACGATCGCGTGACCGGCCGTCTCGATGCCTTTGCGCCGCATGCGCGGAAAATCCATATCGATATCGACCGCTCGTCGATGAACAAGACCGTGCGCGTCGACCTGCCGATCGTCGCCGATGTCGGCCACGCGCTCGAAGACATGATCCGCATCTGGAAAGCACGTCAGCATCCCAGGCCGGACCTCTCCGAATGGTGGAGCCGGATCGAGGGCTGGCGTGCGGTCAAGTGCCTCGACTTCCCCGAGGACAGCAACGAGATCATGCCGCAACGCGCGATCCGTGCGCTGTGGGAGGCGACCAGGGACCAGGCCCCGATCATCACCACCGAGGTCGGCCAGCACCAGATGTGGGCCGCGCAGCACTTCCATTTCGAAAGCCCCAACAAATGGCTGACGAGCGGCGGTCTCGGCACGATGGGCTATGGCCTGCCCGCCGCGATCGGCGCGCAGCTGGGTCATCCGGACGCGCTGGTGATCGACATCGCGGGCGAAGCCAGCATCCAGATGAACATCCAGGAGCTGGCGACCGCGACCCAGTACCGCCTGCCGGTCAAGATCTTCATCCTCAACAACGAATATATGGGGATGGTGCGGCAGTGGCAGGAGTTGACCTATTCCAGCCGTTATTCAGAGAGTTACAGCGACGCGCTGCCAGACTTTGTGAAGCTTGGCGAAGCCTATGGCTGGGAGGGCATTCGCATCGAGGGCAAGGATCAGCTCGATGACGGCATCGCCGCGATGCTGGCCCATGACGGGCCGGTGATCGTCGATTGCCGCGTGGCGAAGCTCGCCAACTGCTTCCCGATGATCCCGTCGGGCGCCGCCCATACCGACATGCTGCTCCAGTCCGCCGAGGTTTCCGGCGAGATGGACGACGAAGCCAAGGCGCTGGTGTGATGGCCACTTATTCGTCGCCCCAGCGAAAGCTAGGGCCTCGCGCGGCAAGCGCACGTTCTAATTCGGGGAGACCCCAGCTTTCGCTGGGGTGACGAGCAAGATGCACATCAAGGAAGAAAAAGCCGAACGGCATACGCTTGCCGTGATCGTCGACAACGAGCCGGGCATCCTTGCCCGGATCGCCGGCCTGTTCACCGCGCGCGGCTATAATATCGAGAGCCTGACCGTGTCCGAGATTACCGAGGACAAGGCGGTGAGCCGGATCACCATCGTCACCTCGGCCAGTCCAGCGACGCTCGAGCAGATCGTCGCCCAGCTCGACCGACTGGTGCCGGTGCACAAGGTGCACGACCTGACCGCCGAGGGCGAGCATGTCGAGCGCGAGCTGGCGCTGGTCAAGGTCGCCGGCACTGGCGATCACCGGATCGAAGCGCTGCGCCTGTCCGAAGTCTATCGCGCCCGCGTGGTCGACGCGACGATCTCGAGCTTCGTGTTCGAGGTGACGGGGACGACCGAGAAGATCGACAAGTTCATCGAGCTGATGGGCGAAGTCGGGCTGATCGAAGTCGCACGGACCGGCATCGTCGCCATTTCGAGAGGGAAAGAGGCGGCCTGAGAATTCACCGTCGCCCCAGCGAAAGCTGGGGCCTCATGCGGCAAGCGCACGCCTGTTGCGGGAGATCCCGGCTTTCGCCGGGATGACGAAATACTACGAAAGGGAACCAGAAAATGCGTGTCTATTACGATCGTGATGCCGACCTGAACCTGATCACCGGCAAGAAGATCGCCATCGTCGGCTATGGCTCGCAGGGCCACGCCCACGCGCAGAATCTGCGCGACAGCGGCGTCAAGGAAGTCGCGATCGCGCTTCGCGAAGGATCGGCGACCGCGAAGAAGGCCGAAGCCGCGGGCTTCAAGGTGCTTTCGAACAAGGAAGCGGCGCAGTGGGCCGACGTCCTCATGATCCTCGCGCCCGACGAACATCAGGCCGCGATCTGGGAGAACGACCTCAAGGGCAACATGAAGCCCGGCTCGGCGATCGCCTTCGCCCATGGCCTCAACATCCATTTCGGCCTGATCGAGGCACCGGCGGACATCGACGTGATCATGATCGCGCCCAAGGGGCCGGGCCATACCGTGCGCAGCGAGTATGTCCGCGGCGGCGGCGTCCCCTGCCTGATCGCCGTCCATCAGGACGCGTCGGGCAACGCACATGACGTGGCGCTGGCCTATGCGTCGGGCGTCGGCGGCGGGCGTTCGGGCATCATCGAGACCAATTTCCGCGAGGAATGCGAGACCGATCTGTTCGGCGAGCAGGCGGTGCTGTGCGGCGGCGCGACGGCGCTGGTCCAGGCCGGGTTCGAGACGCTGGTCGAGGCCGGCTACGCGCCCGAAATGGCCTATTTCGAGTGCCTTCACGAGCTCAAGCTGATCGTCGACCTGATGTATGAAGGCGGGATCGCCAACATGCGCTACTCGATCTCGAACACCGCCGAATATGGTGACATCAAGACCGGCCCGCGCATCATCACCGAAGAGACCAAGAAGGAAATGAAGCGCGTTCTGGCCGACATCCAGTCGGGCCGCTTCGTCAAGGACTTCGTGCTCGACAATCGCGCCGGCCAGCCCGAGCTCAAGGCTTCGCGCATCGCCGCCAAGCGCCACCAGATCGAACAGGTCGGCAGCGAACTGCGTGCAATGATGCCGTGGATCGGCGCCAACAAGCTGGTGGACAAGGAAAAGAACTAAGTCCCGCGAATAAGTCCTGAAAAAAGGACGGAGAGGATGCTGGGGCGGGGTTGGATTCCCCGCCCCAGCCACATAAACCGGGGCATGTTCCGCCCCGCCCTGCCCTTCGCCGTCGCGCTGGCATTGTTTGCAGGCGGGTGCGGCCAGCGGCCCGACGACATCGCTGTGGTCGCCAGCGCGATCGGCGGCGATGCGAAGCTCGCGGACCCGGCACGCGGCGACCTCGATTTCGCGGCCCGCGTCATGCTCGATTCGACTGCGCAGGGGCTGGTCCGCTTCGACGCCAATGGCGGGATCGAACCCGGCCTCGCCGAACGCTGGATCGTCATCGATAGCGGCCGCAGCTACATCTTCCGCCTGCGTGCGGCGGAGTGGCCCGACGGCACCAGCGTGACCGCGGCCGATGTCGTCGGCAGCCTCAAGCGCGCATTCGAACCGCGCAGCCGCATCGCCATCGCGCCGTTCGTCGCGGTGATCGACGAGGTGGTCGAAATGACCCCGCAGATCGTCGAGGTCCGGCTGAAGCGCCCGCGCCCCGATCTGCTCAAGCTGTTCGCCCAGCCCGAACTCGCGATCCTGCGCCGTCCCGCCCTTGCCGGCACCGGCCCGTTCCGGGTGGAGCCCGGCGCCGGGCCGGTGCTTCTGCGCCCCGGCTTCGATCCGTCGCGCGCCGCCGACGAGGTCGAGGAACCCGATCCCGCCGACAATGTCCGATTGCGTGGCGAACGAGCGGCAAAGGCCATTCTGCGCTTTGCGACGCGCCAATCCGATCTGGTGCTGGGCGGCACCTATCGGGACTGGCCGCTGCTTGCGCACGCCGATATCGCCCAGGCCAATGTCAAGGTGGATCCCGCGCTCGGCCTGTTCGGGCTCGCGATCGTCTCGCGCACCGGATTTCTCGCCAAAGCGGAGAACCGGGAAGCGATCGCGATGGGCATCGACCGTATCGCGCTGACCGCACTGTTCCGGCCCGAATGGCAACCGGTCGAGACACTGCTGCCGGCCAGGCTCGATTCGGCGGGTGATCCCGCCGTTCCGGAATGGACCGCACTGGCGCCCGAGGCCCGCAAGGCGACCGCGCGCAACCGCGTCGCAGCCTGGCGATCGCTCAATCCCGGCGCCTCGCTCGCCATCCGCGTCGCGCTTCCCCGCGATCCCGGCAGCACGCTGATCTGGGTGCGGATCGCGCGCGACCTGATCGACATGGGCCTGCGCCCCGAACTGGTGGCGGAGGATTCGGACGCCGACCTGCGGCTGATCGATGCGGTCGCGCCCTATGACAGCGGCCGCTGGTACCTCGTCACGGCCTGCCAGTCCTGCCCCGCGCCGCTCATGGAGGCGATCGAGGCGGCACGCGACGCCCCCACCCTCACCGATCGCGCACAGCGGATCGCCGACGCCGACATGGCGCTGACCGCCGACGCCGCCTATATTCCGATCGCACAGCCGCTGCGCTGGTCGCTGGTCGCGCTGCGCCTGCGCGCCTTCCAGCCCAACGCCCGCGCCTGGCACCCGCTCACGCACCTGCGCGAGCGCGGACAATGAAGGATGAGCTGATGGCCGAGGCGACCCGCATGGACCCGGAACCGGAGACGGTCTCGTACACCGGCAACGATCCCGCGTCGGTGCGTTACCGGATCGAGATGATCGAGAAGCTGCTCGAACGGGCGGTCACGATCCCCGGCACGCGCCAGACGGTGGGCTTCGACGCGGTGCTGGGGCTGATCCCCGTCGCCGGCGATATCGTCGCCGCCGCGATGGGCGCCTATATGATCTGGGAGGCGCGCAACCTGAACATGCCCAGAAGCGCGATGTTCCGCATGGCCGGCAATGTCGGGTTCGACTGGCTGATCGGTCTGGTTCCGGGCCTGGGCGACGCGGCGGACTTCTTCTTCCGCTCGAACACCCGCAACCTCAAGATCATCAAGAAGCACCTCGACAAGCACCATCCCGGCACCGCGACGATCAGGAACTAACGCCCGCGCCAGATCCTGAGCGGCACATGCGCAGGCACGCCCCGCTGGTGCGCCGGGCAAACGCGCGGGCGGAAGCGCGTGTCGAGGCAGACCCACAGTTCGTCGAGCCAGCGGTCCCCGCCCGCCTGCACGCGCAGCATCGCCGGCGTCATCCCAGGATTGGCGCGCGCCACCGCCGCGGCAAGCTGGCCCGCGGTCAGGCCGGGACGGCGCGACAGGCTATCCATCTCGGGATAGCTGATCGCGGCATAGGCCTCCCGCGCCCGGTCGAAATAGGCGGCGGGCGGCAGGCCCGAGCAGCTGCCGTGCTTGGCATATTGATGGCGCTGGAGCGCCAGCGACGGCATCGCGCAAAGAGTGCGCCGCACCACCGCTTCGGGGATGCGCGGCGCGGGTGCGCAATATTGCGGCCACGCCGCGCCCCGCCCGTCCGGCCACAGGCCGTGAAGCACGAACCCGAAACGGTTGCCGGGATCGCACTGGAACCGGTCGCGATTGGCCGACTGGCGGCAGAAGCCGGGGTTCCAGGTCAAGGCGAGCGTATAGCCGCCCACCGGCACGATCCGGCGCGGACCCGGACGCCCGACCTGCTCGGACGCTTCGGGCAATCGATCGGGCACGACGCACCGGTCCGCCTGGGCCGCGGCCACGCCCGGCACCAGCAACGCCAGGGCGAACGCCCCGCTGCGGATCATTCGAAGGGCGCGTTGTCCGCCTGCGCGTCCTCGCCGGCGAACCAGCGTTGCGCGTCGGGCCGGAACAGCAGCCACACCGACCATGCGGTGAGCGCGAACGTGACGAGGCTCAGCACCGTGCTGAGTGCGCCGGCAACCTGATAGCTGATCAGCGTGCCCAGCAACCCGATCACCGACAGGCCGAACAGCACGACCACCACCCATTTCGCGACCACGCTCGCCCGGCGGGCGGTGAAGTACCAGAGCAGCAGCCACAGCGCGAGCATGACGATCGTGGTGCCGATCATCATCGTCTGGGCCAGTTCCGCCATCTGCGGATTGCCCGCAAAGGCAGGGTTGCTGTTGACGCTCTCCAGCTTGGTCTTCCAGCCCAGCGCCAGATTGACCAGCCACAACAGGGTCGCCCCCAGATAGGCTTGCTCGAAACGGACAATCGATTGCGGACGCATGGAAATTCCCTCTCTGTTGCGTCCAGCTACGACTCAAGCCTGCGCAAAGTCCAGCCCGATATCCGCCGCAGGCGCGGACTGGGTGAGGCGCCCGACGCTGACGAAGTTCACCCCCGTCTCGGCGATCGCACGGATCGTATCGAGCCGCACCCCGCCCGAAGCCTCCGTCGGCACGCGCCCGCCCACCAGGGTCACCGCGCCGCGCAACGTCGGCGGGTCCATATTGTCGAGCAGCAAATGGGTCGCGCCCGCCGCCAGCGCCGGCTCGATCTGCTCGACGCGGTCCACCTCGACGATGATCCGTCCGATCCCGGCAGCCGCGGCGCGGCGCACCGCCTCTTCCACAGAGCCCGCCACAGCGACATGGTTGTCCTTGATCATCGCCGCATCCCACAGGCCCATGCGGTGGTTCTGCGCGCCGCCCATCCGCGTCGCATATTTCTCCAGCCGGCGCAGGCCGGGAATGGTCTTACGGGTATCGAGCAGGGTCGCGCCCGTCCCCGCGATCCGCTCGACATAGCCGCGCGTCATCGTCGCGATACCCGACAGGTGCTGCACCGTGTTCAGCGCCGCCCGCTCGGCGGTCAGCAGCGCGCGGGCATTGCCGCGCAGCCGCATCAGGTCGCTGCCGGCCGCGACCGAAGCGCCCTCATCCGCCAGCAATTCGATCTCGACCGCCGGATCGAGCGCATGGAAGAACGCCGCAGCGATCGGCAGCCCCGCAACGACGATCGCGTCGCGGCTGTCCATCACCCCGGTGAAGACCGCATCGGCCGGAATCACCGCAGCGGAGGTGACATCCCCCGCCCCGACATCCTCGGCAAGCGTCGCCGCGATGAACGCCGGAAGATCGAAGCCATCAAGCTGAAACGAAATCATGCGCAAACCCCTGGCGACAGTGGCGCTCGCTATAGCCGATGCGGGCGGCCCGCGAAGCCCCCGCGGACGGCGAATTCGTCTCCACCCGTTGCCATGCCGCACCACCGAACCTATCTGCCAAGCGAAACAATCAAGGGGTTTTTAGGGATGACGACCTTCGACGATCGCGAACGTGCGTTCGAGGCCAAGTTTGCGATGGACGAGGAAATGGCGTTCCGCATCATCGCGCGCCGCAATCGACTGCTCGGCCAATGGGCGGCTGCGAAGCTGAACCTGACGCCCGAAGAAACCGATGCCTATGCCAAGGCGGTGGTCCAGGCCGATTTCGAGGAAGCGGGCGACGAGGACGTGATCCGCAAGCTGCTGGGCGATCTCACCGCCGCGGGCGTAGAGATCGACGAAGCGACCGTGCGCCAGGCGGTCGAGGAACGGACCGTCGAAGCGCGCCGCCAGCTGATCGAGGCGAAGTAACCATGCCGATGGCGGCAGACGAGATCGAGACGCTGATCCGGCAGGGCATCCCCGATGCCCAGGTCGAGATCACCGATCTGGCCGGTGACGGCGATCACTATGCCGCCCGCGTGGTGAGCGAGACCTTCCGGGGCATTCCCCGGATCCGGCAGCATCAGGCTGTCTATGCAGCGCTCGGCGGGCGCATGGGGGGCGTGCTGCACGCCCTTCAGCTCACCACCGCCGTGCCTGCCAATAACGAATGACCCGGAGCGACTGACATGACCGACGAAACCCAGGCCCATATCCAGAGCCTCGTCGATGCGAACGACGTGCTGCTGTTCATGAAGGGAACCCCGCTGTTCCCGCAATGCGGCTTTTCCAACCGGGCAGTCTCGATCCTCAGCCATCTCGGCGTCGCGTTCGAGAGCGTGGACGTGCTCCAGGACCAGGCCGTGCGTCAGGGAATCAAGGAATTCTCCGACTGGCCGACCATTCCGCAGCTCTATGTGAAGGGCGAGTTCATCGGCGGTTCGGACATCATGATGGAGATGTACGAGTCGGGCGAGCTGGCGCAACTTCTCGATGAGAAGGGCGTTTCAGCGGCGTAACGACCGCGTGTTTGACGCGGTCTTGTAAAAGGTAGCGTATCATGTTCGTGCAGCCGTTGGCTGCGGCGCTCGGCGTCGCGGCGAGGGATCGTGCGTCCCTCACGATTTGTGACCTGACGCAGAGCTATTCGCCTGCGGGTGGCGGCGGGATCAGCACTTACCTCCGCGAGAAGCGCGACTATGTGCTCAACCACACGCCCCACCAGCTGCTCCAGATTGTCCCCGGCCCCGAAGATCGCGTGACGGTCAACGGGCGCCATATCTTTGCCGAGGTGGGCGCCGAGCCGGTACGCGGCAGCCCGAATTACCGCTTCATCCTGCGGACCGATGCGGTGCGCGACCTGCTCGAACATTATCGCCCCGACATCATCGAATCGCTCTGCCCCTGGGTGCTGCCCTGGACCGCGATCAACCACCGGCGCGATTTCCCGGAAACCACGCTGGTCGCGGGATACCGAACCGATTTCCCCAACGCCCACGTCCATCGCGTCGTCGAGGCAAAGGCCGGCAACCTTGCCGCACGGTTCATGCGGATGCTGGCCTATGGCTATGCCGAGATCACCTATCGCGAGTTCGACCGCGTCTATACGCTGAGCGAGGACGCCCGGCGCACGCTGGCCCGCAAGGCGATCACGCGGACCGATGTGATGCCGCTCGGCGTCGATACGACGATGTTCGCGCCGTCGAAGCGCGACCCGGGCTACCGCGCCGCGCTCGGTATTCCGGGCGATGGGCCGCTGCTCATCTATGCCGGCCGCATCGACAACGAGAAACGCGCCGACCGGCTGGTCGACATGTTCCGCAAACTGCCCCGCGATCTCGGCGCCGGACTTGTCCTGATGGGCGACGGCAAGCTGCGCGAGCGGCTGATGCACGAGGCGCAGGGCCTGCCGATCGCCTTTCCGGGCTTCGAGAAGGACCGGATCGGCCTGGCGCGCGCCCTTGCCTCCTCCGACATCTATGTCTCGGCGATGGCGGACGAGACGTTCGGCATCTCGGTGCTCGAAGCGCAGGCATGCGGCCTTCCGATCGTTGGGGTCGCCAGCGGGGCAATGCCCGATCGGGTCCCGGAGGGGCTCGGTCTGCTCGGCCCGGTGGACGATACCGCGGCAATGGCGGCCAACGTCGTGAAGCTCTGGAACGACGGCGCGCAACTGATCGGCGCCCGCGCCCGCGCGATGGTGGTCGAGACCTATGGCTGGCACCGCACGTTCGAGCGGCTGTTCACTCAAATCTACCCCGCCGCGCGGGCCCGCGCCGCCGAACGGCTCGAGGAAGACGGCGTCAGGATATTCCGCCGCCGCACGCGCCGCGACGGATCGCCGGTTATCTATGCGGCCGACGCGAGCGCCAGATCGCCATCCGCCGTCCCCGCGAAGGCCCGACTCTGCTCCGGCTGACCGTTCGGCAGGGACCGCACCGTCAAGGGTGATCGATCCCCGCCTTCGCGGGGATGACGCCCGGCCATGCGGGAGGCGAGTCGCGCCTCCAGAAACGGGCGAGGCGGGCAGCCCGGTATGTGCTGCCCGCCTCTGAAGCGTTACACGCGCTAGTGAACAGCGGTGTGGCCCCAACGTTGCAGTCCGCATGCCAAAATGGGTAACCCTCGGAAAACAGCCATTCCCATGGTTAACAGAATTCTCGCCCTACCCATTTTGTAAGAAGTTCCGACACCTCCCCTGTTTCCGATCACCTGAACGCCGTTCAGAAAGCGTTCAGGCTCTTGACTACAGATGTGGTCGAAACGATTACAGGCGTAATCGAAGGGGATTGAGATGACCGAACGGATCAGCGACGCAGAGCACGCCGTGATGGAAGTGCTGTGGGACGAATCCCCCCTGACCGCCAACGACGTCGCCGAGCGCGTGGCTCCGTCCCGCGGCTGGAGCGCCAACACGGTCAAGACGCTGCTCGGCCGCCTGCTCGCCAAGAACACCATCGCAGCCGAGGAAGACGGCCGCCGCTACCTCTACCGCCCGCTGGTCGAGCGCGGCGACTATGTCGAGGGTGAATCGCGGCGCCTGATCGACCGGCTTTTCGGCGGCAGGCTGACGCCGCTGGTTGCCCATCTCGCCGAGCGCGACGCGCTTACCGACGAGGACATCGCCGAAATCGAAGCGCTTCTGAAGGAGATCAAGCAATGATCGCCTGGACTGTAGAGACGTTCGTCGCGACGACGCTGCTGATGCTGCTGGTGCTTGCGATCCGCAAGCCGGTGAGCCGTCATTTCGGCCCCAACATCGCTTATGCGCTTTGGGCGCTTCCCGTGCTTCGCCTCGCCCTGCCCCCGCTTCCCGAGAGCTGGCGGGCAAGCGCCGAGACCCCGGTCGCCGCGGCGAGCGAGGTCATCACCTATTATATGGTCGATCCGGTCTCCGTCCCTGAGGCGGCGGCAGCGTCCACCACGGTTCCGATTGAGGCCGCGCCGTTCGATTGGCTGCCGGTGATTGCCGCGATCTGGGCCGTGGGGGCGCTTGCCTTCCTCGCCTATCACTTGATCGCCCATGGCCGCTTCTGCGCGCGGCTGCTGCGCCGGGCGAAGATCGAACGCACCGTTGCCGAGGGGCGCGTGCACGTGATCGAGACCGATGCCGCCACCGGTCCGCTCGCCTTCGGTATCTGGCGGAAATATGTCGCATTCCCGCGCGACTTTAGCGAGCGCTACGACCCGCTCGAGCGCAACCTCGCGCTCGCCCACGAACTCGGTCACCATCTGCGTGGTGACCTGATCGCCAACTGGATCGCGCTGGTCGTACTCGCGCTCCATTGGTTCAACCCGGTCGCATGGCGGGCGTTCCGCGCCTTCCGTGCGGATCAGGAGATGGCCTGCGACGCCCTGGTGCTCTCAGGCCGCGCCCCGGCGCTGCGCCACGCGTACGGCCGCGCCATCGTCAAGTCCGCGCATGGGGGTGCGGTCTCGGCTGCCTGTCATCTGCATACCGTCAACGAACTCAAGGGGAGGCTCAAGATGCTCGCGAAGCATGACCGCAAGTCGCGCACGCGGATCACTGCCGGCGTCACGGGCGCCGCGGTGCTGACGCTCGCCGGCCTGGCGCTCACCGCGTCCGGCACCCAGGCGGCGGCGAACCTGCGCGCCGATGTCGGCGACGCGATCGGCGTCGATCTGCAGGATCCGCCTGCCCCGCCCGAGGCTCCGGAAGCGCCCGCGGCACCGGCCGAAGCTGCCGCCCCGGCGGACGAAGCGAAGGCGGCCAAGAAGATCCGCATCGTCACGCGCGACAAGGACGGCAAAATCACCATCACCGACGACAACGACACCAGCATCGTCACACGGCACAAGCGGCTCGTCATCAAGGACGGCAAGGTCGTGAATGGCGACGAATTGCTCGCCGACATGACCGTCGTCAGCTCTGCCAACTGCGGCGCGCCGAAAGACGGCGAGGTCAAGATTGAGAGCAAGGACGGCAAGCATCGCAAGATCGTGATCTGCATGGACCGCATCGAAGCGCGTAGCGAGGCCGCGCGTGCGCGTGGTATGGCCGCACGCGACGCTGCGCTGGCCCGTGCCGACGCCTCTCGCGAGGCCGCCCTGGCTCGTGCCGAGGCATCGCGCGACGCCGCGATCGCACGCGGCATGGCATCGCGCGACGCTGCGCTGGCCCGCGCCGAGGCCTCCCGCGAGGCGGGCGAGGCTGCGCGAGCGATTGCCATGGAAAGCCGCACCATCGCATTGGCCAGCGCCGATCTGGGCAAGCGCCACGCGATGCTGGGCCTGAAGATGGCGCGCAAGTCGATCGAAGCGCAAACCCACCTGAGCCCGTCGCAGAGAGCCGCTGCGCTCAAGGGAATCGATGAGGCGATCCGCGAGGTTCAGAACGCCGAAAAGGATTGATCCGCCGGATCAACGAAAGGGAGGAGGAAAGTCCGCGGTCCGATGCCCATCGCCGCGGAAGGTGCTCCAACCGGGCCGGTCGCGTCCCCTATCGCGGCCGGCCCATTTCCCGTTGCGCTCTTGCCTGAGCGGTTCGCAGCCGCCATCTCGACCCTATGACCGACCCTGCAACCGGTGAAGCGATCCTGCTCGAACCGCTGGTGACACGCATCCTGGCGGCGAATCCGTCGCCCTTCACCTATACCGGCACCGAAACCTATCTGGTCGGCACCAGCGACGTGGCGGTGATCGATCCGGGTCCCGATCTGCCCGACCATGTCGATGCGCTGCTGCGCGCGATCGATGGCCGCCGCGTCGTCGGGATCCTGTGCACCCACACGCATCGCGACCACAGTCCGGCGAGCCGCGCGATCAAAGCCGCGACCGGTGCGCCGATCATCGGCTGCGCTGCACTCGCACTCGATGACGACGGCCCGCGCGCCGATGCGGCCTTCGACCGCGACTATCTGCCCGATCGCGTTCTGCAAGACGGCGATCAGTTGAGCGGCGACGGCTGGACGCTTACCGCGGTCGCGACCCCCGGCCATACCTCCAATCACCTCTGCTTCGCGCTCGAGGAAAGCGGTGCGCTGTTCACCGGCGATCACATCATGGGCTGGTCGACCAGCGTGATCGCGCCGCCGGACGGCGACATGGGCGACTATATGGCCAGCCTCGACAAACTGCTCGGGCGCAAGGATCGCATCTATTACCCCGCCCATGGCGAGGCTGTGGAAAAACCCCAGCGCCTGGTGCGGGGCATGATGGGGCATCGCAAGCAGCGCGAGGGGCAGATATTGCGGCTGCTCGGCAAGCAGGCGAGCGAAATCCCGGAGATGGTCGAAAAGATGTATGTCGGGCTCGACCCGCGCCTCACCGGTGCGGCAGGCCGTTCGGTTCTGGCGCACCTGATTGACCTGCGCCAGCGCGGTATCGTCACAGGCGCGGAGGGCAGTGCGTGGCGGATGTCGTGAGGCGTGAGGCGCTGGTCCGGGGCCTGCTGATCGCCGCCGCTGCCGCAGTGATCCTCGCAGCGGCGTGGATCTCGTGGGACCGCTATGCCGAAACCCGGATGGCCACCCTGCCTGAAGAGGGCGGCGCCCCGGTGACCCAGATCGTCACCGCCAAGCTCTCCGGTACCGGCAAGCTTCAGGTCGCCGAGCTTTCGGGGATTGTTCAGGCCACCGCGTCCGACATTCGCGGCTTTGGCTGGCTACGCAGCGATCAGGTGGTGAAGATGCCCTATTCGGTGGGCTATTTCGTCGATCTCTCGAAGCTGCGGGACAGCGACCTGCAATGGAACGCGCAGACCAGAACGCTGATCGTCGATGCACCTGACGTGACCGCTGCTCCCCCCAATACCGATGAGGGCCGCCGCACGCTGGTGGAAACCAGCGGGCTGTTCGTGACGCGTGACGCTGCCGAAGCGCTCAGCCAGCGCACCTCGGCCCGTGCGACCGATGTCGCCGGACGCGAAGCGCGCAGCCCTGAGCGTATGGCGCAGGCTCGCGAGCATGCCCGGCGCGCACTCGCCCGCCTGCTCGCCCAGCCGCTCAGCGCGGCAGGCCTAGGCGATGTCCGCGTCGTGGTCACCTTCCCGCCCGAGCGTGGCACGCAGACCCGCGAGCATTGGGACGTATCGCGCTCCCCCCGTCAGGTGATGAAGGACATCGAGGCGCGGGACGGCGCAAACTAGTCATTCGGACCGGCCGTCAGATGTGATACAATTCTCCATCGGGTGATCGTGGGGACCATCACCATGGCGACGGCTTACGACACGTCTGGCGTACCGCGGCGCAACGACGACGGCTTTTTTCTGTGGAGCGCGTTCGCGATGGCGGCGGTCCTCGTCGCGGGCTTCTCGCTACACCTCGCGGCCGGGCGGTCGAGCTTCGGCGCGCCGCTCTATGTCCATGCACACGCCTTCATCTTCTTCGGGTGGGTCGCGATCTATTGCACGCAATCCGTCTTCGCGACGCGCGGACCGCTGGAGCTGCATCGCCGGCTCGGCTGGGTCGCGGTCGGCTGGGTGGTGGCGATGGTGGTCGCCGGGATCGGGATCACCGTGCTGCGGATCCGTGCGGGCCTGACGCCCTTCTTCTTCCGGCCCCAGCATTTCCTGATCGCCAATCCGCTGATGGTGACGCTATTTGCGGGATTGACCGTCGCTGCGGTAAGGATGCGCCGGCGCACCGACTGGCACCGGCGGCTGCACATGTGCGCGATGATCGCATTACTCGGCCCCGGCTTCGGACGGCTGCTGCCGATGCCGCTGATGATCCCCTGGTCGTACCAGATCGCCAGTCTGCCCGGCCTTCTTTTCCTGGCTGCAGGGATGATCGGCGACTATCGCCGCGACGGTCGCGTGCATCCTGCCTGGTGGTGGGGCCTCGGCGCGTTTCTGGGCGTGATGATCCTCACCGAGCTGATCGTTTATTCGCCCCTTGGCTCTGCCATCTATCGGGCGGTTACCGCGGGTTCCCCCGGTGCCGTGGCTGCCCCGCTCGATTTCGCGCCCTTCCCCTCGCCAATGGGTTGAACCCGGACCCGGACAAGGCCATGTGGAGCCAAAGAATGAGGGTCCCAGAATGAACGCACCGAGCAACCTGTCCGGCGTCGATATCCGTGCCGAGATCGAACGTCTGCGCAAGGAGCGCAACGCGGTGATCCTGGCGCATTACTACCAGAAGCCGGAGATTCAGGATCTTGCCGATTTCGTCGGCGACTCGCTCGAACTCAGCCGCAAGGCGGCGGAGACCGATGCCGAGGTGATCGCCTTCTGCGGCGTGCGCTTCATGGCCGAGACCGCAAAGATCCTGAGCCCCGACAAGACTGTGATCCTGCCCGACATGGACGCCGGCTGCAGCCTCGAGGACAGCTGCCCGCCCGAGCAGTTCGCAGCCTTCCGCGCACAGCACCCCGACCATATCGCGCTGACCTACATCAACTGCTCGGTCGAGGTGAAGGCGCTCAGCGACATCATCGTCACCAGCTCGTCGGCCGAGAAGATCCTGAGCCAGATCCCGAAGGACCAGAAGATCATCTTCGGTCCCGACAAGCATCTCGGCGGCTATATCAACCGCAAGATGGGCCGCGACATGCTGCTGTGGCCGGGCGTGTGCATCGTGCACGAGGCGTTCAGCGAGACCGAGTTGCTCAAGCTCAAGGCGCTGCACCCCGGCGCGCCGGTCGCCGCGCACCCCGAATGCCCGCCGCACGTGCTCGACCATGCCGATTATGTCGGGTCGACCAGCGGTATCCTGCAATATGCCAAGGATTTCGACGGCGACACGATGATCGTCGCGACCGAGCCGCACATCATCCACCAGATGGAAAAGGCGGTCCCGGAGAAGACCTTCATCGGTGCGCCCGGTGCCGACGGCAACTGCAACTGCAACATCTGCCCGTACATGGCGATGAACACGCTGGAGAAGCTGTACATCGCGCTCCGCGACCTCGAACCGCGGATCGAGATCGAGGACGAAATCCGTCTCAAGGCAAAGAAGAGCCTCGACCGGATGCTGGCGATGGCGAGTGGCATGGTCGGCCTGGGCGATCTTGGCCCGCTCAGGGTCACCGGCGACTGAAACGATCGGTTTCCTCAGCCGGGATTGATCAGAACGGGGAAGCGTGAAAGGTTTCACTTGCGCAACGGCGCTCAGCCATTTGCCGCGCAAGGAGACTCTATCATGCCGATCCCTGCCAGCTGGTCCGACAAACTGCTCGCCGTCCTGCGCATCGTCGCGGGGCTTGCCTTTCTTCAGCACGGCACGTCGAAATTCTTCGGCCTGCCGCCCTTTCCCATGCCGCTCAACCCGCTGCTCTATGCGGCTGGCGCGATCGAGCTGGTCGCCGGCGCACTGATCGTGATCGGTCTGTTCACCCGCCCCGTTGCCTTCATCGCGTCGGGCATGTGCGCGGTGGGCTATTGGCTCGCACACGGATCGAAGGGGTTCTTCCCTGCGGCCAATGGCGGCGAAGCGATCCTGCTGTTCACCTTCATCTTCCTGTACCTCGCAGCAGCCGGCGGCGGCGCGTGGAGCGTGGATGCTGCCCGCGGCAGGGCATAAGCGGATTGAGCTGAGACATGACCGGCGGATTCGATCTGCGCCATGACGAAGTCGGCGCCTTCATCAATCTGAAGGCGTTCGCCGATCATATGCCGTTCTGGAAAGCGGGCGCGATCCTGCCGAAATACCAGGAAATCCGCCGGTCAGCGCCGCACCTCTTCCACAGCGGCGATCCGTCGGCAGCGCGGCCGATCTTCATCACCCACCGCTGGGACGATCGCGGCCACCCCGACCCGACAGGCTGGCAGCTCCGGGCGCTGCTCAATCTCGGCCGGCACTATAACTATCAGAATCCCGATATCTGCTTCTGGTACGATTATATGAGCCTGCCCCAGAAGCGTCGGACGGCCGCGGACAGGAAGCTGTTCCAGCGCGGGCTTTCCAACATTCGCCGCACGGTCGGGCGGTGCGCGAATATCTCGCTGATCAGCCGGACCGGATCGAGCCATGAGGACGACCTCGCGGCGATGCTGGAGCGCGGGTGGATCCTGTTCGAGCTCTACATCGCCCGCCGCAACATGAAGGCGTCATTGCCGGTTTTCGAGCGTTCCGGCGGAACGCTTGAGCACGGCCGGATGAACTATTACGGCTGGGACGATATCGTCCCCGAACTCTCGACGATGGTCGCGCCGGACAGCCGCGAGGCTATTCACCAATGGTTCCTCAGCAAGGGAATCACCTGCACCAACGGCAGCGACCTCGCCTATCTTGCCGCGCTCTTGCAGGAAGAGCTTTCGCGCTACGACAGCGACCTGCCCCCTCCCGGCATCGAGTTCGATCAGCCAGTCGATTTCAGCGCGGGCCAGATCGCCCGCTACGCGTTCGTCAACGGATCGAATCTCTCGCACCGCTTCCCCAACCTCTTCATCGAGGATCTGACCTGTTATCAGACGGGTAGCGGCGAAGCGCGCTGGCGCGGCGTCGCCCGGAAGCGGCCGGCGGTGCCGGCACTCGATCTGTGGCTTGCGGTTGCCCAGGATGAGGCGAAGGCCCGGATGGTGGCGGCGGCGACCGGCCGCTCACCCATGTACCCGGGCCTCCACTTCGCCTTCCGCAAGGCTGCGACGGGCGGTCTCGAAATGCTGGTGACGCTGACGCCCTAAGGGTCAGCGGGTCAGCTTCTTATAAGCAAGGCGGGTCGGACGATCCGCCGCATCGCCCAGACGACGCCGCTTGTCTTCCTCATAGGCTTCGAAATTGCCTTCGAACCATTCGACATGGCTGTCGCCTTCGAACGCGAGGATGTGGGTGGCGAGACGGTCGAGGAAGAAGCGATCGTGGCTGATGACCACGGCGCAGCCCGCGAAATTCTCGATCGCCTCTTCCAGCGCGCCAAGCGTTTCGACGTCGAGGTCGTTGGTCGGTTCGTCGAGCAGCAGCACGTTGCCGCCGCGCTTCAGCATCTTGGCGATGTTAACGCGGTTGCGCTCGCCGCCCGACAGCTTGCCGACGTTCTTCTGCTGGTCCTGGCCCTTGAAGTTGAACGCGCCGACATAGGCGCGCGTCGACTGGTCGTGGCCGTTGACCTTCATGTAATCGAGCCCGTCCGAGATTTCCTCCCAGACGTTCTTCGATGGGTCCAGGTGATCGCGGCTTTGGTCGACATAGCCGAGCCGGACAGTGGTCCCGATCTCGATCGTGCCGGAATCCGGCGTTTCCTGGCCGGTGATCAGCTTGAACAGCGTCGACTTGCCCGCGCCGTTCGGCCCGATCACACCGACGATGCCGCCGGCCGGAAGGGTGAAGGAGAGGTTCTCGAACAGCAGCTTGTCACCATAGGCCTTGGAGAGGTTCTCGACCTCGATCACCTTGCCGCCCAGGCGCTCGGGCACCTGGATGACGATCTGGGCCTTGCCCGGCGTGCGCTGCGACTGCTGCTCGACGAGCTGCTCGAAGCGCGTGATACGCGCCTTGGACTTGGTCTGGCGGCCCTTCACGCCGGCACGGATCCACTCCAGCTCGTCCTTGATCGCCTTCTGGCGGCCGGTGGCCTCGCGGTCCTCCTGCTCCAGACGCTTGGCCTTCTTCTCGAGATAGGTCGAGTAGTTGCCTTCGTACGGGAAGTATTTTCCGCGATCGAGCTCGAGGATCCAGTCCACGACGTTGTCGAGGAAGTAGCGGTCGTGGGTGATCATCAGCACCGCGCCGGCATATTCCTTGAGGTGGTTTTCCAGCCACTTGACGCTTTCGGCATCGAGGTGGTTGGTCGGTTCGTCGAGCAGCAGGATCGACGGCTTCTGGATCAGCAGGCGGGTCAGCGCGACGCGGCGCTTTTCACCGCCCGAGAGATTGTCGACGCTCCAGTCGCCCGGCGGGCAGCGCAACGCTTCCATCGCGATCTCGAGCTGGTTGTCGAGGCTCCAGCCATCGACCGCATCGATCTTGGCCTGGAGGTCGCCCATCTCTTCCATCAGGGCGTCGAAATCGGTGTCGTCCTTGGGATCGCCCATCTCGGCCGAGATCGCGTTGAAGCGCTCGACGAGATCGGCGGTCTCGCGCGCGCCATCCTTGACGTTCTCCAGCACCGACTTGCTCGGGTCGAGCTGCGGCTCCTGCTCCAGATAGCCGACGGTGATGTTCTCACCCGGCCATGCCTCGCCGCTGAAGTCCTTGTCGATGCCTGCCATGATCTTGATGAGGGTCGACTTGCCGGCGCCGTTGGGACCGACGATGCCGATCTTGGCACCCTGATAGAATTGCAGGTTGATGTTGCTCAGCACCGGCTTTGGGGCGCCGGGGAAGGTCTTGGTCATGTCCTTCATCACGAAGGCGTATTGGGCGGCCACTGCGGGTCTCCGTTCGTCTGTCTGGGTGTCCGGGAATTTGGCGCCGATGTAGCGATGCACCCGCCGATTGGCAAACCTGTCGCTCGTCGAAAACACGCCGCGCACAGCTTGCCGCCGCCCCGGCCATTCCGTTACCTCACGCCGCAACAATATTTCGGCGGAGGACGTGAATGCGTGTGAAGACCCTGACCCTGGCTGCCGTGCTGAGCCTCCCTCTCCCCGCGCTCGCCCAGATCGATCCGGCGGCGTTGCGCGACGCCGCGCTGAAGGACGAGATCGCCTGGGACATCACCGAAGGGCTCACGACCGAGATCGGCCCGCGCCTTGCCGGGACCGAGGCGGAGGCGCGAGCGCGTGCCTGGTCGGTGAAGAAACTCGCCGCGCTCGGCTTCAGCAATGTCCGCAACGAACCCTTCCGGATGAAGACCTGGGTCCGTGGCGAGGAGACGCTCGAGGTTCTTGCTCCCTTTCCCCAGCCGCTGCGCCTGACCGCCCTGGGCAATTCGGGAGCGACGCCAGCAACCGGGCTGCGCGGCGAGATCGTCTATTTCAAGGACATCGCCGCCCTCCACTCTGCGCCGGACGGAAGCCTGCGCGGGAAGATCGCCTTTGTCAGCCATGACATGACGCGCACGCAGGACGGATCGCAATATGGCGCATTCGGCGCGGTCCGCCGTTCCGGCCCGGCAGTCGCCGCGCGCAAGGGCGCTGCCGCAATCCTGATCCGGTCGGTCGGCACCGACTATCACCGCAACCCGCATGCCGGCGGCACGGGCTTTCCCGAGGGCGTGACGCCGATCCCCGCTGCCGCGCTCTCGATCCCCGATGCGGAGCAGCTTCAGCGCATCCTGAAGCGCCGTCAGCCGGTCAGCGTCAAGCTGACCCTGACCCCAAGACAAGTCGGCATGACCGAATCGGGTAATGTCATCGCCGAAGTGCCGGGCAGCGATCCTGCGGCAGGCTTGGTCGTGGTTGCCTGCCACCTCGACAGCTGGGACCTGGGCACCGGCGCGTTCGACGACGGTGCAGGCTGCGGCATCGTCACCGCGGCGGCCAAGCGGGTCATGGACGCCGGCAAGCCGCGCCGAACGATCCGCATCCTGTGGGCCGGCGCCGAGGAAGTCGGCGTGTTCGGCGGCAAGGCCTATTTCGAGGCGCACAAGGGTGAGAAGCACGCCCTTGCGGCGGAATCGGATTTCGGCGCCGACCGCATCTGGCGTGTCGATTTCAAGCTGCCGGAAAGTGCCAGGGCGGTGGGCGATCGGGTCGCTGCGGTGCTTTCGACCCTGGGAATCAGCCGTGGACGCGATCCCGCGAGCGGCGGGGCCGATGTTGCCGCGCTGGTCGCATCCGGCGTCGCTGGCATCGACCTGCAACAGGACGGCAGCCGCTATTTCGACCTGCACCACACCCCCGACGACACGCTCGACAAGATCGATCCGTCACAGTTGCGCCAAAATGTCGCGGCATGGACGGCAATGCTCGCGGTGGTCGCCAACGCACCCGAGGAAATCGGTGCCACGCAATGACGCACCGCGTCATTTCGGCTCGCCGCAAAGCTTGCTGTCCGATGAATTCCCATTGACGGCGGCGTAACGGGCGTTATTCCGACTAACTCGCACGGCAATCGGGCCGCCGCGAACCGAATAATTTTTGCTTGGGAGCAAAACGAATGAAGAAGGTCCTCATCGTCGCTGCCGCGACCGGCCTGATGTCGCTCGCCGCTTGCGGTGGCACGCCTGCTGCGAACAACACCGTCGAGAACGTCGCTGAGTCGCTCGAGAACGGCGCTGACATGCTGGCCGCTGACGGCGCGAACGCTGCGAACGAAGTCGGCGCGATGCTCGACAACGCCAGCGAGACGCTCGACAACGTTGCTGCCGGCAACGTCGCCGAGTAATCGGATCCGTTCTTCCTGGGCTCGCAAGGGCCCGGTCGAATCGAAAGGGCGCTCCTCACGGGGCGCCCTTTTTCGTTGTCCGCTACAGGAGCACGGGCAATGTTTGTCGCCGACGATCGGTCGTTCGTCGCATCGAACGGTTTCGGTGGACGCGGCTCTGCCTCTTATCGAGCATCGATAGCCCGCCAGACGGCCCGGACGTAGCAGGTCTTCAGCGTTCGATCAGAACGCGCCCTGCAACCCCGGAGTGACCCATGTTGTCCAATCTCGCCCGCGCGGCCGTTGTCGCCGCCGCGCTCGCCGCCGCAGCCCCGGCTATCGCCGAAGGCGCGAAGTCCGTGAAGGTCTCATACGCGGATCTCAATCTCTCCAGCGCACCGGGCAAGGCCGCGCTCGATCACCGCATCGCGCGCGCAGCCGATCGTGTGTGCCGCGTAGGCCATGAACGGGATTTGAGGCTTGAGGCCGCAGCCAAGCGCTGCGCCGCCGATACGCGTGACTCGGCTCAGCCAGCCATCGAACTCGCCTACCGCAAGGCCGCCAACCGGCAGCTCGCGGCGCGGGATATGAGTGTCACTGTAGCACCCTGACATTCATCCACCTGCCCTGCCCGCCGCGCCGGCGGGCAGGGCTATTTTGCCATGATCGCCTTGGCCGCGGCCTGATAGGTCCGCCCGATGCGCACCAGCTCGCCATCAGCGAGTTCGGCGTGCCACACGCCGAGGCCGTCATGCCTGAGCTTTGCGATCCGATCCTTGCGGACGATCGTCGACCGGTGAAGCCGAATGAAGTGATCGGGGTCCAGCCGTCGTTCGAGCTCGCTGATCGTCTGATGGATCAGATAACTGCGCCCACCGACACCCAGCCGCATATAGTCGCGCTCGGCGTCCACCCGCTCGATATCGCTTGCACTCACGCGCACCATTTCCGAGCGGTGCGGCACCCAGAATTCCTCGATCCATCGCGAACTGGCGGGTTGCGGGTCCGCACGCGCCCGTCCGGCGGCTTCGACCGCACGGCCGATCGCGCGTGCCAGACGCTCCGCGCTGACCGGCTTGAGCACATAGTCCACCGCCGCGACATCGAACGCCGCGACAGCGTGCTGCTCGAACGCCGTGCAGAAGATCACCGCCGGCCGGTGCGCAGCTTCGGATAGTGCCGAAGCGACCCCGATCCCGTCGCGGTGCGGCATGGCGATGTCCAGCAGCACGAGATCGGGCGCCAGCGCGTCGATCAGGCGCAACGCCGCATCGCCGTCCGCCGCCGTGCCGATCAAGTCGATTTCGGGAATTCCCGCGCACAGGATCTGCATCCGCTCGACGGCGAGCGGCTCGTCGTCGACGATCAGCGTACGCAGCCGCTCAGCAGCCATTATGAACCAGCGGCATCGTCAGCATCGCCGTGAAACCGCCCTCCGCGCGCTTGCCAGCGGTCAGCCACGCCGCTTCGCCGAACCGAGCGGTCAGCCGGTCGCGTACGTTGCGTAGCCCAACCCCGGTCCCGTTCGGTGCCCTGGCACCGTCGCCGTCATCGCTCACCGTTACCTCCAGAGCGCCATCGTTAACCCGTGCACGCACGCAAATCTGCACCGGCCGGCGGGCAGGCGCGACCCCGTATTTGATCGCATTCTCGATCAGGGGTTGCAGGATCAGCCCCGGCACACAGGCATTGGCCGCCGCCGGATCGATCTCGAAACGCGCCTGGAGCCGTTCGGGGAACCGCACCGCCTCGATTTCAAGGTAGAGTTTCTGCACCGCAATCTCGTCGGCCAGCGGCACATCGTCGGTCGGCTCGCTCGCCAGGCTGGCGCGAAAGAAATTGGACAGGTTCAGGATCATCGCTTCGGCGTCTTCGCGCTTGCCCGACATGACGAGCGCGGAGATCGAATTGAGCGTGTTGAACAGGAAGTGCGGATTGACCTGATAGCGCAACGCCCGCAGCTCCGCAGTCTGCGCCGCGGCGCGCAAGCGCGCGGTCTCGCGCTCCGACGCGCGTACCGCGCCGGCATAGGACAGAGCGAGGTAGAACACCGACCAGGAGAGGAAGAAGAAGTACCAGGCGAGCGCATTTTCCGCGATCAGATCCGCCGGTTTCTCCACTTTCTTCTTGTGGTGATCCTCCTGCTTCTGCAGCTCCGGCGGCTTGGGATCGACGACGTAGAAGGACAGATAGTTGACGGTGGAATAGGCCGTGGCGGCGACCGCGGAAAACAGGAACGCCGCGGCGACGCGGACACGCAGCGTGTGGTGACAGAACAGGCGCAGGACGCGATAGAGCAGATAGGTGAAACCGATCCCGAACAGGCTCACCCACGCCCTGTTGTCGAGCATCAGCCAGAAGCCGTCATAGCCCATGATCCACGACCGCAGCGTGATGCTGACATAATAGAATACCCAGAAAGCGATGATCGACAGCACCGCAATCCGCTGCGGCACGGTGAAGGGCGTCATGTCTCGGTGATTCTCTGCGGCCATTCGAGACCCTAACGCGATGGTTGCTGAAGAAACCATGTGCTGCGGCGCTGCTGGTCGAACGCCATGGCACGCTAGTCGAAATCAGGCGCAGTCGTCACGATAATGGTCGGGGAGACAGGATTCGAACCTGCGACATCCTGCTCCCAAAGCAGGCGCGCTACCAGACTGCGCCACTCCCCGACGCCGGGCGCGGTTAAGCGTTTCAGCTCCGCAGCACAAGGCCCGACGCGGTAAAACCCATCATAAGCCAATAACTGAGACACCGCCCACATGCCGCTGGTGGGCCCGGCAGGACTTGAACCCGCAACCTAGCCGTTATGAGCGGCCAGCTCTAACCAATTGAGCTACAGGCCCCCAGCGCCCCCCGCGCTTAAGGGCGAACGCTGCGTCCGGCAAGCGCTGCGCGATTCAGCGCATCGAGGATTTCATCATGCGAGGCGGAGGCGATGCCGAGCTTCGCGAGCAGACCGAACGCCGCATCCCACCAGGCGTGAAACGCACGCAGATCGGCAACGTCGCGCACATAGGGCGTATAGCCGGGCGCAGCAGAGGGCGAATGATAGGAGAAGAGCAGCATGCGCGCGCCCTCTCCCGCCGCAATCCGGATCGCCTCCAGCGCCAGTCCGACGGGCATTTCCTCGGGAGTCAGCGCGACCCGCGCCAGCAGCCCCAGCCGCGCCGCCACGCCGCGCCCGCGGGGGACATGTCCCAATGCACCATATAGGCCTGCACCGCCCGACCGTGCAGCTCCGGTATAGATCGTCGTCAGCGGCAGCTCCGCCAGCTCGCCTTCGCCGGTCCAGAATCCGTGATTGCCGATCGCGGTGAAATCGGGACCACCCTCCGCCGAATAATCGTAGCCCGATCGCATCGAGGTATCGACACGATAGCCCTCCGCCGCCAGCAGCGAGAGCGAGTTGGAACCGATCCCGTATCGCCCCGCGCGAAACATCACCGGCCGCCGGCCAAAGGCCGATGCGATCGCACCGGTCAGGACCGAGAGCTTGGCAGCTTCCAGTTCGCGCGGCAGATTGCCCACGAAACTGTTGAGCGGCACCACCGCTTCATCGAACGGCGGATTGACCCATGGGTGAAGCTGGGTGCCGATCGCCGAGCGCCCGTCATCGAGCAGGCCACGCAGGATCTCGACCGACATGGGACAGGTGACGATAGGATGATCGACCATATAGGTCGCAGGGACGCCGTGCGCTGCGAACAGCGCGTGCATCTCAGGCAGCGCGCGCATCGCCTGCGTCGCGCGATTCTCGCGACGCAGCGGTTGCGACCAGTCGAATTCCTCTTCGGTATCGACGAACACGGTAAAGCGCGTGCCGAACGACTCCGGCCACACGATCGCATCGTCCTGCGCCGGCGCAGGCACGCGATATCCCCGCCCCTCGGCACCCCCTTGTCCCGTTCCCATGCCGGGTCTCTAGCGCACTTGCTCCAAAGACTTAGTTACCGCCGCCGGAAGGCGGATCGTCAGGCTTTCAGGCGCGATCACGAGCGACCCGGAAAGCTCGCGCGTCAGGTTCCGGATCAACCGCAGCGCAAAGCCGGTACCCAGCAGCGCGGCCTCCTCGCATTCATCGTCGATCGCGAAGATCGCCTCGCCCGGATAGGCCGCCAGCGCCCGGGGCCGGTCGAAATCGATCGCGACCATATCATTCTCGGCCGTCAAGCGAACTGCGATCCGCTCGCCCTCGCCCGCCGCCGACAACAGGGTCGCCAGCGTGCGCGAAAGCAGCCGCTCGATCGCGCGCGCGTCTCCAGCCACTGCCAGCTCATCTGCCGGCAGTGCGACATCGGCACCGCGCGTCACCGCCAGCGGCCCCAGCTCGTCCGCCACCCGGTCGAACACGGGCTGCAACGCCACCTCCCCTGGATGAAGGCGCAGGGCCGAGGCGTCGATCCGGGCCGCAATGTCGAGATCGTCGATCGCTGCCAGAAGCGCGCGCGCGCGATCTCGAATCAGCGCTGCGCGTTCGCGATAGACGGGCGCGGCTTCACCCAGGATCTCGCGCTCGATCAGTTCGGAAAAGCCCGCGATGGCATTGGTAGGCGTACGCAGCTCGTGCATCAGCTGGCGCAGTGAATCCGCGCCACGCGTACCGCCAGCCTTCACCGCGGTCTCATCGGCGCGCGGACGGCGGGCCGTTCCGCGGTAGCCGATGAAACGGCCGCTTGCCGGGTCGAACGCGGCATTGGCAGAGATTCGCCAGTCACCGCCGGCATCGCTGTCGCCCGCGACGAACAGCCGCGCTCCGGAAAAGCGTGCACGCTGACGGAGCGCCCCGGCAGCAACGCCATCGACCCTCGATCCGTCCGGCATCGCGGTCATGTCGAGCGAAAGTCCGATCAGCGGGCTACGCGAAATGCCGTCGACCCAGCGGATAACACCCTGCGCGTCGGTCTCGAAGCGGAACCCGCTGGCACGTTTGGCACGTTCGGCCGGCCTCGCCGCCACGGGACGTTCGGGCTGGCGCGTGTAGAAGGCGTCGATCCGCGCGACGACATCGGCGATCTCGAACGGACCGTCCGGTCCCCCCTGGCCTTCCGATGGAAGCCCGGCCTCTCCCGCACCATCCTTGCGCTGGGTCTTGATCAGGTCGCCGCGCAATGCCGCCGGCTTCTGCGCCTCGCCATCCGCCGCCTGCTGGAGGGCAGCGGCGACCAGCGGGATCCCCATCGCGGCGACTCCAACGGGCACGAACGGCGAAGCCGGCGCCATCACAGCGGCTTCGGCCGGAACCTCATCGACCGATTCGGGCATGGCTGGACCAGGCGCCGGAGCCGCTTCGCTCACCGCCGCCACTTCCGTACCCAGCACGAAATCCGCGGCACGGAATCCCTCGAGCGCACTGCCGACACCCACGGGCAGATCGCGCCGCCCGCGAAGCACGCCGCGTGCTGGAGCCGAGAGGTACGGCAGCAGTTCGATCCATTCGCCAGAGCTCAGGCGGGCCGTGCGCAGAATCGGCGCGGCGACCGCAATCTCGTCCACCGCGCAGAGCTGCACCAGCGCCGCTGGCGGCTCAGCCATTTCGAGCGACCGGGCACTGGTAATCCGCACCGCGAGCGGCACGTCGCCGCGAATCGATTCGAGCAGTTCGATCGCACGCGGATCGTCCGGGATTCGCCGGCGGCCGATCAGGTCGACCAGCTGACGCCAGGCGGAAGCCTTGCCGAATGCGGTCGAGACATCCGCTGCCAGCACCGTTTCAAGGGTATCGTCGAACCGCACCGATTTGTCGTTCCCACCCGTTGAAAAGCCTGCCGTAATCAAACCTTAACGCGGCGCGGCGCCGGCGCAAACTGGTGATTTCGGGACGTCGCATAGTGGGACAATTGCGCTTGCGCGTAATTATCTTATGTGTACGGGACACATGACGACTGTTGCTGTCGCGTTATAGGGGAATGGTGCATGGCTTTTGACGAGATCGACCGGCAGATCATGGCGCATCTTCAGGCCGATGGCCGGATGACCAATGTCGATCTGGCCGACCGTGTCGGCCTCACCGCGCCGCCCTGCCTGCGCCGCGTCCGCACGCTGGAAGAAAAGGGCGCGATCCGCGGCTATCACGCCGATCTCGATCCGGTCTGGCTTGGCTATACGATCACTGTCTTCGCGATGGTCAGTCTCAAGAGCCAGGCCGAAACCGATCTGGAGGCGTTCGAATCGCACGTCGCGAGCATCCCGGAAATCCGCGAATGCTACATGCTCAACGGCGATATCGACTTCATCCTCAAGATCGTCGCCAAGGATCTCAGCAGCTTCCAGCAGTTCCTGACCACCAAGCTGACCACGGCGCCCAACGTCGCGCACGTCCGGACCTCGCTCACCATCCGCTCGTCCAAGTCACTTCCAGGCGTTCCGGTCGAACCCTGAACCGCCTGTCCAGGGCGACTGGAGACATGCGAAAAAGGGGCGGCCCGGCGGCCGCCCCTTTCCTTTTGCTTCGTGATGCAGCGGCCTTCAGGCCAGCGGCAGATCGAGCCAGGTGGTCCAGAACTTCGCGATCTCGCCGCGCGGCGTGCCCGTGACGGCAGCGAACGCCGTCTTCGCTTCGGCCTTCTGGCCCGACAGCGCGAGCGCGATGCCCAGGCGCGTGTTCACGACATTGGCGTCCACGCCACCCTTCTGAAGCGCGAGGCGGTACAGCTCGACTGCCTTGGGGTAGTTGCGCGTGCCGAGATAGGCGTCGCCGGTCTGCTGCGCGACGTTGCCCTTGGGGGCGGCAGCCGCACGCTTCTCCTCGGTCGCCAGCGGAACCTCCGCCTTCTCCTGCGCGCTCGCCGTGGTGTAGAGCTGGTTGATCGCAGCGTTGGTCTTGGTCACCTTGCCGCTCGCCCGGCCCTCGTCGATCACCGACTTGACCTCGCCCGGCAGACCGCGGCGCTGTGCGACATCGGCATATTGCAGATAGTCGCTCTCGCCGCCCATCGCCTTCGACGCACGCATCAGGCGCAGCACGTCGAGCCGCTGATCCGGGTCGAGCTGAACGCCCTTGTCCTGGAGCTGCTCGAGATAGATGAGCATCGACGAACGCCATGCCTCCGGGCTCGGATAAGCAGCGATCTGACGGCCCAGCCAGTCGGCGGCCGCAGCCTTGTTGCCCGAGGTGTAGAGCTTGGACACGACCAGCTTGTACCAGTTCTCCGGCGCCTTGCGGCCCGCGGCTTCCTCGGCCTTGATCGCAGTGTCGATGCTGGCGATGCCCGCGTCGCGCTGGCCCGCATCGAACTGCGTTTGCGCGATCAGCAGGGTCATGTTCATGCCATTGGGCACATAGCCCAGCTCACGCGCCTTGGTAAAATAGGCCAGCGCATCCGCCGGCTTCTTCGCCTTGCTGGCGAAGTCGCCGCGGAAGAAGTTGAACCGGCCGCGATCGGCCTGCGGAGTCTTGGGGTTGGCGATCAGCGCGTCGAGCGCGGTGATCGTGCTCGGCGTGTCGTTGGTGTTCGCTGCGGCCTGCAGGCGGAAGTTCGCTGCAAAGAACTTCTCGTCTTCGGTCTTCGCGACCGCGTCGAGCGCGTCGATCTGGGCCTTCACACCGGCCCAGTCCTTGGCCTCTGCAAGCTTCTGGATTTCAGCGGCCGGCTTGCGGAACTCGGCGCTGAGCTTGAGATCCTGGGCCTTCTCGTCCTTCTTCTGTGCCAGTGCCGGGGTGAACCCGGTGGCGGCCGGGACGCCGGCCAGGAGCACTGCAGCCAACGCGGCTTTGGAAACAGACTTCATTCGGGACTCTCCTTACGCGGATGCGCGTAACAAATTGGCTCGCAACCGCTCTAGTAATCCGCCTCGCCGGGTCAAGGCGCAGCGCGTCATTTCAACCCTCGGTTGCGCGCGCTGAACGCACATTGAACGCCTTCGATCCCGGCATGCCCCTCACGCGCGTGCGCACGCGCGCGGGCTTGGCAGGTGGCCGCCGCCTCGCTAGAGCGGTCACAACTCTGAAACAACCCTTCGAAAGCCCAAAGATTTGACCGACGAGACCGTCCTCGCGGACCCTTCCGATATCACGCCCATCTCGATCGTCGATGAGATGAAGACGAGCTACCTCGATTACGCGATGAGCGTGATCGTGGCGCGCGCGCTTCCGGACGTCCGCGACGGCCTCAAGCCGGTCCACCGTCGAATCCTCTACGCGGCGCAGGAGGGCGGCTATCTGCCCGGGCGCGCCTATCGCAAGTCCGCCCGCCTGGTCGGTGACGTGATGGGTAAATATCACCCGCACGGCGACAGCTCGATCTATGACGCGATGGCGCGTATGGCCCAGGACTGGGCGATGCGCGTGCCGCTGATCGATGGTCAGGGCAATTTCGGATCGATGGACCCTGATCCGCCCGCCGCGATGCGTTACACCGAAGCGCGCCTGGCCAAGGTCGCGATGTCGCTGCTCGACGATATCGACAAGGACACGGTCGATTTCCAGGACAACTATGACGGCTCCGAAAGCGAGCCTACGGTCCTGCCCGCGCGCTACCCCAATCTGCTGGTCAACGGCGCGGGCGGCATCGCGGTCGGCATGGCGACCAACATCCCGCCGCACAACCTTGGCGAAGTGATCGACGCCTGCCTTGCGTACATGGACAATGGCGCGGTGAGCATCGAGGAGCTGATGGAGATCGTCCCCGGTCCCGACTTCCCGACCGGCGCGATGATCCTTGGCCGATCAGGCTGCCGCAGCGCCTATCAGACCGGCCGTGGTTCGATCATCGTGCGTTCGCGCCACACCTTCGAGCAGCGCGGCGAGCGCCGATCGATCGTGCTCACCGAAATTCCCTACCAGCAGGGCAAGAACGCGCTGGTCGAGAAGATCGCCGAGGCCGCGAAGGAAAAGCGGGTCGAGGGCGTCAGCGACATTCGCGACGAATCGAGCCGCGAGGGCGTTCGCATCGTCATCGACCTGAAGCGCGACGCGACCCCCGAAGTCGTGCTCAACCAGATCTGGCGCAACACGCCGGCGCAGTCGAGCTTCCCGGCGAACATGCTCGCGATCCGCGGCGGCCGCCCCGAACTGCTCAACCTGCGCGACATCGTCGAGGCGTTCGTCAAGTTCCGCGAGCAGGTCATCACCCGCCGTTCGAAATTCGAACTCGCCAAGGCGCGCGACCGGGCGCACATCTTGCTCGGCCTGGTGATCGCGGTCACCAACCTCGATGAGGTCGTCCGGATCATCCGCAGCTCGTCCAGCCCGGTCGCGGCACGCGAAGCGCTGCTGATGCGCGAATGGCCGATCGCGGAGATCGCGCCCTATATCCGCCTGGTCGAAGCGGTCGAGACCGAGGTGACCGGCGAGGCCTATCGCCTGTCGGACATTCAGGTCCGCGCGATCCTCGACCTGCGTCTGCACCGTCTCACCGCGCTCGGCCGCGACGAGATCGGCGACGAACTCAAGGAACTCGCCGATTCGATCGCCGAGCTGCTCGAAATCCTCGCCAACCGCGCCAAGCTCTACGAGGTTCTGCGCGAGGAACTGGTCGCGGTCCGCGACCAATACGCCACCCCGCGCCGTACCGAGATCGCGCCCGCCGCCGACGGCATCGAGGACGAGGATCTGATCGAGCGCGAGGACATGGTCGTCACCGTGACCATGCAGGGCTATATCAAGCGCACCACGCTCGACACCTTCCGCGCCCAGGCGCGCGGCGGCAAGGGCCGCGCCGGCATGGCGACCAAGGACGAGGATGTCGTGACGGAGCTGTTCGTCACCTCCACCCACACGCCCGTCCTGTTCTTCTCGACCCTGGGCAAGGTCTACCGGATGAAGGTGTGGAAGCTGCCCGAGGGCGGCCCCGCCACCCGCGGCCGGCCGATGATCAACCTGCTCCCGCTCGCGGCGGGCGAGACCATCTCGACCGTGCTTCCGCTGCCCGAGGACGAGGCTGAGTGGGGCAAGCTCCACGTCATGTTCGCGACCGCCAAGGGATCGGTCCGCCGCAACTCGATGGACGCGTTCACCAACGTGCCGTCGAACGGCAAGATCGCGATGAAGTTCGAGGGCGAGGACGAGGACGATCGCCTGATCGGCGTCGCCCTGCTCGACGAGAGCGACGACGTCCTGCTCGCCACCCGCCAGGGCAAGGCGATCCGCTTCCCCGGCGATGACGTCCGCGAGTTTCAGAGCCGGAACTCCACCGGCGTCCGCGGCATGCGGCTGGCGCAGGGGGACGAGGTCATCTCGCTCTCGATCCTCCACAAGGCGGGCATCAAGGACCAGGAAGAGCGCGACGACTATTTGCGCCACGCCCCGTGGAAGGCCGACAAGGACAGCGAACCGCAGATGACGCCTGAGCGCTTCGAGGAGCTGAAGGCGAAGGAGCAGTTCATCCTCACCGTCTGCGCGAACGGCTATGGCAAGCTGTCGTCCGCCTATGAATATCGCCGCACCGGCCGTGGCGGTCAGGGCATCACCAATATCGACAACATCGCCCGCAACGGTCTTGTCGTCGCCAGCTTCCCCGCGACTCAGGCGCATCAGCTGATGCTCGTCACCGATCAGGCGAAGATGATCCGCCTGCCGCTGACCAGCCTGCGTGTCATCGGTCGCGGTTCGGCGGGCGTGCGCCTGTTCAACGTCGCCGACAACGAGCATGTCGTCTCCGCGGCCCGGATCGAAGAGCCCGAGGATGAGGAGACGGTTGCCGTCGAAGGCGAGGGCCCGGAATCGCCCGACGCGACGTCTGCCACCGACGTCGCGGATCCGGAAGGCAACGCGTAATCCCAAACCGTCACCCCGGCCTTGTGCCGGGGTCCACCGCTCGGCAAGCGGTGGGATCGAGCCTCCTGCCCATCGGTTGCGTCACCGTGGATCCCGGCACAAGGCCGGGATGACGCCGGAGTGAGAGCCATGCACGCTACCACCGCCTACAAGGTTCTGACCGCCGACCAGATGACCGCGGTCGAGACTGGAACGTTCGAAGGCGCGCCGGTCGATCTGGCCGACGGCTACATCCACCTGTCCACCCGCGACCAGCTCACCGAGACGGTCGACAAGCATTTCGCGGGGCAGAGCGACCTCTGGGTCGCCGCCGTCGATCTCGATGCGCTGGGCGATGCGGTAAAGTGGGAAGTCTCGCGCGGCGGCGCGGAATTCCCGCACCTCTACGGCCGGCTCACGCTCGAGACGGTGATCGCCTATTCCCCGCTCGAACGCGAAGACGACGGCACGGTCAGGCTGCCGGTCGCGGGCTGAGCCACGGTCGGGTAGAGCGACGCGACCAGCAGCACCGCCGCGGCGATGTTGAACATCCGCAGCCGCCGCCGGTCGCCCAGCCAGCGGCGCAGCTTCACGCCCATCACCGCCCAGACGCCCACGCACGGCAGGTTCACCGCGCCGAACAGCCCCGCCACCAGCGCCAGCCCGATCCATGGCTCGACCGGCGGCAGATAGACCGTCACCCCGGTCAGCGCCATCGTCCACGCCTTGGGATTGACCCACTGGAACAGCGCCGCCTGCACGAAGGTCAGCGGTCGTCCGGCGGCGTCACCCTCGCCCGGCGGCGCAGCCGTGGCGACCTTCCAGGCGAGATAGAGCAGATAGGCGACGCTCACCCATTTCAGCACCTCATGCGCCACCGGGTAGCGTGCGAACAGTTCCGCCAGCCCCAGCCCGACCAGCACGATCATTAGCACGAAGCCGATCGAGACGCCCAGCATGTGCGGCACCGTGCGGCGAAGCCCGAAATTGGTGCCCGACGTCATCAGCATCAGGTTGTTCGGCCCCGGCGTGATCGAGGAAACGAAGGCGAAGACGCTCAGCGCCGGTAGGGTCTGCATCCACAACATTGCGCAAGAATATGCGATATCCCACCGAATGAGCTTGCAAAGTCACCTGATCTAGCGTGACAATCTGCAATATATGACCGATTTCGACGCCATAGATCGTAATATATTGCACGAACTGACAGCAAATGCGCGGATCACCAATCTCGCGCTTGCCGAGCGAGTCGGCCTCTCGCCCTCGGCCTGCCTGCGCCGCGTTCAGGATCTCGAGCGGATCGGCGTCATCAAGGGCTATCGCGCGATCCTCGACCAGGCCGCGCTCGGGATCAGCTTCACTGCCTATATCGCGGTCGGCCTGTCGCGCCACACCAAGAGCGAGCAACAGGATTTCGAACGCGCGATCGACGCCGCGCCCGAAGTCCGCGAGTGCCACAATGTGACCGGCACGATCGAATATCTGCTGCGCGTCGAGGTCAAGGACCTCGCATCCTACAAGCGCTTCCACACCGACGTGCTCGGCGCCCTGCCCCAGGTCTCGACGCTGACCTCGTACATCGTGATGGGATCGCCCAAGGACGAACGGGCCTAAGGAATCAGGTCGACGACTTCCGCCCCCTCACCCTCCGCAGCGATCAACAGCGTGCGGTGGCACATGGCCGGGTCGCGCTCGAAGCAGAGCAGCGCACTCGGCGCCTCCGCGATCAGCGCACGCATCTGCGCGGCCTGAGCCTGAGCTTCGGGCAGGTCGAGCTGACCGGCATAGACCGCTTCCAGCGTCACCCGGTCCCCCTTTTTCGCCGCGTCGCGCCCCGGCTTGGGCGTACCCAGCGCCTTGAGGTGGACATAGCCGATGCCATGCTCCTTCAGCGTCGCAGCGAGCGTGGCCTTGGAGAAGCCCGGCCGGCGCGAGAGCGGCAGCTGGCGGACGTCGATCACCTGGCGCACCCCTGCCCCTTCGAGCGCAGCGAGGAAGCTCTCCATCGTCGCGCCCTCATAGCCGATGGTGAAGACCTTCATTCCGCTGCTCCCGTCACTCCGGTTTATGGCAAACCGCTTCGACATTGATCCCGTCGGGGTCGTAGACGAACGCACCATAATAGGCCGGGTGATAATGCGCGCGAATGCCCGGCCCGCCATTGTCGCGCCCGCCCGCCGCCATCGCCGCTGCGTGGAAGGCGTCCACCTCCGCCCGGTTCTCCGCGACGAACGCGATATGGATACCTGTCCCCTTCGGCCCGCCATTGCTCAGCCAGAAGTCCGGCTTGCCGTGCTTCCCATAGCCGATGCCGTGATACATGCCGCCGGTCATCGCCGGGGTAACCTCCATCACCACGCTTGCGCCGAGCGCTCCCAGCGCCGCGTCATAGAAGCGGCGCGAGACTTCGAAGTCGCTCGCCGAAACACCCAGATGATCGATCATCACATTCTCCCGAGAAATGAAGAGCCAGCCTAGCCGATCGATTCTTCTCCGCTGTCAGCAGCGTGCAGTGTTCAACAATTATGCCCCGCAATCCGTGATATAACCGTGGCAATTCCCCCGCCCATCGATACAGCCCACGGCATGATCCGGAAACTCGCGCCCGAACACTATCATCGCATCCTCCCGCTGCTCGGCCCGGACGACGCGGTCAACGCGCTCAGCCTCAACGCGATCCTCTCCGGCACCAATCTCGGCGCGGTCTATGCCGACGATCCCGAACAGCCGCGCACCGCGCTGATCGACCAGACGGGCATCGTCAGCTTCCTTGTCGGAGACCCTGAGAACCGCGCCTTTCTAGACGATTTCGATCGTTTCCTCGACCGGCAGCTCGGGCCGGACACGCTGGCCTCCTGCGGCGGCGATACCTTCATCGCAGTGCTCCACAGCACCGCCTGGCAGCGGGCGCTCGCCCCCGTTCTCGCCCGGCGCGAACCGGAAGAGGATGAGGAATGCTATTTCGCGTTCGCTGGTAACGCGCACCTGCCGGATCGGCGAGCGCTACCCGCCGGCTTCTCGACCAGGCGTATCGACGACGCCCTCGCAGCGAATGAGGATATCGCGGAGTGCCTGCTCGAAAGCTGGCCCGGCGCCGGCCACTTCCTCGCTCACGGCATCGGCCACGCGGTGATGGAGGGCGATCGCGCGGTGAGCCTCGCCTTTTCCTGCGCTGCGTGGAGCGGGCGGCAGGAAATCAACCTGCTGACCTTCGATGAGGAAGATCAGGGTCGCGGATTCGCCGCCCATGCGTGCGCCGCCTGGCTTGCCGACGCGCTGGACGCAGGGATCACGCCGCACTGGACCGCCATGGCCAGCAACGCCGCCTCGCTTCATCTCGCGCGCAAGCTCGGGTTTGTCGAAACGGCACGGCGGCCGACGATCGAATTCCGGTTCTAGTCCGGCACAAGGAGCGCGGTTCCGCTCACTCGGCCAGATGACACACCGCTTCGACGTTCATCCCATCGGGGTCGATCACGAAGGCAGCATAGTAGCGCGGATGATACTGCTCTCGTATTCCGGGCGGGCCGTTGTCCTTTCCACCCGCCGCCAGCGCCGCGGTGTGGAAACCGTCCACCGCCGCGCGGCTCTCCGCACGAAAGGCGTGATGCACGCCGCTACTCACCGGCTCGCCATCGGCGATCACGAAATCCACTTCGTCCACGCCAAACAGCACGATGTTGTTGCCGAGGCCATTGGTCGCTGCGCTCATCACCCGGTAGCCTAGCGGCGCCAGCGCGGCTTCGTAGAAGCGCCGCGAGGCCGCGATGTCGCGCACCGGAATGCCGAGATGGTCGATCATCATTGACTCCTTCAATTTCTGAAATTACAGAAATAACCAACATGACCCGCTTCGCAGACCATCCCGACGCCAAGGCGTTCATCCTCCACTGGGGCGAGATGGGAACGCAATGGGGCGTCAACCGCTCCGTGGCTCAGGTTCATGCGCTGCTCTACCTCGCCGATCGCCCGCTCCATGCCGAAGAGATCGTCGAGACCCTCGGACTCGCCCGCTCCAACGTCTCGACCGCATTGAAGGAGCTTCAAGGCTACGGCATCGTCCGCCGCGTCCATGTCGAGGGCGACCGCCGCGACCATTTCATCGCCGAGACCGATCTGTGGGAAATGCTGATGCGGATCGTGGCCGAGCGCAAGCGGCGTGAGGTCGATCCGACGATCCACCTACTCGGCGAACTCGCCGCACGTCTCGCCGCGGACGAAACCGCCCCGCCCCAGGTGCGCGAACGCGTCGGCCGGATGCACGAATTCATCGGCACGCTCGGCGGCTGGTACGACCAGGTCCGTGTGCTGCCCAAGCCTACGCTCGTCACCCTCATGAAGCTCGGCGGCAAGGTCGCCCGCTTCATCCCCGGTTCCCGCAACAAGGATTGATTTCGTACCGCGTCCGACGCCTCGATTTCCCGCATCAGCTAGTTTCTGAAATTTCCGAAATAACCGTAGAGATCAGAAGGGGCCGATCATGGCACAGAACCGCACCCGGAAAGCCGCCCTCCGCATCGCGGGCGCGATCGGCTTCGGCCTCGCCTTCGCGCTCGGCGTCTATCTGCTGATCGAGTTCGCAAACCCCTCCGGTCTGATCAGCTTCACCTTCCTGCTGGTGCTGCCCAGCGTGGTCACCGCGTTCGTCACCTATGTCGGCGATCCGCTCGCCCAGCGGTCGCGCGGTTTCTATGTCGGCACCATCCCACTCTGCTTGCTCGCCGCGGTGGTCGTGGCATCGCTGGTCTTCCTGCGCGAAGGCGTGATCTGCGTCATCATGCTCGCGCCATTCTGGCTCGCCCTCAGCGCGCTCGGCGGCTACCTCACCTGGCGGCTGCGCAAGCGCGAGGAACCCGTCGAGAATGTGTTCCGCGCCTCCGCGCTGCTCCTGCTCCCGCTGCTCTCGATGCAGGTCGAGCCGATGATCCCGCTCGCCCGCGACGGCGGCAGCGTGACCCGCTCGATCGTCATCGATGCGGATGCGGCCACGGTCTGGTACTATGCGCGCGGCGTTCGCCAGATCCGGCCCGGCGAGGGTCGGTGGAACCTCTCGCAGGATCTGATCGGCCTGCCCCGGCCCATCGGCGCGCGCCTCGATCGTGAGGGCGCCGGCGCGACCCGCCACGTGGTGTGGCAAGAGGGAATCCGCTTCAAGGAAGTGGTGACCGACTGGCAACCGGGCAAACGTCTCTGGTGGGACTTCCGCTTCGATGCGACCGACATGGATGCATGGGCGATGCAGGATCGTCACCTCCTGCCCGACAGCCCGCATTATCGCATCACCGATGGCGGCTATGTGCTCCAGCCCCTGGGCAATGGCCGCACCCGGCTGACGCTTACCACGCGCTACTGGGTCCGGACACCGGTCAACTGGTACGCGCAGCTGTGGGGCGAGCTGTTCATCGGCGACGTTTCGACCAACGTTCTCGCGGTCATCCGCCAGCGCTCGGAAGGCCGCAGATAGCCGGCACGCAATCGCTCAAGGGAGAAACGCCATGGTCCGCCCCCGCCCCGCCGCCGCCGATCCCGACCTCCGCCATGTCATCTGGCGCGACCTCGTCACGATGCGCCCAAGCGATGGTCTGATCGAATGCCTCCATCCCTTGCCCTGGCTGGCGCTGTCCTTCCTCCTCGCCGGTGCCGGACTGTGGCTTCTCGCCGCGCCGGCGACCTTCATGTTCTTCCTCACCGCGCTGCGGCTCAATCATGAGGCGATCCACCATAATCTCGGCTTTGGGCCACGCGGGCATCGCCGCGTGCTCCATGCGCTGAGCGCCCTGATGCTCGGCTCCAACAGCTCGGTCGCGTTCAACCACCTGCTCCACCACCAGAAGGTCGGCACGGAGGACGATATCGAGGGGAAGTGCGGCAATATGCGCCTGCTTGAGGTGCTGCGCTTCGGCCCGCGGTTCCCGGTCGAGACCCACCTCTATGGCTGGAAGCAGGGCGGCCCGCAGCTCCGGCGGCGTATGGCGATCGATCTCGCGCTCAACCTGATGGTCATCGGTGCTGCAATCGCCTGCCAATGGGTGCCGCTGCTCTACCACATCGCCGCGATGCTGGTGGCGCAGAGCCTCACCGCCTTCTTCGCGGTGTGGATCACCCATCATGGCTGTGAGGAGGGGCTGGTCGCCCGCACCCAGCGCGGCCGGCTGTTCAATCTGGTCAGCTACAACATGTTCTTCCACCTCGAGCACCACCTGTTCCCGGCGGTGCCCGTCAGCCGCTTGCCCACCCTCGCCGCCCGCATCGACGCGGCCGCGCCCCAGCTGGCGAAACGGCTGAAGATGGTGGTGCCCCTGCCCCGCGGATGAACTGGAGACAGAAGATGATGCACTTCAACTATCGATTTGGCGCCGCGCTCGCGATGGTCAGCGCAGGCCCGTCCTTCGCACTGCTGTTGTTTCTCGCGGATATGATCCTCGATCCGTTCGGAATCGAACCGAGCACGCTATGGACACTGTTCCCGGTCGTACTGATCGCGGTGATCCCGGGCATGGCGATCGCCTTTCTTCCTATACTGCTAGGCGGGTTCGGGATGGCCTATTTCGGTACGCGCAGCACCAGTGCCCGTCACCCGATTACTTGGGCAGTTGCCGGTGCAATCCTCGGAATGCTGATGGCATTCCTGTTCGATGACAGCGCGCAATCCGGACTGGTTCTGCCCTTCCTGCTCAACGGCGCGATCTGCGCGCTGATCGTTCGCTACGGCACCCGCTGGGACGACGACAGCGTCTGAACCACGCCCCAGGCGATCAGTGCCTGCGCCGCGAAATAGGTCGGCCAGATCAGCAAGCCCGGCACCGCCGACTCCTTCATCGCGCCAAAGCGCGAGAAGATCAGCAGGTCCGAAATCACGAACAGCACCGCGCCGATCCCGACGCGATAACGCGGAAAGCGGCTCGTCCACGCCGTTGCCGCCATGACACCCAGGAACGCGCCATAGGCACCCACAGGGAGCGCCTGTCCCGCGGGCGCCGCGAGCAACGCCGAGATCACCACCGTCGCCGGCGCAAGGATGTAGCCCAGCAGCTTCTGGCTCGACGACGGGTTCGCCCGGCGGTTGCGCAGGTACAGCACGATCGCCCCCGCATGCCCCGCGGCGAACGCCGCCCCGCCGACGGTGAAGCCGTGCGTTTCGAGCAACAGGTCACCCAGCGCACCCAGCGCCAGCGCACCCGCGATCAGCCAGCCGTCAGCGCTGCGTGCCTGAGTCGCCGCCCACAGCGCGAGCAGCGCGACCCCGCTGGTCTTCCACGCCGCCTTCAATGCGCCCGCGTCGGCCAGTCCCCACGACGTCAGCGAGTAGCTCGCCCCCGCCAGCACAGCGATCCAGAACAACCCCCGCATTCACTTTCCCTTTTCCTACAGGCCCCGCCTTGGCGTAAGGGCTTGGAAGAGGACGTCCGGCACGCGCGGACAGGTGTCAAGCACGCGTATGACACCCCCTCGATTGTCTGAACTTTATGAACTTCGAGCGAATGACCCACCATCAAGTCCATATCATCGGCGGCGGTCTCGCCGGTTCCGAAGCTGCATGGCAGCTCGCCAATGCCGGTATCCGCGTGAAGCTTTCCGAAATGCGCGGGAGCGGCGACATGACGCCCGCGCACCAGACCGACGGTCTCGCCGAGCTGGTCTGCTCGAACAGCTTCCGTTCCGACGATGCCGAGCGCAATGCGGTGGGCCTGCTGCACCAGGAGATGCGCGACCTCGGCTCGATCATCATGGCGCAGGGCGATCTGCACAAGGTGCCCGCCGGGTCCGCGCTCGCCGTCGATCGAGACCATTTCTCGGACGGCGTCACCGCGGCACTGGAAGCCCATCCCAACATCACTATCGTGCGCGAGCGGGTGGACCAGCTTCCGGCAGAGGGCCTCACCATCGTCGCCACCGGCCCGCTCACCGCGCCCGGCCTTGCCGACAGCATCGGATCGGCGACCGGCAAGGACAGCCTCGCCTTCTTCGACGCCATCGCCCCGATCGTGCATCGCGAGAGCATCGACATGGATGTGGCGTGGATGCAGTCGCGCTGGGACAAGGTCGGCCCCGGCGGCACGGGCAAGGACTACATCAACTGCCCGATGACCAAGGACCAGTATCTCGCTTTCCATCAGGCCCTGCTCGATGGCGAGAAGGCCGAGTTCAAGGAATGGGAGAACGTCCCCTACTTCGAAGGATGTATGCCGATCGAGGTGATGGCCGAACGCGGCGTGGATACGCTGCGCTACGGCCCGATGAAGGGCGTCGGCCTCGACGATCCCAAGACCGCGTGTGAGGAATTTCCCAACGGCCGCTGGCCCTATGCTGTCGTCCAGTTGCGGCAGGACAATGCCAGCGGCACGCTGTGGAACATGGTCGGCTTCCAGACCAAGCTCAAGCATGGCGCGCAGGTCGCGCTGTTCCGGACGATTCCCGGCCTCGAGAATGCAGAGTTCGCCCGGCTCGGCGGCCTTCACCGCAACACCTTCATCCGCTCGCCCGAGCTGCTCGATCCGACGCTGCGGCTGAAAACCCGCCCGCATATCCGCTTCGCCGGACAGGTGACGGGATGCGAAGGCTATGTCGAAAGCTCGGCCATCGGCCTGCTCGCGGGCCGTTTCGCCGCCGCAGAGATTCTCGGCCTCAGGCTCGCCCCGCCGCCGGTCGAGACCGCGCTGGGCGCGCTGCTCGGCCACATCACCGGCGGCGCAGAGATCGAGACCTATCAGCCGATGAACGTCAATTTCGGCCTGATGCCCCCGATCGAGGGCCGCACCAAGAAGGCGGACCGCAAGCTCATGTACACCGCTCGTGCCCGCGCGGCGTTTGCAGAGTGGATCAAGGCGGCCTGAGCTATTCCTCCGCCGCCTCGGCCAGCGCCTTGGCGATCTCGGCGCGGCAATCGCATTGCGGCCGCACCGCGGCCTTGCGCTTGGGGGCGGTGGTGGCGAATTCGGCGCGGGTCAGCCCGCCCGACTTGTCCTTGTCCGCCTCGGCGAACTTGGTCGAGGTCCGGACCGTCCACTCCTCGAACGACAGCTTGCCGTCGCCATTGGTATCGAGCTTGGCAAAGGCCTTGCGCCGCGGCTGCTGAAGCTCCGCCAGCGTGACGGTGCCGTTCCGGTCCTTGTCGCTGCGGTCGAAGCGCTTTTCCTCCCGGCTGCGATCGGCCCGCGGGACCTCGGCGGGCTGCGCCGCCTCACCCTTCGCCTCGGCCTGCTGCACTGCCTTGGGTGCCGCGGGCACCGGTTCAGGCGTCGCCCGGCTCTGGAACAGGAATATCCCCGCCCCCGCCATCAACAACGCCGCGATGCCGCCCACGAAATAGCGCCACATGCCGACTCTCCCCCAGCCAGGGGGTCAGCCTACCGTCTCTATCCGCGGCAGCAAGGCGTCACTTGCCCGTCAGCCGGTGCCACAGGACACGCCCGGTCCGCCGCGGCGATCCGAAGGGCACGCCTGCAAGGTCCATCCGCGCGAGGTGCGCCATCGCCCCCAACGCCCGTCCATTTCGGCTCCAGCGACGCGCAGCCGCCTCTGTCAGCGCCTGCTCCGCGATCATCCGCGCGCCCGCTGCCTCACGCGGATCGCTGAGCCCGCCCGCCAAATCGGCCAGCGCCCACCCCTCTCCCGCCAGCGCCAGCGGGTCCGCAGGCGACGCGCCGGCCAGCGTACCGGCAATCTCGAAGAGCCGCACGCCCCGCTGTGCAAACGCCTTCAGCGTCACTGCATCCAGCTCCTCCTGCAACAGCGCCTGCCAGGCCTGCGCGATCTCCCCCACCGCTGCGCCGGTCACGCCATCGCGCAGCACGTCGCGCGCTACCGCCTCCAGAACCGGTTCGGCGGGCGGCGGCGCGCTGTCGAGCTTCACCAGCGCGTCATGCCACCATTGCAGGCGAATCTGCCCCAGCATCGGCTCGCTCGTCGTGCGCACCGTTTCCGCGAGCTTGTCGTCCAGCGCCCATAGCGCCGACAGTGCCTGACCGGCGGCCGCGCCGGGAGCATAGGCCAGGACAAGCCTCCGTTCCGGCTCTGCGATCACCGGCCACCTCCGTCGCCGGGCGATGATACACCATTGGTTAACCATGCGCTTTCAGCGGGTGTTAGCCGCACCTGATGCATGTGGCTCAATGGAACCGGGGACGAGGCATCGATGATCCAGCGCGCAAGGGCCGCGAACAGCGCCCGCACATGGTTGACGTCACTCGCACGCGACACCCGCGGCAACACGATTGCGATCATCGCAGCATCGATCATTCCGCTGGCAGGCATGGTTGGCGGCGGCGTGGACATCAGCCGCATGTACATCGTCAAGACGCGGCTGCAACACGCCTGTGACGCGGGCGCGCTTGCGGGGCGCAAGCTGATGGGCGGCGGCAGCTGGTCGGCAAACAATTATGCGGCGCGGGACGAGGCCGGGCGCTTCTTCGACGCCAACTTCAATCCTGAAGCTTATGGCACCACGCTCGAGGCACCGGCCACGCGCCGCAGCTTCACCGAAAGCGCGGGCAAGGTCACAGGGACCGCTCGGGCGGTCGTGCCGATGACGCTGATGCGCGTGTTCGGCAAGACCAGCGAAACTCTCACCGTCAGCTGCGACGCCGAAATGCGGCTGCCGAACACCGACGTGATGTTCGTGCTCGATACCACCGGATCGATGAACTACTGCCCAAATGGCAGCTCGAGCTGCAACGGCAACGCGAACTCGCGGATCGCCGCGCTTCGGGTCGCGGTGAAGTGCTTCTACCAGATCGTCGCCCGGCTCGACGTGGCCGACGTCGATTGCGAAGGCGACGAACCCAATGGCGGCACGGGCAATCAGGTGCAGATCCGCTTCGGTTTCGTGCCCTATTCGACCAATGTGAACGTCGGCAGGCTGCTGCCCAACGACTATTTCGTCGATCAGTGGGACTATCAGACACGCAGAGCCAACATGGCCGTCCCGCCGCAGCGCACCAATACCTATTGGGAAACCTACGGTGGCGGTTCGATCAACCAGAGCGAATGCCTGTCGTTCATGAAGAACGAGACATTCCCCAATTTCACGCCGACGGCGACCGATTCCGGCGGCCCGGCACCGGAACCGACCGTCGTGTCGTCTTTCCCCCATGACGGAGAGGCAACCGAGAGCGGCAATAACGGCGAATGGGGCTGGAACAACGCGCCCGACACAAAAGGGACGACGCGCAGCTGCCGCCGCCGCCGCACCGATACGACGACCTTCTATGTCGAGAAGTTCTCCAGCTGGACCTACAACCAGATGTCGGTGAACGTCAGCGGACTTAAGGCCGGTGGTAGCAACTGGAACAGCAGCTTCACCATGCCGAGTTCGCTGACCGATTCCGAGACGCAGTCGGTGGCCGACCCGGTCACCGGTTCCAACGGGCGGGACATTCCGCAGGCGACGATCACCTGGTCGGGTTGCATCGAGGAACGGCAGACCGATGCGACGACCGACTATGATCCGATCCCGACCGACGCGCTCGATCTCAATATCGACATGGTGCCGAACAGCGACGAATCGCGCTGGAAGCCGGCGCTTCCGCAGTTGATCTTCACGCGCGCGCGAACCAGCGGCAACAACTATAACTTCACCGGTCCCAATTGGGTTGACGGGAACACAGGCAACTGGAACGTGAACTCGGTCACCAACAGCACCGACTACAACAATAGTTCGATGTTCTTCTGCCCCACCGAGGCACGCAAACTTCAGAGCTGGACCGATCCGTCAGTCTTCCAGAACTATGTCAACTCGCTCGACCCCGATGGCAACACCTATCACGATATCGGCATAATCTGGGGCGCACGCCTCATGTCGCCGACGGGCATTTTCAGGAGCGAGAACGAGGCGACGCCGAACGGCGGCGAGATCGAGCGCCACATGATCTTCATGACCGACGGCGACACGAATGCCAACAATTACGATTATTCCGCTTACGGTCTTCCCTTCTTCGACGCCCGCCAGACGCCTGGCAACCCCAGCAAGGCACAGCTGGAGGAGCAGGTGAACCTGCGCTTCCTGGCGATCTGCCGCTGGGTCCGAAACAAGCGCATCACGCTCTGGGTGATCAATTTCGGCGAAGGACAAAGTCAGGCTACGCAGGATCGTCTTGAGCAATGTGCGTCGGAGGGCCGCTACTTCTCGAATCCGACCGCCGCTGACCTCCAGAACACCTTCAAGTCGATTGCCGACCAGATCTCGCAGCTGAGGCTCACCCGGTGACCCTGCGCGTCCACCTTCCGCGCGTACTTGCCGGGGACCGGCGCGGCGCTACCATCGTGGAATTCGCGATCGTGGCGCCCGTACTCGGCATGCTGCTGCTCGGCGCGTTCGACATCGCGCACACGCTCTACATGCGCGCGGCGCTTCAGGGCGTGGTACAGAAGGCCGCACGCGACCTGTCGCTCGAATCCGGCCTGACCACGGCGAAGCAGGACGAGATCGATGGCAAGGTGAAGGCACAGGTCAAGGCGCTGGCCAACAACGGGACGGTCTCGATCACACGGCAATACTACCGGTCGTACGAACATGCCGCCGTATCGAGGTTCGAGCCCTGGACTGACACGAACAACAACGGAACGTGCGACGGCCCGCAAGGCGGCACCCCGGGCGAGCCCTATGAGGACACCAACAACAACGGCCGCTGGGACGGCACCGGGGGCAATCTGGGCCAGGGCGGCGCGAAGGACGCGGTACTCTATACCGCGTCGATCACCTATCCGCGCTTCTTCCCGATCTACAATCTGATCGGCGGATCGCGCACGACCAAGGTTACCGCATCGACCATCCTGCGCAACCAGCCCTATGGCGATCAGGCCGTCTCGGCCGTGAGGACTTGCCCATGATACCCCTCGCCCTGAGCGCAGGCACAGGCCGGCGGCTCGGCCGCGACACCAGCGGGGTGGCGATGCTCGAATTCGCCTTCGGTCTGCCGGTCCTGCTGCTGATGAGCCTGACCGGGGCGGAACTGACCAACTACATCATCACCAAGATGCGCATCAGCCAGATCGCATTGCAGCTGGCCGACAACTCGGCGCGCATGGGGTCCGGCAGCCAGCTCGAATCCAAGAAGATCTACGAAACCGACATCAATGATCTGCTCACCGGCGCGAACCTGCAATCGGGCGAACTGGCCCTGCTGGCCAACGGCTATGTCACGATCTCAAGCGTCGAGCCGCATGAGACCACGGCCGGCCGCTATCGTATCCGGTGGCAGCGCTGCAAAGGCAGCCAGACCAGCCTGACCTCCACCATCGGCACCCAGACGGACACCAGGACGACCATCGGCGCGGGTACCACCACGGGTTTCGGTCTGCCCGGCCGCCAGGTCACGGCGCCTTCAGGTGGCGTTACGATGATCGTCCAGGTTCGCTACCGCTACCAGCCCCTGATCAAGACGTCGCTCTCACCAACGAGCGAAATCAATGAAATCGCTTCGATGATGGTCCGCGACGCCCGCAACACCAGCGACGACAGTTCCCTCGGCGTGACCAATGCCAGGCATCCGCGTGGCATCAACTATACTCCAGGGATGACGCGATCGCTGTGCGCGGGTCAGGAGCTGGAAATTACCGAAAAGCGTCCTTAGGCGCGGTAAGTCACCTTCTTGACGCCCGCGACCACCTTGTCCGCGGTGATGAGCGCCAGCTTCTCGAGATTTGCCGCATAAGGCAGCGGCACGTCCTCGTTGGTCACGCGGATGACCGGCGCATCAAGGTCGTCAAAGCCTTCTTCCATCGCGATCGTCACGATTTCCGACGCGATCGAGCAGACCGGCCAGCCTTCCTCGACCACGACCATGCGATTGGTTTTCTTCAGGCTCTCAAGCACCGTCGCCTTGTCCAGCGGACGCAGGGTGCGCAGATCGATGACCTCCGCGTCGATCCCCTCGCCCGCCAGCGCCTCGGCTGCTTCGAGCGCGACGCCGACGCCGATCGAATAGGACACGATCGTCACGTCCCTGCCCTCACGGACGATGCGTGCCTTGCCGATCGGCAGCACCCAGTCGTCGAGCTTCGGCACGTCGAAGCTGCGGCCGTACATCAGCTCGTTCTCAAGGAACACGACCGGGTCTTCCGAACGGATCGCCGCCTTGAGCAGGCCCTTGGCATCGGCCGCGTCATAGGGCGCGATCACGATCAGGCCCGGCACGCTGGCATACCAGGGGCCGAAATTCTGCGAGTGCTGCGCCGCGACACGGCTCGCCGCACCGTTGGGGCCGCGGAACACGATCGGGCAGCGCATCTGGCCACCCGACATGTAGTTGGTCTTGGCCGCCGAGTTGATGATGTGATCGATCGCCTGCATGGCGAAGTTGAACGTCATGAACTCGATGACCGGCTTGAGGCCGCCCATCGCCGCGCCGGTGCCGACGCCGGCAAAGCCGTATTCGGTGATCGGCGTGTCGATCACGCGCTTGGCGCCGAACTCGTCGAGCAGGCCCTGCGTCACCTTGTACGCGCCCTGATATTCGGCGACTTCCTCGCCCATCACGAACACGCGGCCATCCGCGCGCATTTCCTCGGCCATCGCATCGCGCAGCGCTTCGCGGACGGTGGTCTTCACCATCTCGGTGCCCGCGGGCACTTCGGGATCGGCCACTGTCGCCGCCTTGTCGCTGGCGAGCTGCTTGGTGCCGCTGTCCGCCTTCTTGGGCGCACCATCTTCGCCCGGCTCGGGCTCAACAGCCTTGGGCGCCTCTGCCGCCGGAGCAGGCGCAGGTGCGGCGGGGGCCGAGGCATCCTCGCCCTCGCCCGCGATCGTCGCGATCACGGTGCCGACCTTCACGTTATCGGTGCCCTCGGCGACCAGGATCGACGCGATCGTTCCCTCATCAACGGCTTCGAATTCCATCGTCGCCTTGTCGGTTTCGATCTCGGCGAGGATATCGCCGGATTTCACGGTGTCGCCTTCCTTGACCAGCCACTTGGCGAGGGTGCCCTCTTCCATCGTGGGCGACAGCGCCGGCATCTTGAGCTCAATCGCCATCTCAGTACGTCCCCACCAGAACATCGGTATACAATTCGGCCGGATCGGGCTCCGGCGTCTGCTCGGCAAAGTCGGCGGATTCGTTGACCGCCTTGCGGATCTCGGCCTCGATCGCCTTCAGCTCGTCTTCCTTGACGCCCGCGGCTTCGAGTTCCTTCTTCACGCCCTCGATCGGATCGCTGTTGTCGCGCACCGACTGGACCTCGTCGCGCGAGCGGTACTTCGCCGGATCCGACATCGAGTGGCCGCGATAGCGATAGGTCTTCATCTCGAGGATGATCGGGCCCTTGCCCGCGCGCACCCATGCCAGAGCTTCCTCCGCCGCGCCGCGGCACGCCAGCACGTCCATGCCGTCGACCTGGATGCCCGGAATGCGGAAGCTCTCGCCCCGGCGATAGAGCTGGTCCTCGGAAGAGGAGCGGTTGACGCTCGTGCCCATGGCGTACTGGTTGTTCTCGATCACGTAGATGATCGGGAGCTTCCACAGCTCGGCCATGTTGAACGATTCGTAGACCTGGCCCTGGTTCGACGCGCCGTCGCCGAAATAGGCCATCGCGACGCCGCCGTCCTCGTTATACTTGTGCGTAAAGGCGAGGCCGGTGCCGAGCGAGACCTGCGCGCCGACGATACCGTGGCCGCCGTAGAACTTCTTCTCGGTCGAGAACATGTGCATCGACCCGCCCTTGCCGCGCGAAATGCCCGCGGCGCGGCCGGTCAACTCGGCCATGATCTCCTTGGGATCGATGCCGTAGGCGAGCATGTGACCATGATCGCGGTAGCCGGTGATTACCGAGTCCTTCTCGCCATCCAGCGCCGACTGAAGGCCGACCGCGACCGCTTCCTGCCCGATATAGAGGTGGCAGAAGCCGCCGATGAAGCCGAGACCGTAGAGCTGGCCCGCCTTCTCCTCGAAGCGGCGGATGAGCAGCATCTGGCGATAGAATTCCAGCAGCTCCTCTTTCGAGGCCTTGTACCGATCCGGTTCGTTTGGACGTTCACGGTTAGTTACAGCTGGTTCTATTTTACGGCTCTTGGCCGGCGCTTTTGCCACGTTGACCCTCATCCTGGGGAGAGATGGAAGCGGCCCTATAGGCCGGTTATCGACCGGTACGCAATGATGACGCGCGCGTAAGGCTGCGACGGGGCGCAGCCTTACGGTAACCGGTGTTCAATTGAGCGGAACGATCACTTCGTCGGGGTGGACGACGTTGAGCTTCTTGCGCGTCAGCTCGTCCACCATGTCGGGGTCGGCGCCCTTCTGGTTGAGCAAGGCGACGCGGTTGCGCAGCTCGCTGCGCTCCTTCTCGAGCTTGGCGAGCTCACCCTGCTTCACTGCAAGCTGGCGCTTGTAGTCGCCATAGGTGAGCACCCCGTTCGGCCCCAATACCGCCGAGTAGGCGAAGAAGCCCATGAAGATGATCGCAACGGCCGGAAGACCGGCTCGCGTCAGGATCGCCTTGAACGGGGTTGCACGTGCCATAGTTAATTGTCGCCCAACTCGAATCCCCAATCAAGCCCGAAGGTGTCAGGCCCGCAGAATCGATCGGCCAGCATAGACCGCCGCGTCGCCCAGCTCTTCCTCGATGCGGATGAGCTGGTTGTACTTGGCAAGCCGGTCGGAGCGCGCGAGCGAACCCGTCTTGATCTGGCCGCAGTTGGTCGCCACCGCGAGATCGGCGATGGTCGCATCCTCGGTCTCGCCCGAACGGTGCGACATCACAGCGGTGTAGGACGAACGCTGCGCCAGGCTCACCGCCTCGAGCGTCTCGGTCAGCGTCCCGATCTGGTTGACCTTGACCAGCAGCGAGTTGGCGTACCCGCCGTCGATGCCGCGCTTCAGGCGCTTCGGGTTGGTCACGAACAGGTCGTCGCCGACCAGCTGCACCTTGCCGCCGAGCTTGTCGGTCAGCAGCTTCCAGCCATCCCAGTCATCCTCGGCCATGCCGTCCTCGATCGAGAAGATCGGGTAGTTCGCGCACAGGCCCGCGAGGAAATCGGCATTCTCGGCCGAGGAGAAGGTCTTGCCCTCGCCCACCATCTTGTAGGCGCCGTCGCGATAATATTCGGTCGCGGCGCAATCGAGCGCCAGCATCACATCGTCGCCCGGCGTGTAGCCGGCCGCCTCGATGCTCGACATGATGAAGTCGAGCGCGTCGGTGGTCGATGCGATGTTCGGCGCGAAGCCGCCCTCGTCGCCCACGCCGGTCGCCAGACCCTTGTCGTGCAGCTTCTTCTTGAGCGTATGGAAGATCTCGGCGCCGCACCGAACTGCTTCGGCGATGCTGTCCGCGCCCACCGGCACGATCATGAATTCCTGGAAGTCGATCGGATTGTCGGCATGCTCGCCGCCGTTGATGATGTTCATCATCGGCACCGGCAGGACATGAGCCGAGACGCCGCCGACATAGCGGTAGAGCGGCAGGCCGCGCGCATCCGCCGCTGCCTTGGCGACCGCAAGGCTGACGCCCAGAATCGCGTTGGCGCCCAGCCGGCCCTTGTTCTCGGTGCCGTCCAGCTCGATCATCGCGTGATCGATATCGGCCTGATCCTCAGCGTCGAGGCCGACAATCTCCTCGGCGATCGCGCTGTTCACGCCCTCGATCGCCTCGAGCACGCCCTTGCCAAGGTAGACGCTCTTGTCGCCGTCGCGCTTTTCGACCGCCTCATGTGCGCCGGTCGAGGCCCCTGAAGGGACTGCCGCGCGGCCGAAGCTGCCGTCCTCGAGCAGCACATCGACCTCCACCGTGGGATTGCCGCGGCTGTCAAGAATCTGGCGCGCATGGATGTCGATGATTGCGGTCACGAAATGGTCTCCCTACCTTGGGGGCTGACAGTGTCGCGCGGGCCTCTATCCCGTTCGGCGCCGCCGGGCAAATCATGTAACGGATGGAACCGTCCGTCTGCGCCGTGGTTGATCCGGAGAAGCTAACGGAAGGGATTTTGAGCGATGGCGGACGAGACGAATTCGATCGACGAAGGCGGCACGCTGATCGCAGGTGAAGCCAAGCGCGGCGCTGCCGAAAAGGTGCGTGAAGAGGCCGGCAAGCTTGCTGGCCAGGCTGGCGACAAGGCGCGGGCCTTTGCCGATACGGGCAAGGAAAAGGCGAGCGGCGCGCTCGACGGCTTCTCGGACCTGATGCGCGACGCCGCCGGATCGGTCGACGAGAAGCTCGGCGAGCAATATGGCCAGTACGCCCGCTCTGCCGCCGACCAGATTTCGGGCTTCGCCGAATCGCTGCGCGGGAAGCAGGTCGATGACCTGATCGACGACGCGCGCGAGTTCGTGAAGAAAAGCCCTGCAGTTGCGGTCGGCATCGCCGCGGGCGTCGGCTTCGTGCTCGCACGGCTTCTCAAGTCCGGTCTCGATGCTGCGGGCGACCTTGCGGACAAGGGTGCTCCTGACGACGCCGGTTCCGGCAAACCCAAAGCCTGATCGCCGGTTCCGGGGGGTCAGGTGGACGAACGTCACGAGCCGGATGATGAGGAAGGCATCGGCACGCTGATCGCGCGCGCGGTCGGCGATGGGCGAGCTTATGCAGAAGCTGAACTCGCCTATTGGCGGGCGCTGGCACTCGACCGGCTAGCCGACGCGCGCGCCGCCGCGATCTTCGCGGTTGCCGTGCTGCTCCTGGCACAGGCCGCAGCGATCGCGTTGATCGTCGGTTTCGTGATGATCCTGACGCCCTATGTCGGCCCCGGCCTCGCCACGCTGATCGTGGTGCTGGTTGCGACTGGAACGGCAGGCTTGTTCGCTCGAGCCGCACTCCGCCGCTTCCGGCGGGCGACCCGGCCCAAGGACGCACCATGAGCGACGACCAGCTTCCCGTCTCGCTGCTTGAGGCCCGTGCACGCTCGCAGAACGCGCGGCAGCGGCTGCTGGGTACGCTCGACGAGATGCAGGGCAAGCTCAATCCTGTGACATTGGCGCAGGACGCGGTCGAGAATGTCGCGGGCCGACTGATGCGCGACAGCGTTCAGGCGGTCCGCGCCCGCCCCAGGGCGATCGCCGCTGCCGCCGGCCTTGCGGTCCTGTTCATGGCGCGAAAACCGTTGGCCAAGCTTCTGTGGTCCGGCACCAAGCGTGCAACCGCGGCGGGCGCGAAGAGTTTGAAACGTTCGAAGAAAGGATCCAGCAAATGACCGAAACGAACGGAGCTTCCGGCCGCCGTCAGCGCCCGGGTAACAAGATCGAGAACAATCCGCTGGCACTGGTCGCGGGCGGCGTGGCCCTGGGCGTGGTGATCGGCGCGCTGCTGCCGCGCCTGGCCAAGGAAAAGGAGCTGCTCGCCCCCGTCGGCAAGCGCATTGCCGAGGGCGCCAGTGCCGCGGCTGCGGCGGCGCGGGACGTGGGCAAGGCGGAGATCGACGCCCTGCTTCCTCAGCGCGACGCCGCGAAGGATCAGATCGGCAGGATCATCGGCAACGCCTTCACAGCGGCCAAGGATGCGGCAACCGCGAAGACCGACGCCTGACGACTTTGTCTGAACGACACTTGAGTGGGGTGCGGCCTGCGGGTTAAGGCGCCTGGGATAGCCAATCCCCAGGAGTTCCCATGAGCAAGCTGCACCTCGTCTTCGGCGGCCGCGTGACCGATCCGATGACGCTCGATTTCCAGGACCCGACCAAGCTCGACGTCGTCGGCATCTTTCCGGATTATGCCAGCGCGGAAAAGGCATGGCGCGGCGCAGCACAGCGCACGGTCGATGATGCCGAGATGAAATATGTGGTGGTGCACCTGCACCGCCTGATGGAACCGGACCAGCAGGCTTGATCTCGTAGTCCGCACCCCAGCGAAAGCTGGGGTCTTTCACGGCGAAGCGACGGACTTGCCTTGCGCCGCCCCAGCTCTCGCTGGGGCGGCGGCAAATCTCAAATAAACTCGATCTTGCTGACTTCGTACCAGCGGTCCCCCGCGGGCACGGTCACTTCGACCTCGTCGCCGACGCTCTTGCCGATCAGCGCGCGGCCGATCGGCGAATTGTAGCTGATCCGGCCGGTCTTCACGTCCGCTTCGGCGAGGCCGACGATCTGGTAGCGGATCGACTTCTCGTCCTCGTCCAGCAGCGTCACCGTGGCGCCGAACACGATCTTGTCGCCCGAAAGCTCCTTCGGATCGATGATCTGCGCGCGCGACAGCTTGTCCTCGATGTCGGCGATGGTCGCCTCATTCTGGCCCTGCTGCTCCTTGGCCGCGTGGTATTCGGCGTTTTCCGAAAGGTCGCCATGCGCTCGCGCCTCCTCGATCGCATCCACGATCAGGGGTCGTTCGGCTTTGAGGCGCTTCAGTTCCGCCGAGAGCTTCTCATAGCCCTCCTGGAGCATCGGCATCTTTTCGACCGTCGCCATCGCATTTCGTCCTTCGTCAAAACCCCTTTCCCCGGCGCGCCTGAATTGGCTCGCCCGCACCCTAACCTTCGTTGTGGGGGATCAATTGTGCGATTGCGAATAGTAGGACTGCAACGGGCGGACTTCAAGGGACTGGACCGCAAGTGCAGCAATTGCCCGCGCCGCCGCCACGCTCGCCGGGGCGGTGGTGAAGTACGGAATCTTGAGCGACAGCGCCGACGCACGGATCGATTCGCTATCCTTGAGCGACTGCCAGCCTTCGGTGGTGTTGAAGATCAGCGCGATGTCGCCATCGACGATGCGGTCGACGATGTGCGGACGGCCCTGGGCGACCTTGTTGACGCGCTCGACCGGTACGCCATTGGCCTCCAGATAGTCCGCGGTGCCGCCGGTCGCGACGATGGAAAAGCCCTGTTCGACCAGGATACGCACGCCCGGCAGCACCACCGGCTTGTCGCCGTCCTTGACGCTCACGAACACGCGGCCCTCGGTCGGCAAGGTCATGCCGGCACCGAGTTGCGACTTGGCGAAGGCGATCGGGAAATCGCTGTCGATTCCCATCACTTCGCCCGTGGACTTCATTTCCGGTGACAGCACCGGATCGACGCCCGGGAACTTGTTGAACGGGAACACCGCCTCCTTCACCGCGACATAGTCGATGTCGCGATCGATCTTCGGCAGGTCCTTGAGCTTCTCGCCCGCCATCACCCGGCTCGCGATCTTCGCGATGGGCGCGCCGATCGCCTTGGCGACGAACGGCACGGTGCGCGACGCACGCGGATTGACCTCGATCAGGTAGACTTCGCCGTCCTTGACCGCGAACTGGATGTTCATCAGCCCCTTGACGTTCAACCCGCGCGCCAGCGCCTCGGTCTGGCGCTCGATCTCGGCGATGATCTGCGCCGACAGCGAGTAAGGCGGGATCGAGCAGGCGCTGTCGCCCGAATGGACGCCCGCTTCCTCGATATGCTGGAGCACGCCCGCGACCACGACATCGTCGCCGTCCGCGATCGCGTCCACATCCACCTCGACCGCATCGCGCAGATACTGGTCGATCAGCACGGGGGCGTCGCCCGACACCTGAACCGCGGTCTGGATGTAATGATCGAGCTGCTCGACCGTATCGACGATCTCCATCGCCCGGCCACCCAGCACATAGGACGGCCGCGTCAGCACAGGGTAACCGATCCGCTCGGCCACCGCGATCGCCTCTTCCCGGCTGCGCGCGATGCCGTTGGCGGGCTGTTTGAGGCCGAGCTTCGACACCAGATCGGCAAAGCGCTCGCGATCCTCGGCCAGATCGATCGCGTCAGGCGAGGTGCCGAGGATCGGGATCCCCGCCGCCTCCAGCGCGCGCGCCAGGTTGAGCGGAGTCTGCCCGCCGAACTGCACGATCACGCCGAGCAATTCGCCCTTCGACTGCTCGACATGCAGGATCTCCAGCACGTCCTCGGCCGTCAGCGGCTCGAAATAGAGGCGGTCCGACGTGTCATAGTCGGTGCTGACCGTTTCCGGGTTGCAGTTGACCATGATCGTCTCGAACCCGGCGTCCGACAGCGCGAAGCATGCGTGGCAGCAGCAATAGTCGAACTCGATCCCCTGCCCGATCCTGTTCGGACCGCCACCCAGGATCACGATCTTCCTGCGATCCGAAACCTGGCTCTCGCACTCGGGCTCGCCGAAGCTCGGCGCTTCATAGGTCGAGTACATGTACGGCGTCTTGGCATCGAACTCGGCCGCGCAGGTGTCGATCCGCTTGAACACCGGGCGTACGCCGAGCTTGTGGCGGTGCGCACGCACATCGGCCTCGGTCACGCCGCCGGTCATCGCCTTGACGACTTCGCCGATCAGCCCCGAAGAGCGCGCCATCGCCCCCGCGCCCTCGCGCAGATTGGCCGATTGCAGCGCCAGCCAGGCCAGCCGCTTGTCGGAAAAGCCCATCGACTTGAGCTTGCGCATCCCCGCCGCGTCCTGCGGCAGGCCATTGGTAGCGACCTCGGTCTCGGCGCGGACGATCTCTGCCATCCGCTCAAGGAACCACGGGTCGTATTTGGTGAGCGCATGAACCTCGGCGACGGTGAAGCCTTCGCGCAGCGCCTGCGCCGCGATCAGCAGCCGGTCGGGCGAGCGGATCGCCAGCGCCGCCTCGATCTCGTCGCGCGGCGCGCCGGCGAGATGATCGACATTGTTGAAGCCGCTGAGGCCCGTTTCGAGGCCGCGCAGCGCTTTCTGCATCGATTCATGGATGTTGCGGCCGATCGCCATCACCTCGCCGACCGACTTCATCGCGGTGCCGAGCGTCGCCTCGGCGCCCTTGAACTTCTCGAACGCGAAGCGCGGGATCTTGGTGACGACATAGTCGATCGTCGGCTCGAAGCTCGCCGGGGTCGCGCCGGTGATGTCGTTCTCGATCTCGTCGAGCGTGTAGCCCACCGCCAGCTTGGCCGCGACCTTGGCGATCGGGAAGCCGGTCGCCTTCGACGCCAGCGCCGAGGAGCGCGACACGCGCGGGTTCATCTCGATCACGATCAGGCGGCCGTCCTTCGGATTCACCGCGAACTGCACGTTCGAACCGCCGGTTTCGACGCCAATTTCCCGGAGCACCGCGATCGATGCGTTGCGCATGATCTGGTATTCCTTGTCGGTCAGCGTCAGCGCCGGCGCGACGGTGATCGAATCCCCGGTATGGGTGCCCATCGCGTCGATATTCTCGATCGAACAGATGATGATGGCGTTGTCGTTGCGATCCCGCACGACCTCCATCTCATATTCCTTCCAGCCGAGCAGCGATTCCTCGATCAGCACCTCGGTCGTCGGCGACAGGTCGAGGCCGCTGCGGACGATGGTGAGGAATTCCTCGCGGTTGTAGGCGATGCCGCCGCCCGAGCCGCCCATGGTGAAGCTGGGACGGATGATCGCGGGCAGGCCGACCTTCTCCAGCGCCGCCAGCGCATCGGCCTCGCTGTGCGCGATCGCCGAGCGGGCCGATTCCAGCCCGATCTTGGTCATCGCGTCCTTGAACTTCAGCCGATCCTCGGCCTTGTCGATCGCCTCGGCATCCGCGCCGATCATGATGCAGCCGAACTTCTCCAGCGTGCCGTCGTTCGCCAGCGCCAGCGCGGTGTTGAGCGCGGTCTGACCACCCATCGTCGGCAGGACGGCGTCGGGCCGCTCCTTCTCGATGATCTTGGCGACCACCGCCGGCGTGATCGGCTCGACATAGGTCGCGTCGGCCAGCTCGGGATCGGTCATGATCGTCGCCGGGTTCGAATTGACCAGGACGATGCGATAGCCCTCTTCCTTGAGCGCCTTGATCGCCTGCGTGCCCGAATAGTCGAACTCGCACGCCTGACCGATCACGATGGGACCGGCGCCGATGACGAGGATGGAGGAGATGTCGGTGCGTTTGGGCATTATTGCTTCTTTTCAGGGCGATTAGGGTAAAGGCGCGCATGCCGGGTCGATCTCGCCTTGGCCATGCAGGCCACTTGGCTATCCGTCGCCATCGGCGGCAGAATCACGGTGAAACGCCAAGCATCTGCAATGATTTTGAGGCCATCGTCAGGCTCCGGGCCAAAGGTCACCGTCAGGCCACAAGTTTGCGCGTCGCTATTAATGATTTGGGTGACCTGCGGGCAGGCGCCGGCTCGCGTCGAACAGGTCACCACTTCGGGATCAGCCAGCAACGCTGCTGCCAGAAGAATCACGCCGGTTGCCCCAACATCCCCACAAACCGCTCGAACAGATAGAAACTATCCTGCGGCCCCGGGCTCGCCTCGGGGTGGTACTGCACGCTGAACGCGCGGCCGCCGTCGATCTCGATCCCGCAATTGCTGCCGTCGAACAGCGAGACATGGGTCTCGGTCACATTCGCGGGCAAAGTCGCGCGATCGATCGCGAAGCCATGGTTCATGCTGGTGATCTCGACCGCGCCGTCGCTGAGGCGCTTGACCGGGTGGTTGGCGCCGCGATGGCCCTGGAACATCTTGGTGGTCTGCGCACCGACTGCGAGGCCGAGCAGCTGGTGGCCAAGGCAGATGCCGAACAGCGGCTTCTTGGTCTCCAGCAGCTCGCGGATCACCGGTACCGCATATTCGCCGGTCGCCGCGGGATCGCCCGGGCCGTTCGACAGAAAGATGCCGTCAGGGTTGAAGCTCAGCACCTGCTCGGCGGTCGCGGTGGCGGGCAGCACCGTCACCTTGGCGCCGGCCTGAACCAGATTGCGGAAGATGTTGTGCTTCGACCCATAATCGATCGCCACGACATGCGGGCGGCCATCCTCGGCACCCTCTTCACCATAGCCGAAGCCGAGCCGCCACACACCGCCTTCCCAGCCGAAATGCGTCTCGGTGGTGACGGTGATGGCGAGGTCCATGCCCTCGAGCCCAGGCCAGGCGCGCGCTCGCTCGAGCAGCCAGGGAATGTCGAACTCGCCGCTCGCCGAATGGGCGATCACGCCGTTGGGCGCGCCCTGCCCGCGGATGCGGCGAGTCAGCGCGCGGGTGTCGATCCCGGCAAGACCGATGCGGTCATGCTGCTTCATCCAGTCGTCGAGCCGCTCGACGCTGCGGAAGTTGCTCGGCTCGGTCACGTCCTCGCGCACGATCATGCCGAGCGCATGGGGATTGTCCGCCTCGACATCGTCGGGGTTGGCGCCGACATTGCCGATATGGGGGAAGGTGAAGCAGATCATCTGGCCCGCGAAGGACGGGTCGGTCATGATCTCCTGATAGCCGGTCATCGCGGTGTGGAAGCAGACTTCGCCCGCGGCATGGCCCTCGGCCCCGAATCCACGCCCCCAGATCACTTCGCCCGACGCAAGAACAAGAACGCCTGTAGCTCCTTCAGGCACGGTAAAAGGCGTCGCGTCGGCCATTATGAGAGGGCGCTCCTACAGGGGTTTCCGGCAATGTGTGCTAAGGCCCGCCCGCTAGACCCCTCCCCCCAATTCGTCAACCCTCGCGTCGGACGGCTGCGGGGTCTAAGGCCGGATAATTCCGATTCACCTGTGGGTAGAGACAAAATGATCCGCGACGATATCCAGGCTGCCGTCATCACCGCCATGAAGAGCGGCGACAAGGAAGGCACGGCCGCCATCCGCCTGATCCAGAGCGCGATCAAGAATCGCGACATCGAGGTGCGGACCCAGGGCCCGGTCACCGATGACGACGCGCTGGTGGTCGAGGTCCTTCAGAAGATGGTCAAGCAACGTCGCGAGTCGATCGAGATGTTCGAAAAGGGCGGGCGCCAGGAGCTTGCCGACAAGGAGAAGGCCGAAGTCGCGGTGATCGAGCGGTTCCTCCCGGCGCAAATGAGCGAAGCGGAGACCAGCGCGGCGATCGAGGCGATCAAGGCCGAGCTGGGCGCATCGGGCATGAAAGACATGGGTAGGGTGATGGCGGAGCTGAAGGCGCGCCACGCCAGCCAGCTCGACATGAGCAAGGCGTCGGGGCTGGTGAAAGCGGCGCTCAGCTAAAAGAGGGGCAAATGGGGGTTTCGCACAAATCAATCGTCATAGCGCTGACGGTGCTTCCGCTCTTGTCGGGCTTTTCGGTCAGCCCGGCCTTTGCGCAATCGACACAGGCGTCTTTGATCAATCCGATGCGCCACTTCATGTTTCATGCGCCGGGAGTGTCGGAGGAGACCGCGCTTGCCGATTACCGTTTCTGTGCGGAGCAGGCGCTTCCAGTGCTCTCGCTCAACGACATGATCGGCAACAACAAGGGCATTCTCGGCAACTACATGGGCGGAAAGGATCGCCGCGACATGCGTGCAGCCGTCATGCGGCGTTGCATGCACGCGCACGGCTATGATCGCTATGCCATGCAACCGGACGCATGGGACGCGATCGTCGGAAAGGGCGACATGGCCGTCGTCGATGACGGGTTGAACGAACCGGCACTGCAGAAATTTGCGGCACTCGCGGCTTCCGCACGGCCTGGTGAAGAAAAGGCTGGCTCCATGAAACGCGCACTTCTCCTGCTCGCGGCTCTCGGAACGGCTCTGGTTATTCCGGCCGCGAATGCGACCAAGCCCGTCAAGCCGAACGAGCTCAAGGTCGACCATCAGCTGGGCTACATCGTGATTGCCGTTCATCCGCAATCCGACATCCCTTTCATCTATCTCAACCGCCTGGATCCGACGACCGGGAAGCTGGTCTGGAAATATGGCCTGGGCTCTCCGGGTTCGAGCAAGAATCTCGATGTGGCCCAGATCACCAAGGGTCGCGCATGGGCGACCAACGCGCATGGCTCCTTCTTCGTCATCCCGGTTACCCCGGGGCGATGGGTGATCGGCGGAACCGGAGATCATGGCGGGGAAACCGCGCTCTCGCTGGGGTCTTACGGGTTCGATATCGAACCGGCAAGTTCACCTATGTCGGCCGGGTCAGCGGAAGCTGGGAAACGGCAAGGCAAAGGATACGCGGTTGCAGGCCGCCAAACTGTCCGACGACCTTGTCCGTTTCGGAACGTTGATGAACATCGTCATGTCGTTCACGATCGTGCACGACGAACCAAACGCTTCGGATGCCATCCCAGCCGACCTGCAGGCACGCGGCGTGACAATCGCCCCGATCATAGCCGATGTCCGGTTCGACAATGCCTTCCGGGGTCTGGTCAGCCGGGCCGCCGATCTGCCTCCCATTCGCTCCCGTGCCGCGGAGGCACCCTGAACATGCTGTACTGAGGGAATGAGTCTCACCCCCGCCTTTCTCGACGAACTGCGCACGCGCACCACGCTGTCCGCCCTGATCGGGCGCAGCGTGAAGATCACGCGCGCGGGGCGGGAGTGGAAGGCGTGCTGCCCGTTCCATAACGAGAAGACGCCGTCGTTCACGATCAACGACGACAAGGGCTTCTACCATTTGCTTCGGCTGCGGCGCGCATGGCGACGCGATCCGGTGGATGACCGATCAGCAGGGCCTGCCTTTCATGGATGCGGTGAAGGAACTCGCCGCCGCAGCGGAATGGACGTGCCTCAGGCCGATCCGCGCGCCGCGGAGAAGGCGGAAAAGGCCAAGGGCCTGCACGAAGCGATGGCCGATGCGGCCAGATTCTACGTCGATCAACTCCACGGGCTCGCCGGGGCGGAGGCGCGCGCGCTGCTCGAGCGGCGGCGGATCACCGCAGATACGGCGCGCGACTTCGGCATGGGGTTCGCGCCGGATTCGCGCAGCAAATTGCGCGAGACGCTCAAAGCCTATGGCGACCCGATGCTGGTCGAGGCCGGGATGCTGATCCAGGTCGAGGGCAAGGAGCCGTACGATCGGTTCCGCGGCCGGCTGATGATCCCGATCAAGGATGCGCGCGGCCGGGTGATCGCGTTCGGCGGCCGCATCATCGGCGAGGGCGAGCCCAAATATCTGAATTCGCCCGAGACCCCGCTCTTCGACAAGGGGCGCACGCTCTACAATCTCGATCGCGCCCAGGCCGCGTCGCGCAAGACCGGGCGGGTGATCGCGGTCGAAGGCTATATGGACGTGATCGCGCTGGCGCAGGCGGGGTTCGGGAGGCGGTGGCGCCGCTCGGTACGGCGCTGACCGAGCATCAGCTGGAGCGGCTGTGGCGGATGGCGGACATTCCACTGCTCGCGTTCGATGGCGACGCGGCGGGACAGAAGGCGGCGATGCGGGCGGCGCATCGCGCCCTGCCCCATCTGGCGCCCGGCCGCAGCCTTGCCTTTGTCACCCTGCCCAACGGCCAGGACCCCGACGATCTCGTCCGTTCCGCGGGCCCGCAGGCGTTCGAGGCACTGCTTCAGGCCGCCCAGCCGCTCGCCGACCGTATCTGGCAGCACGAGCTTGCCGCCGAACCGCTGGAGACGCCCGAGGCGCGTGCGGGCCTCAAACGCCGCCTGTCCGATCTTGCGGCGACGATCCAGGACGGCAATGTCCGCCACGAATACATTACCGAGTTCCGCAATCGTTGCGACGCCATTTCGCCCCTGCACCGCGCCTTTCACGCCGCGCGCGCAGGGAGGCCGCGCGCCTGGCCGCTCCGGCCAGCGCTGGCAGCCGCCCGAACCGCCCCCCGGCCCGGCCACACAGGCGGTGGGTGCGACCGGGATCGACCGCGTTCTCGCCAAGGCGGTGCTCGCCGGTCTGATCCGCCATCCGGCAGAGATCGCCCGTCACATGGAGACACTCTCCAGCCTTCGTGTCGCCGACGGCGCACTGGGCCGGCTGTTCGAGGCCGTGATCGATGTCGCCCTTGAAGATCAGGCGCTTGATACCGCTCGCCTGCGCACCATATTGGCGGCGTCCGGTTTTGATCAGATAGCTGCGGAACTGCTCCGCGCCGACGCGCTTCGCTTCACCTTCACGCAGAAAGAGTGGGACGCGGAACGGGCGGCGCTCGATCTTGGCGAAGCGATCGCGGTGCTTGTCGCAAGGCCGCAGGTCGATGCTGCGTTGGCAGAGGCAACCGCTGCGGTTCAGGCGCGTTTCAGCGACGAAGCGTTCGATCGTCAGGTAGCGCTGGTACGGCGCAAGGCGGAGCTTGAGACGCGACTCGCGAATCTGATGCTTGCGGACGAGGCATAATTCAGGAATAGGCGGCGTATAATAGCCGCCATCCGGTTTTCGAAGGTAATCGATGGCAAAGGCAATCATGGCAGACGACGGGGATACGACCGAGACCGGCGATGCGCCGCTGATCGATCTCAACGAAGGCTCATCAAGAAGCTGGTCGCCCGCGCCAAGAAGCGCGGTTACATCACCGTCGATCAGCTCAACGAAATGCTCCGCAGGATCAGTTCACGACCGACCAGATCGAAGACGTGATGTCGGCGCTGTCCGACATGGGCGTCAATGTCGTCG